>NZ_JBFOFT010000004.1:0-221650 GCF_040887425.1 Enterococcus sp. C53
GATCTCCTTCATAAATTTAAAAATAGTTTTGTTGTGTCCAACGAGGAATACTTTACCATGGGAAAATATTTCATAGGTAAAAGCTCTATGACACTTTGTAACAAAGATACGTTTTTTGTAACAAACAGATTATCATAAAATGTGAAAAACAATGAGAAAACCGTCATAAACGTTTAAAATAAACCACTAACAAGGACAATTGATGAGAAAAATAAACACTAGAAACAAGTAAAAAAAAGCTACATTTTTTGAAAATAAATACGAAATAATTGAAAACAGCGTAATTTTTTTTAAATTTAGCATGTGATGTTACAATAATAGAAACAAGGAGGCGATAACATGAGTAAGAGATATCAAAAAATAATGGTAGCTGTCGATGGGTCTAAGCAATCAGAACAAGCTTTTTTGGAAGCGCTAGATTTAGCGAAAGATAATGAAGCCGAATTATTTATCGTTTCGATCATCAATAAAGTAGAGTTGACACATAGCGCCTACGCATTTTCAAAAATCTATGCAGAAGAAAAACAGAAGATAGAAGTCGAAATGTTAAAAAAGATCCATGATGCGAAAGAATATGGGATCAATGACATCCATGCTATTGTTGAAACGGGTGACCCACGTAACTTGATTGGGACGGTGTTTCCACAACAAGAAGCGATCGATTTGATTGTCATGGGGGCTACTGGTAAAGGAGCAATCCAACAAGCTTTAGTCGGCTCTACAGCTTCTTACGTTGTTACTCATGCGCCCTGCAGTGTGTTAGTGGTCAAATAAGGAGGGGAAAGAATAGTACGTCCACAAGAGGTTACAGCTCCTAAAGAAAAAATTGAAATTCTCAAAATTTTAGAAGATGGTACGCAGACGAAAAAAGGTTATTCTGTTGCTTTAGTGAAATGGTCAGGCAAAACAGCGATTGCCTTACGCTGGGATGGTGATAGTCTGCAAGAGAAAGGATTTCCTGTCACTGTAAATGGGTACCATCCAGCTTGGTTCGTTTTGCCAGATCGATTAACAGATCTTTATAGTAGAGACTATCGTGAGTACCAAGAGTCGATCCGGTTTATCACGTCAAGTGATCAAAAAGAATAGCTTTTGTGCTGCGGAAGAAAGTTCATTGTGTGAAAGAATCGTAAACATTCAACATTGAGACAACCTTTTATATCAACAGGTTCCTAATAACTGAAGTAGGTGAAAAGATGAGTGCTGGTGATGTATTGAATGAAGTCAAACAACTATGTAAAGAAAAGAAGTACGAAGAAGCAAAAATTTTGATTGAATCAAATAAAGAATTGCTAGAGGACAAATTTTCTGTTGCCCAACAGTTTATTGATTTAAAACAAGCATCAATCCTTGAACGGTTCAAACCTTTCTTTGGTGTAAATGAATGATCAAAAATGAGTGTGAAAAAGTGGTTGCTCACTTTTTTCACACTCATTTTTTGTTCGATTGTTCACAATCTATACACACACTAATCTTGTTTATTTAATAAATAAAATATCCAAAGTATCAGTATAATGACTGAAATAACTAAACTAATGACATGTCTAATTAAGACAGAAGGGATTTCCCAATGGCGGAAAGAAAAGATTTGATAAGTAAAATAGATGCTTGGAAGAGAAACAAGTAAAACAGATAGTTTCTTTTTTGTCCAATTTATGTAATAGAAAAGAATACTTAGCATGATGAAAAATGGAATGTAAAAAACAAGCTGACCAATCGCAATCACGAGAGTGCCTCCCAGAATAATAATGATATCTGATACAAAATAACATTTTGTATCAAATGATGCAAGTATTTCTTTAATTGATAACCAAGAAGGACATACAAAGGTTTTTGATTAACAAGAAGTTTCTTGCTATAATTGATCCGAAAGAAAGGATGAAATTTTCATGGATCAAGTAATGTTAGAAGTCGATTTACATTTAGTAAACAATATACGTGTGATTTACTATGTGGTCAGTAATAGTGTAGAAAAAAGAGTACTGATGAATAAAATCAATGGTATTCTGACGAAAAAAGGTGTACACCAATTCAGCAGTAGCGAAGACAATTATTATAGTATACCTGTTGAAAAAGTTTTATATACAACGGTAAATGTCAGAACAGACCTAGATACAAAAGTAGATCATGAACCAATTTTTACTACGTATTGATTGTGACGGAGGAGAACAATGAATCCATACGAAGCACTTATCCAAGAATTGATTGACGGAAAAATTGAAAAAATTGAAGTCAAAAGAGAAGAGGTCATGCTTTTTCGTGAAGCGTGGCTAAAATTAAAGAATCGTAAATATGTCGTAGGTAAGGCATTATTGAACGGGAATGTAGTTTATCATTATGATCCAACTAGGCTGTATTAATTACAAGAAATTAATCATATGGCAAAATTGTTGCTCATGATTTTATTATTAAAAAAACGCTTGAAATGGTTTTAGCCATTTTGAGCGTTTTTTAATATTGAGCATTATTTAGAACAAGGGTGAGCAAAAGCTTTTGTGCCAAAGTAGGAGAAAAATCTCCAACTAGAGGCGGATGAAGCCGTTTATTTTTATGGATATAATGAAATAAAAATAGGAGGTAGAAAAATGAAAATAGTAAAAGTAGTTATTGGAACGGTATTATTTGCAGGAGTCGCATTAGTGGGCTTGAAGTTTTATACGCAAAATTCCCACGATGAGATGGCAGGTGTGGTAGACCAATTAAATCCGTTGGTAACAAAAGGAGAGATATACGTCAAGACGAAAAAACCAGATGAAGTCAATTCATATGGAACAGCGACTTATATCCAAAAAGCTGCCGATCAAAAGGGACATGAACGAACGATTGAATTTACAGGTTTATCTATTTTAAAAGAAGGACATTATTTAAAGATCATTAATAAGGGCGCTCACGTCGAGTCATATGAAGAAGTTGACAAAAAAGAAGTACCTAAAAAAGCATTAGCTATCATTGGATAAATATAATTTTATTATGTAAACTTAAAGAGAATATAAAAAAACCAATCAGAAAACTGAGTTTCTGATTGGTTTTTTTATTGGGATGGTAGGGTTCGAACCTGCAATTGCTTGATTCAGAGTCAAGTGCCTTACCAGTTTGGCTACATCCCAATCAAACAATTTGATCATAGCACGACACAAAGAAAATGCAAGAGATTACTCTTTATCCAGCATTTTTTTGACAGTGATCATTCGTCTTTCTAACTTCTTGATTAAACCAGATGGAAGTGGGATCAAATTGGCAATTGATAATGTATTAGAAAGTAACTGAAATTCTTTTAGTGGAGCATCGATGATTCGATAGATCGTTGCCAAACGTTCGATGTATTCAAAATGTGTATAGTTTGTTTGTGAGATTAAAAATTTCAATAAATCAATCGCTTTTGCATAATCTTTCTCAGAATAATAGGCTAATGCTTGACGATAAAGTTTGATCTGTAACTCATTGAGTGAAACTGGGCTATAGCGATCCGTCCATTCCTTGACGGAAACTTTGGTTGGTGTATGACCATTTACATCACGAACGAAAATAATCGGAATTTCATTAGGATCTATTTTTTTATGAATTTTTTCCATTTCCCTCAATCCTTTCCATCATATTTAGCTAGAGTATAATGTATTTTTTATAAAAATACTAGCTTTTCTCTAAAGTCAACATTTGACCACCCATTGAGGTGAAAATTGCCTCAAAATCTTTGATTGCTACGGGTCTATTTTTTTCTCCATAAGGATCATTTACATAAATATTGTCATTGTCATAACCAGTAACTACACAGGCATGGTTTAATGGTGTCACTTTTACTTGCCCATTGTTTGTTTGCCAAGTAACGAAATCAGTATCAGTAGGCACTTGGAAATCTAAAGTAACGGAGGCCCACACAGGCTTTCCTTGTTGTAAAGCTTTCTTAATGTCATTGATTGTTGCATCGGTTTTTGGAAGAGTATGATAATCTGTTTTTACGATTGTCTGTGCCAACGAAGCGATAGGCGGGACATAGACGCCCATTGCCCAATCTCCACCGCTGATGTCCCCAACAAACCCTTCATTAGGATCGCCATGTGTACCATCAGCATTAAAAACAGGAACGTAATTCAATTGTTGAGCTAACTGATTTTTAGAAGTCTCGTAACCATAATAAGAAAGCAGCATGGACAGTGAAGTAACTTCACAGCCATTTCCTAACGCTGGCTCGGTGAATTGGCTTTCCAAGGGGACATCAAGTAAAACTTGTTTTTTAGCATAACTACTTACTTTTTCAGTATCCTTTCCAACATTGTGTGAATGGTGAAAATAAGTGGTGGCAGAAAAAATAACGAATAATAGGACTGCCACGAATAATATTTTTTTACCAATGAATCTTTTCATAATAATTCCCCTTTTTTCTGATATTTACATATTATAATGCTTTTTTTTAAAAATAAAATAAAAAATTTGACATGTTGTTTTCCAAATTTAAAATAAGAAGACAAAAGTCCTGAAAAATCACAGGATCAATAGCCGAATAATTTTTTTTAAATTGAAAAAAATGTTTCGATTTATTGATAGTTTTTAATTGTGAAAACGAAAACAGTACGCTATAATGCCAGTAAGGTCGAAATAAATCGCAGGTCAAATAACAAATGTTTTTAGATGATGTTTATTTGAAAGAGCAATTACTGTTTGAAAAAAACAGTTACCTTATAAAAGAGCTTGGTAGTTTAGGAGGATTTTGATGACGGAAGAAATGATTAATTTAGGAGAGCAATATTCATGTAAACCGATTGGGTTTACAAAAGCAGTTATCGGAGAAGTTGTTTCAAAAATGACGAATTGTGCCGTAGTCAAAGTTGCTCAATGCGCAATGGAAGATCAAGAGTTATTAGAAGAAAAAGCAAGTATGGTTGTTGCAAAATACGAAACATTTGAATAAGAAGAAATGATTTTGGACGTACAGTAACGAAATCGGTACTGTATGTCCTTTTGCTTGTAATTTTTATTTCTTTTTCGAGTATTTGGAAAGAGAAAAGAGGTGTAGTTAGATGATTAGTATATTTACTTTACTATTATTTTTATTTGTCTTTGTTATGTGTTTGTTTTTATGGTTGGTACGTCGAGAAATCGTCTATCGAACGGTTAGAAATCGCTGGGTTTACTTAGTCGTGCCTTTTCTGGCAATCTTAGTTCTTTGGTTTACGCTGATTAGTCAACCAACTGCAGATGAATTGGCTAAAGGGGTCTTGTCAGCGCTAATTTTCATCAGCTTTTTACTAGATAGTCGTGGTATAACAGAAGATGGGCTTGTTCTAAATAGCTTTGATAAAAAAGGTGTTCCTTTTTCTGAGATCAATAAAATCGTTTTGTATCAACCGGAAGGATCTTCCATCATAAAAATGAATTTCTTTCGTAACGGTTGGCGTGGACCCATGCTGAAATTTTCTGTATCAATGGAAGAGTTGGTCACTTTTTTAGCACAGCATTTAAATGATGATGCCGAAATTGATATTATGATTGATTCTGATCAAGAGTAAGTTACTTTAGAATAAGAACAAAGAACGATAGTGAGCGATATATGGGATGAACCTATTTCGGAGTCGCATATATAATAAGAGACTGAGGCAAGTATTAGCTCGGTCTCTTTTTTCTTTGCCTTGCAGACGCTAGATTACACAGCATTTCAAAATGATTCTTCGTATGAGAAAGAGTTTGTTTATTTATTTTTGAATCGTTGCGATCACTTTTATAATAACATTAAAAAAATTGTTTCACTAATTTGATATATATTAGCTCTATTATAATGAAAGGACTTTTAATTTTAATGAAGAGGATGAAACTCAATTTTTTCAAAATTATATTCTCACTATTCATTTTTTCGATCTCTGTTTTAAAAATAAATAGTGAACTTTCTACCATTAGGTTAAGCAAAGTGTTACAAACAATTAGTAATGAATCTATCTTAAAAATTTTCAGTTTGTTTTTAGTAGGTGCTTTAGGCATTTTCATTCTTTGTCTCTACGACTTTGCATTAATCCGAAAATTGAAGACGAAGAAAATTTCTAAAATAAAACTATTAAAAATCAGCTGGATTGCCAATTCATTCAATGCAGTTTTGGGATTTGGTGGAATTTTTGGTGCCAGCGTACGTTATAATTTCTATAAAAACTATATTGACCAAAGCAGAGTAAACCAACTAAAAAAAGCGATTTCGCTATTATTGATCTCATCTATTTCTGGTGTGGGCGTATTATCTGCAATGGTGCTGCTAAATATTTTTCCAGAAAGTCATTTATTAGAGGGAAATGATACGATCAAGATTGGTTTAATTGTCAGTGCTTGTTTGTTGCCTCTATATATCGGCTACATTAGTATCAAACCGCCACTTCCAGCTGCGAGATGGTTAGGTTTACAATTCACGATCGTATCAACGATTGATTATCTCACTTCTGGTATTGTGATGTACGTCGCGTTTCGTTTTCTTAACTTGCAGGTTCAATTCGTTGATATGGAAAGTATTTTTATTTTAGCAACGATTGCTGGAATTATTAGTATGGTACCAGGTGGTTTTGGTGCGTTTGATGTCATTTTCCTTTTAGGCGCTACACACGAGCTGCAGATAGATAAAGAAGCAGTATTGATGGCGCTGATTCTGTATCGTTTAGCGTATTACTTCATTCCACTATTGTTTGGTTTATTGTTCAGTGTGAGTGAAGTTCAAATGCTGATTAGTCAAAAAATCAGCAATAATCAATTTTCGATTCTTACGAAGGAATTTACGACAGTAGTATTTTCGATTACGCAAGCACAGATGAAGCAAATTGGAAGAACGCTCAGCACAGCCATTTTTCTATTTTGTTCATTAACATTTTTATTTGATTCATGCATTTTATTTTTTGAATATGCATATATGGGAATGAAGTCGGCTTTTTTTATTGCGCCAATTTACGTATGTCTGAGCATTTTATTACTGACAGATGTTGTAGGGATTTATAAAGGGGCGATCGATACTTGGGAAATGTTGCGTTTCAAACTGATGTTATTAGCACTTTGTCAGTTTTATCTTTTTTGGGAAGACCAAAGTTTGACAGCCCTCTTATTAACAACGGTATTATTTGTAGATACTCTATTTTATAGGAGATGGTTAGAGGTCGAAGTCATCAAACAAAGTGTTTTAGAAAAATTGATTTGGACTTTAGCATGTCTCTATGTATTTGATAGTCTAACTGAAATTTTTCCGATATTGCCTAGACAATCATTCTTTATTCTGAGTGGAACGACACTATTATTGCTTTTACTTTCTGGGCTTTGGTCAGTTATACACCGAAGAAGAAAAAGGAAATCATTAAAGCTTGATTTAAAGTTATTAGATGATGCTGAATATCGAAATTTCTTAGAACAAAATGGTGGAAATCACTTAGCTCATTTAGGTTTTTTAAAGGAAAACCGAGTTGCGTGGTGGGAAGATGTTGCAGTGATTTATCAAGAAAATAACCATTATCTCTTTATTTTAGGTGATCCAGTTGGTAAACAAGAAGCCATTTTTCCTTTTTTGAAAACTTTGGTGTCTAAAGCGAATCAATTAGGCAAACGAATTGTTTTTTATCAAGCTTCCACACAGTACCTTAGCTTTTATAATGATCTAAATTGCGAATTTTTCAAGTTAGGAGAAGAAGCAGTCATTGATTTATCTGAGTTTTCACTATCAGGGAAGAAGAGAGGGTTTAGAGCAACATTAAACCAAATGGAAAAACTAGGGTATACGTTTGAAATCATCGAACCGACAATTGTTTCAGAGTCATCAGAAAGCGTGGGCTCAATTTCTTCGGAATTTTCACCAACATCACAGTTATCCCATGATCGTGAACTGTTGTCAGAATTGAAAGAAGTATCTGATCAATGGTTAAGGTCAAAAAATGAGATGACTTTTTCTGTCGGACGATTTGAGAAGGAATATTTAAATTGTGCAGCAGTTGGTATTATAAGAAATCAAGAACAAAAAATTGTTGGCTTTGTTTCCATGATGCCAACTTATACTAATGAGACCATTTCAGTCGACTTGATCCGTTGGTCTATCAGTGAAGAAGTGGCAATGATGGATGCTCTTTATTTATATTCCATCCTATGGGCTAAGGAACAAGGTTATCAAAAATTCAATTTAGGAATGGCTCCGTTCTCTTCTACTTATAAAAACACAATTAATTTAGAGAATACGTTTATTTACAGCGTCTATAATAATACTCAGTATTTGTATTCATTCAAAGGGTTAAGGAAATACAAAGAAAAATACAAGCCTCAGTGGGCTGCAAAATATCTCGTTTACGAAAATAAAACCTGGGTGTTGAAAAACTTATATGCTTGTTATAAATTAATTCATTCAAAATAATAGAAAAAGATGATAGTCGTAACAAAGCCATCAGGAAGAGGTTGAGACAAAAGTGTTTAGTATCAAGAAATAAGAAGGAATTTCCGAAAATTGACAAGAAACACAAAAACTCATTTTATTGGTTTTAGAGATACTAAAAGATACTGAGACAACTTTTGTCCCAGTCTCCATATTATCTAATTTTTTAAGATCATTAAAGGTATCTTTAAATTTTTTAGTGAAATTTGATAGAATTTATTAATAGGCAAGTCTAATAGAACACATGAATAGACTATTTTAAGATTTTTATGTAATTAATGTAACAAGTCCTTCTGGTTAAAGGTAGGATAAAAGAAAATTGATAAAGAGCTCAGGGCGACCTTCGCCCCGAGCTCTTTATCTTTAGTAGTTTAATATAGACAGAAATGGTATCACAGAGTGAACATTAAACCATAAGCAGACACTGTTAAGGAGTTGAAAAGCTATTTTAAAAATGTGCACTTATTGTTCAAGTTAAAGCACGCTATTCACAACCATTAAAGTATTGGGCTAAAAGTTGGTTATTACATAGAGGTTTTAGTTAAATACACGGAAACGATCTTCGTCGTTCATATATTCTTTTTCTCCAGCTGGTGTTTCTGGTGAGCCAAACACTAATTGAGAACGTAGTTTCCAATTAGATGGGATGTTCCATTCTTTAGCGACAGCTTCGTCAATTACTGGATTGTAATGTTGCAAGTTAGCTCCTAAACCTTGTTCTGTTAAGGCTACCCATGTATTTGCTGTAGCAATCCCATTTGATTGTTCTGACCAATCTGGGAAGTTGTCAGCATATAATGTAAATTGTTCTTGGAGATTTTTGATGATATCTGTATCTTTAAAGAACAAGACTGTTCCATAGCCTTTTTTGAAGCCCGCTAATTTATTTTGCGTATTTGGAAAAGCTTCAGCAGGTGTCAATGGGCGAAGAGCTTCTTCGGTCATTTCCCATAATTTTTCGTGAGCATCTCCAAAAAGAATGACTGCTCGTGTTGACTGTGCATTAAATGCAGTTGGACTTTCTTTGATTGCTTCTTTGATCAAAGCTGTTAATTCTTCATTTGATAGTGTTACGTTATGTCCTAAATCATAGATAGAGCGACGGTTTTGCAAAGTTTTTGTAAATGTTGTCATGGTGAAATCTCCTTTAGTTGCGATCTGCATATTTTATGAGTACAAACGAAGTATATCACCTTACAAAAAGTAAGTGAAATAATATGCTCACAAAAAATAAGTAAATTTTTTAATGAATATTAAAATAATAGAGGTTATTTTAGTTAACGTTTCCATTGTTGTTAAACTAAGTAAAACTCGATCATTTTAAAATAGCAATATATAATTATTAAATATCTGTTTATTTTTTATTATCATTTTCCCATTAAATTTTATTCGTTTTTATAGAAAATAAGTATATATTTCTTAAATAAGTTTTTTAGTTAAATTTTTCAGTGAATATTTATAGTATTTTCTGAAAATTTAAAGAATTGGGGTATGGATTATGGAAAATCAACAAGACAAGGGCTTCTTCGGTCAGCCGAAGGGGTTGTCAACATTGTTCTTCACAGAGATGTGGGAACGATTTAGTTATTATGGTATGCGTGCGCTGTTGCTTTACTACATGTACGATACTGTAGCAAACGGTGGACTTGGATTACCTACCGCAACAGCATTAGCAATTATGTCAATTTATGGTTCACTGATTTATATGTCTAGTATCATCGGTGGTTGGGTTTCAGACCGGGTACTAGGTGCAAAAAGAACTGTTTTCTTCGGTGGAATATTTATTATGCTTGGGCATATCGTCTTAGCATTGCCATTTGGTGTTTCCACTTTATTCGTCTCAATGGCTTTGATTATCTTTGGGACAGCCTTTTTGAAACCAAATGTTTCCGGAATGGTTGGACATCTTTATTCAAAAACTGATTTAAGACGAGATGCCGGCTTCTCTATTTTTTATATGGGGATCAACTTAGGTGCGATGCTAGCACCGATCATCGTAGGAACGATCGGACAGGAATACAACTACCATCTTGGCTTCTCATTAGCTGCAATCGGAATGTTCTTTGGACTGTTACAATACGTGATCCAAGGACGTAAAACGTTGGATGGTATAGGAACAGTTGCTCCTAATCCATTAACAGCAGCAGAGCGTAAAAAATTCATTCGTAACTTAGTCATTGCTTTAGTTGTGATTGTAGCAATCTTTGGTGGCGCACAAGTCACTGGACATTTAACCATTGATTTCTTTGTCAATTCAATTAGTGTTTTAGGTATTCTTTTACCGTTATACTATTTTGTTAAAATGTTAACAGCTAAAAATGTTACAGCAGAGGAAAAACCAAAAGTATGGGCGTATATCCCATTATTTTTAGCAGCGATCATTTTCTGGTCGTTACAAGAACAAGGATCTTCCATCTTGGCTCTGTTTGCACAAGAACGGACACAATCAACATTGTTCGGTATGAATATTCCAGCTAGTTGGTACCAATCATTGAATCCGATTTTCATCTTCGTCTTGACACCAGTATTCGTTACATTGTGGACGAGATTAGGAAAACGACAACCATCAACCGTAGTGAAATTTTCACTAGGATTATTATTTGCTGGGTTATCTTTCTTATTAATGATGTTACCAGGCATGCTTTATGGCACAGATAGTAAAGTAAGTCCAATGTGGTTGATTGGCAGCTTCTTCATTGTCGTAATCGCTGAATTATGTTTATCACCAGTTGGCTTGTCTGCGACAACAAAATTAGCACCTAAAGCTTTTGAATCACAAACCATTGCTATCTGGTTCTTGGCAGATGCTTCTTCACAAGCGATCAATGCACAAATCGCGCGTTTCTATACACCAGGTACTGAATCTGCTTATTTCGGGATTGTCGGTGTCGTAGCAATCGTTGGAGCAGTTGTATTATTTATGATCAAAGAACCAATCAAAAAATTGATGGGTTCCATTCATTAAACCAAATGAAGTTATAAAAGAAAGTATCAAAGTTAGTGGAAATAACTAGCTTTGGTGCTTTTTTTATATGGATAAGTATAAGAAATAAGTAAAGGATAGCGATTGATGGATGTGAATCGCAAGAAGTAGTCCCAAACTTTTTTTGAGAGGATTTGGTAAAATAATCTCTATAAGCGCAAACAATTAATTTCTAAAAAAAATAGGAGAAAGAACAAATGTTCAGTTGTTTTTGGTATAATGAATGAGGAATGAATCTAAGGAATAAGGAGAGGGAAAATGTCTTTACAATTTATTCTCGGGACAGCCCGAAAAGACCACCGTACAGCGTTGATTGATGAATCAGTCGAATGGTTAGCAAAAGATAGCATGCACCAGGTATTTTTCCTTGTACCTAACTATAATAAATTTGAACAAGAACAAGAAATCTTGACAGAGCTGCGTCAAAGAAGTGGCAAAACGTCATTTAGTACAACGAATGTCCAAGTCTTTAGTTTTTATCGTTTAGCGTGGTATTTGTTGCAGCAAACAACGTTATTGTCTGGTAATGAACTTTCAGAATCTGGTTCGGCAATGATCTTGCGACAGATCCTAGAAAAAAATGAAGAAAATTTAACGATTTTTCGGGGAGAAATCAATAAAAAAGGGTTTATTCGCCAGCTGCAAGAATTGCACAATGAATTACGTATTGGAAATATTTCACCTGAAGATCTTGTCTTTTCAGAACTAGCGGATACGGTAAAAGCTGAAAATCAACAGTTGAAAATGAAAGATCTTCAATTGATTTTTACAGCTTTTGAAGAAGAATTGGTCCAACGTGCGCTGCAATCTGAAGATGCTTTGACCATTTTGGCAAATTATTTACAAACGCAAGACATGTCTAAGGTGAAATTTATCGTTAGTGGTTTCACTCGAGTCAATGCGCAAGAATATCAATTGTTACAGGTCATGATGGAAAAGGGACAGCTAGTGATTGATTTGCTTCTTGATCGTCCTTATATCACAGATATGCCTGAAGTGTTGACATTGTTTCATGAAACAGGAAAGCTCTATTTCCAACTGATCAACAGTGCCAAAGAACGAAGAGTGCCGGTTTTAGTGGAAAAATTTGCCCCAGAACATGAAAGACCGCTTGCACTCATGCACTTGCAAAAAATGTGGGAAGAAACTTCTAGCAACAAAAAAAGCCAGCCGCTGAAGGTTGGGCAACAAGAGGCGTTGAGAATTTGGGAAGCAGAGAACGCCACCGAAGAAGTCAGACAACTAGCTGTGGAGATCCGTCGTTTGGTCAGCGAGGAAAATTATCGCTATCGTGACATTCAAGTGTTAACGAAAGATATGGCGTTTTATGGTAACTTGCTACAACCTGTTTTCAAAGAAATGGCAATTCCTTTTTATATTGATGAAGAGCAGTTGATGGAGAATCATCCATTGATCGAATGGATCAATAGTTTATTCGCTTTAGATCGATATGCCTATCGTTTGAATGATATCATGCGTTTTTTCAAAACTGAATTATTCATTTGTGAAGCGGATGATACACTAGACTTAGCCAGTTGGCGTGAGCAAAGAAATCAGTTCCGAGCAAAATTAGATGTCACAGAAAATGTAGCACTTGCTTATAACTATCAAGGTTCATACTGGACGAGAGAAAAAGATTGGCAGTTCGTGTCTTACGATTTTGAAGCAGAACAACTGGAAGATGTTCAAGAATTAGAAAAACGCTCGAATGATATTCGGCACTTCTTCAAAGAGAAAGTCCCAACATTTTTTGACAAGATAAAAAAATGTAAAAATGGACAAGAAGGCGCGACGGTCTTTTATCGTTTTTTGGTGAACAGTGGCGTACAACAACAATTAGTTTTTTGGCGAAATCAAGAAATTGAACGAGGCAATTTAGCAGCAGCCCGAAACCATGAGCAAACATGGGGGGCGTTGATTGATTTACTGGACGAGTATTCGCTCATTTATGGGGAATCTGAATTTGACTGGCATTTGTTTCAGGAAATCATTACCAGCGGGTTAGAAAATTTAAGTTATGGGAAGATTCCTACAGCAATCGACCAAGTACGCATCAACCGCTTGGAACTGGTACGATCAAACCAGGCGAAAGTCACGTTTGCCATTGGCTTGAATGATCAAGTATTTCCTGATCGGCACGAAACGAAAGGCTTGCTTTCTAGTGAGGAAAGGGAAACGTTGAATGCTCGTTTAGCGGAAGAGAAATTTTTATTTGATCCCGCAAAAGAGAACTTGTCTTTTGAACCATTGCAAGCCTACTTGGTGTTTGCTTCAGCCACTCAGCGTCTATACCTCAGTTACGCTCAAAGTTATGATACAAACACGTTGAAAATCTCTCCTTATTTGAAACGAATCATGGAATACTTGATGATCCCAGCTGAAAGAAAAGAGCATTTGGTTTTAGACAGCGATCCGAGTTGTTATATCGGTACGTATCGTAGTGGGATCAATACAATCAATCATATCTATCGTTTAGCAAAGGAAGAGAAGAAAAAAGTTCCGGTGTATTGGCGCCAACTAAGAGAGCAGATCTTGCAATCACAATGGCGAAATTTTGCATTGCGCATTTTTGAAAGTCAAGAACATCTGAATGTCCCGGTGTCATTACCTAAAAAGATGGCAGAGGAACTCTATGGTAAAGATATTTATACCTCTATTTCCAGATTAGAAAATTTCTATAATTGTGAATATAAATATTTTGTCCAATTTGGTTTGAAACTGAAAGAACGAATGGTCTATGGTTTAACGCCGGCTGCTACAGGTGATTTTTATCATGAATCACTAGATCGTTTCTTTAAATTACTATTTTCAAATCAGATATCGCTAGTAGAAATGACCGATACACAACGTAAAGAGTTTACTGAAAAAGTCTTGCAAGACGTCTTTGGCGAGTTACGCTTTGAAATTTTAGATAGTTCAGCTCGAATGAACTATATTCGTTATCAGTTAGGACAAACGATCCAAAAAGTAGCTTGGGCATTACAAAAGCAAAGTAAAAATACAGGGATGAAGCCCCTTCAAACAGAAATATTGTTTGGCCAAATTGCGGGCGCTCAAGGTATCCCAGGGTTGGAATTACCACTGAATAATGGAGGGAAACTACATGTTCGTGGGAAGATTGATCGTGTGGATGTTGCTGTTGAACAAGCGGATACCTGGCTTAGTGTTGTCGATTATAAATCAAGTGGACGTTCCTTTGATGTCACTGAAGCTTACTACGGGATGGCTATGCAACTGTTGACCTATCTAGACGTGGCGTTGATGGATGCTGTCAAATTGACTGGAAAAGCATTGGTTCGACCGGCTGGTTCCTATTATTTACATGTCCATAATCCGATTTTGTCTGAAGCAAATGAAATTGAAAAAGAGACATTGAAAAAATTCAGTTATGACGGCATCTTTGTCGATGAACCTGAGTTATTGGAAGTATTAGATCATTCACTGGAAGCAAAAGAGAACTCTTTGATTTATCCGATCAAGAAAAATGCGAAAGATGTCTATCAAAAGGGAAGTTTTAGTAAAGAAAAATTCTATACAGAACAGGAACTCCAACTTTTTATGGCGCATAATCGTGCGAATATGCGTTTAGCAGGGGATAAAATCACGTCAGGGGAGATCAAACTTAATCCAGCTTACAAAGACAAGGAGCGGCTTGCTTGCCAGATGTGTCCTTTTAGAAGTGTTTGTACGTTCGATGTGATGTTGCAAGAAAACAATTATCACCGTTTAGAAAAATTAAACAAGGAAGAAGCCCTGCGAAGAATAGAAAAAAGGAGTGAGGAAGAATGACCAAAATTCCTTTGAGACCAGAAAACGAACGATTCACTGACGAACAATGGCAAGCCATTTTTGATCAGGGAGATAACTTGCTGGTATCAGCTTCCGCTGGTTCTGGAAAAACCACAGTGCTTGTCCGTCGAGTAATCGAAAAACTAAAAATGGGGTTCAATATTGATGAACTTTTGATCGTGACGTTTACAGAAGCGGCAGCGAAAGAAATGAAAGAACGGATCCAAGAAGCTTTACAAGAAGCAGTCAATAGTGAAAGCGATCCGGCACGCCAACAACATTTCACGAAACAGCTGATTTTATTGCCGAGTGCTAATATTTCTACTTTACATGCTTTTTGTTTAACGGTTATCCGCCGATTCTACTACTTGATCGATATTGATCCAGTTTTTCGAATGTTAACGGATGAGACAGAAACGATCTTAATGAAAGAAGATGTTTGGGATGAATTACGCGAGGCTTGTTATAGTGAAGATCGGGAAGAGTTTTTCCAATTAACAATGAATTTTTCAAATGATCGTTCAGATGATGGATTGACCAATCTGGTTTTCTCTCTTTATGAATTTGCGCGAGCGAATCCTGATCCCAAACGTTGGTTAGATCAATTAGTGGATAACTATCGTTTAGATGATGGATTAGCTCATTCACCATTGTACCAAGAACAATTGCGACCACTTCTACTTACAGATATGGCACAAAGTGTGCAACTTTATGAAGAAATGGTTAGATTAGCGCAAGAAGAAGGTCTGGAAAAAATGTTGGAACAAGTTGCAGGAGAAAAAGAACAAGTCCAACGCATTTATGATCACTTATTACAAGATCAATTGCCGGAAGCCTATACGGGTTTAGAAACATTGACTTTTACTACTTTTAAAAGCAGTCGCAAAGCAGAGCTGAAAGAACGTTCAGCCGAAGTTAAAAATTTAAGAGATCAGGCGAAAAAAATCATTCAGAAAATTGGAAAAACTTATTTTCCGATTTCTCCTGAACAATTGACCGAACGGACGAAAAAAGCTGCTGTCCTAGTGGAAGAGTTGACGAATGTCACCAAACGTTTCATGGATGGCTTTAGCCAACGAAAAAGAGAAAAGGGAGTAGTAGATTTCAATGATTTAGAACATCTTGCCTTGCGAATCTTGACGACTCAAACAGAAGAGTCATGGCTTCCAAGTGAAGCATCAAAGCTTTATCGTAAGCAATTCAAAGAAGTAATGGTCGATGAATACCAAGATATCAACCAGTTGCAAGAAGCTATCCTTTATTGGCTTAGACAGCCTGATCCGACAAACGGTAATTTATTCATGGTTGGGGATGTCAAACAGTCGATTTATTCTTTTCGACTAGCTGATCCTAGTTTGTTTATTGAAAAATATGAAGCATTTTCAACAGCTGAGGGTGGAAGACGGATCATTTTGGCAGAAAACTTTCGTTCCCGAAAGGAAGTCCTGTCATTTACCAATCTGGTGTTCCAACAATTGATGGACCCTGTTGTGGGACAAATCGCTTATGATGATGCTGCACAATTACGATTAGGATTTCCTGATTTCCCCGAAGTCGATCGCTTTGAACCAGAACTATTGATTTACGAAAAAGAAGAAGAGCCAAACAGCGACCTTCCAATTGATGAGAATCTAGAGGACAAAACAGAAGGTGAACTCTTTATGACGGGCTTAAAAATCCGCGAACTGATTGATGAAAAATTCCTGATCTATGATAAAAAAATGAAACAGAATCGTCCAGTCGAATATAAAGATATCGTACTTTTGACACCTACAAAGAAGAATAATCTTACGATATTAGAGATCTTTAAAACATTGGATATTCCTTTAGAAATGAATGATGCCCAAAATTATTTTCAATCTACAGAGTTGCGTACGATGATTTCTTTGCTACAATTGATTGATAATCCGTATCAAGATATTCCCTTGGCAGCCGTTTTACGTTCACCGATCGTAGGACTGATTGAACCAGAACTGGCACAGATCCGTTTAGCTGATCGAACGCATACCTATTATGATGCGGTGCTGGCTTACCAAACAGCAAATCAGAATGAATTGGCTGATAAATTGCGCCATTTCAATGACCAACTCGAATTGTGGCGGGAACTGGCTCGGCGGTCTTCAATCACTGACTTGCTGTGGGAGATCTATTTACAAACCGGTTATTTAGAATATGTAGCAGGTTTACCAGCCGGTGCCCAAAGACAAGCAAACCTTTATGCCTTAGCTGATCGTGCGAAAGCGTATGAACAAAGTTCGTTTAGAGGGTTGTATCAATTCGTTCGCTTCATCGAAAAGATGCAGGAAAAAGACAAAGATTTAGCGGAGCCGGTGATTTCCTCCAGCGATAATGCTGTTCGGGTCATGACAATTCACGCAAGTAAAGGCTTAGAATTTCCTATTGTCTTTTTATTAGATATGACCAAACAATTCAATTTGCAAGATTTAAAAAAGCGATATGCTTTTGAAGAAAAACTAGGTGCGGGGATTCGTTATATGGATCCTGATACTCGGGTGTTGTATGATACCTTGCCTTACCAAGCAATCAAATCAGCCAAACAAAATAAGTTATTGTCAGAGGAGATGCGTAAACTCTACGTTGGTTTGACCCGTGCGGAACAAAAATTATTTATTATCGGCTCGTATAAAAATAAAGAAGATACCTTGAAGAATTGGTCAGAAGCTTCTGAACAAACCAAATTAGTCTTAGAGCCAACGACTCGATTAAAAGGGAATAGCAGCTTGATGAGCTGGATCGGTCTTAGTTTGATGCGTCATCCATTGATGCAAAACTATTTTGCCGAAGCAACCATTCTTTCAGAATTAAAAAACTCTGATAGCCAATTTGCCATTACTTGGATGAATCAACAATCTCTGCTTGAAAAAAGGCAACGTTTAATAGCGCAAGAAAACGATGCTGCTGAAAATAATGACGTGGATCAAACACCACTATCACCTGCTTTGAAAGCACGACTCGATTATCGTTACCCTTTCAAAGAGTCGACACAAACCACGAGTTATCAATCGGTTTCTGAAATTAAACGTTTGTTTGAAGATCCAGATGATACGCTTGATGCTAAACTTGTCTGGGAAAGTAATGAAACAAGAGGGTTAAACCGCCAATTCCGTTATACGCAAGATACATTGGCTGAACCACGTTTCTTACAAAAAACGCAACAGGTTTCAGCTGCGGCAATCGGAACTGCAACACACTATTTATTGCAATTGCTGCCATTAGAAACGCCGACTACTGAGTCGATCCAAGCATTACTAGATGAATTAGTTAAAAAGCGTTTAGTGGATCAAGAGGTAGCCAAAAAAATTGATTTTTCTGCTATTCTTTGGTTTTTTGAAACCGAGCTTGGAAAAGAATTAATCAAGCAAAAAGCGCATGTCAAACGGGAACAACCGTTTTCGATGCTGTTACCTGCAGAACGGGTCTTTGAACAATACCCAAATGAAGAAGATGAATTGCTAATCCATGGGATTGTTGATGGTTATATTGAGTTACCCACGACGATTCAATTATATGACTTTAAGACGGATTTCATTTTAGATCGTGACGATGAAACAGCGATTGATGCAGTCATTCAAAAATATCGTGGGCAATTGAATCTCTATCAACAGGCGTTGACAGAATCTTTAGAAAAGCCTGTCACAGATGTCTTTCTTGTCTTATTAAGTGCAAAGAAAATAATAAATATTAATAAATAATAATAATTGAGCAACTAGGACTTACACTTTGTAAGTAATATGCTATACTCTTAGCAAAGAGGTGAGTAAAATGGAGCTAACACAGACAGAGTTCACTTTATGTCCTAAATTTGAAAAGACCTTTTCGATTTTAGGTAAAAAATGGAATGGGCTGATTATTGATGTATTGCTTGAAAATGGTCCGCAACGCTTTGTTGATCTCGCAGCTAAAATACCTATGGTGAGTGATCGGGTTTTAGTTGAACGATTAAAAGAACTTGAAAAAGAAAAAATCATCGCCAGAAACTTCTCATGTAAAGAGTCCAGCCGTTCAGAATATATGTTAACTGAAAAAGGAGCGGATCTTCAAAAGGCCATCGTTCAGTTACAGGTTTGGAGTGAAAAATGGGTGACAGAAGAAGAATGCAGTTGATTTTGGAAGTGAAATCTTGTAAACTGGCATTAGATGAATAGCTAAAGAACGTTGACGAAAAAGAGTAGTTTGGCTAAACCAGTCCAGGGAGATCTGTCATAGACTGTAAGCAGATCCTGAGTTTGAAAAATGAAGTTCACTTTCTGAGTTCGTCTGATTTATTCAGACCGGCAAATGTCGTTAAAAAAGTAAGTGTACGGTTTTGACCGTAAATTAGGATGGTAACGCGAAGACCTCGTTCCTTTGTAGGAATGAGGTCTTTTTTGTATTTGAATTTGAAGGAGGAAATAGGGAATGTCTCTACAAGCCCAATTAGAAAGCTTGAAAGAAGCCACAATCGTTAAAATAGCGACAGCACGCGATTTAAAAGAATTAAATCAAATTCGTGTAGAAACTTTAGGAAAAAAAGGACCAATCACCGAAGTTTTACGGGGAATGAAGGATCTAAGTCCTGAAGAACGTCCGAAAGTTGGTAGTTTTGCCAATGAGATTCGTGATCTGTTGACAGCAGAAATTGAACGTAAAAAGCAAGCGTTAGAAGAAGCGGCACTTGCAGCAGCTTTAAGCAAAGAAACAATTGATGTGACCTTGCCAGGACGTCAAGTCAAACAAGGAAACCGCCACATCTTGACACAAATCATGGAAGAAATCGAAGACATCTTTGTCGGAATGGGCTACCAAATTGTTGAAGGGTATGAGGTGGAGTCTGATCATTATAATTTTGAGCGAATGAACTTACCAAAAGACCACCCAGCTCGTGATATGCAAGATACTTTTTATATTTCAGAAGAGATCTTGATTCGTACGCATACCTCACCAGTACAAGCACGTACGATGGAGAAACATGACTTTTCAAAAGGTGCACTTCGAATGATCTCACCTGGGAAAGTATTCCGTCGTGATACGGATGATGCTACTCATAGCCACCAATTCCATCAAATCGAAGGATTAGTGATCGATGAAAATATTACGATGGGTGACTTAAAAGGCACTTTAGAAGTCGTAATGAAGAAGATGTTTGGTGAAGAACGTGAAATTCGACTACGTCCTAGTTATTTCCCGTTTACTGAACCTTCTGTTGAAGTGGATGTCAGCTGTTTCAAATGTGGTGGCGCTGGCTGTAATGTCTGCAAGCACACCGGTTGGATTGAAATCTTAGGAGCTGGGATGGTTCATCCAAATGTATTGAAAATGTCAGGTATCGATCCGGAAAAATACTCTGGTTTTGCTTTTGGCCTTGGCCCAGATCGAGTAGCAATGCTACGTTACGGTGTCAATGATATTCGTAATTTCTATCAAAATGACTTGCGTTTCTTAAGTCAGTTCAAAGGGGAGTAAAAAGCATGTTAGTTTCTTATAAATGGTTAAATAAATATCTTGATTTGTCAGCAGTTACGCCAAAAGAACTAGCTGATAAAATGTCAGTGACTGGGATCGAAGTGGAAGGAATCACGGTTCCTGAAGAAGGCTTAAAAAAAATCGTAGTCGGCGAAGTCAAGGAATGTGTGCCACATCCTGATTCCGATCATTTATCGATTTGCCAAGTGGATATCGGTGAAGAAGAACTTTCACAGATCGTTTGTGGCGCGCCTAACGTGAAGGCAGGGATCAAAGTCATCGTTGCTTTACCTAATTCACGGATCGCAGGGAATGTAAAAATCAAAAAAGGGAAAATGCGTGGTCAAGTTTCTAATGGGATGATTTGTGCCTTACAAGAAATTGGCTATCCAGATAGTGTCGTTCCCAAAGAATATGCTGAAGGAATCTACTATCTTCCACAAGAGGCAGTCAATGGAGAGCCCGTCTTTTCTTATTTAGACATGGACGATTCAATTATCGAGTTATCGATTACACCGAATCGCGCAGATGCTTTATCTATGCGAGGAGTAGCATATGAAGTGGGGGCGATTTATCGTCAAACACCTCATTTTGCAGAGGAAGAATTAGTAGAAGCAGCACGTCCGGCAAAAGACAAAATCAAGGTGACAGTCGAAGATCCAGAAGCTGTGCCTGCTTATCAAATTCGAATCATTGAAGGCGTAAAAATCCAATCTAGTCCACAATGGTTACAAAATATCTTGATGAATGATGGGATTCGACCAATCAACAACGTAGTAGATATCACAAACTACATCTTACTGTTGTTTGGACAACCATTACATGCGTTTGATTATGATCGGCTAGGATCACAAGAAATCGTCGTCCGTCAGGCAAAAGCAACAGAAAAAATCGTTACGTTAGATGGCGAAACACGTGAGTTAACACCCGAAAATCTCGTGATCACTAATGGAGAACAACCAGTCGCTTTAGCAGGTGTGATGGGCGGCTTGGATTCTGAAATCACTGAGACAACGACTACGGTTGCTCTAGAAGCAGCTTTGTTTGATCCAATTTCGATCCGTCGAACAGCGAAACAATTCAATTTAAGAAGTGAATCTTCTGCTCGTTTTGAAAAAGGAATCAATCAAGCAACAGTTGCTGAAGCATGTGACGTTGCTGCTGCAATGATCGTTTCGTTAGCAGGCGGTGAGGTTCTTCAAGGTGCGGTTGCTGGTTCGACTTATCAAGTAGAAGACGTAACAGTAACGATCACTCTCTCACGAATCAATCATTATCTAGGAACTGACTTAACAGTTAAGGAAGTAAATGAGATTTTTGAAGCACTTGGCTTTGGCTATCAAAGTGAAGGGGAAACGTTCACCGTTACTGTTCCTCCTCGTCGCTGGGATATCAAGATTGAAGCGGATATTATTGAAGAAGTTGCTCGTATCTATGGCTATGATCGCTTGCCTTCCACATTACCAAGTGGAGAGACTGTTGCAGGAAGTTTGACCCAAGAGCAATCAACAACACGCAAGATCCGTACATTACTTGAAGACAGTGGTTTACATGAAGCCATCAGCTATGCTTTGACAACGGAAGAAAAATCTCGTCAATTTACAATCAAAGATTCCTTAGTTACACGTCTTGATTGGCCAATGAGCGAAGACCGTTCTGTCTTACGAATGAACTTGATCAGTGGGTTACTGGATAATGTGAACTATAACGTAGCTAGAAAAAATAGTGATGTCGCTTTTTATGAAGTCGGAAGAGTCTTCTATCAAGAAAACGATCCATTGACTCATTTGCCGCAGGAAGTGAAACATGTTGCTCTTGCATTGACAGGTACTTGGCAGGATAAAAGTTGGCAAACTCAAGCAGAAGTAGTTGACTTCTATACGATCAAAGGTCTTTTAGAAAACTTGTTTGAACAATTAGGAATAGCAACAGACATTTCTTATCAAGCGACTGATAGTTTGAAAGACATGCATCCAGGAAGAACAGCGGAAATCTATTTAGGTGAAACAGTGATTGGATTTGTTGGACAGGTTCATCCGAATACAGCTAAAGAATACGATGTTCCAGAAACCTATGTTGCAGAATTTGACTTGAGCTCAGTGATCGAAGCTGCTCAAAAAGGGATGACTTTCCATGCGGTGACAAAATTCCCTTCCGTTTCTCGTGACATTGCGATGTTAGTTGCAGAAACAGTAACCAATCAAGAAATCGTAACGGTTATCCAGTCTGCTGCAGGTAAGTTCTTAACAGACATCCAATTGTTTGATGTGTATCAAGGAAAAAATATCGAGGAAGGACATAAGTCAATGGCTTACAGTCTGACATTCGAGAATCCTGAAGCAACAATGACAGATGAAGAAATTAACCGATCAATGACTAAGATCGAAAAAGCACTAAGTGAAACAGTTGGTGCAAATATTCGTTAAACTGTAAAAAAAGACGCCCTCACAAAGAATGAGGACGTCTTTTTTATTCATTAACAAGCCAATCAGTTAAAATAATTGATTCCCATTGCAGTTTTGACTTCTGCTAGAGTTTGAGCAGCGACTTTCGCAGCTGCTTCACTACCGTCTCTTAGGATCGCCATCACAGCAGCTGGATCTTTCGCTAATTCTTCTCTTCTAGCACGAATTGGAGCAAACTCTTCTTCCAAAACATCAATCAAATAGCGTTTGATTTTCACATCACCTAGACCACCACGACGATAATGAGCTTTCATTTCTTCAATCGCATTTTTGTCTTTTCCAAACACATCAAGATAAGTGAACACCATATTGCCTTCGACTTGACCTGGATCTTCCACGTGGATGTGATTTGGGTCTGTGTACATACTCATTACTTTTTTCTTGACCACATCAGCAGGATCAGAAATATAGATGCCATTACCCAATGACTTGCTCATTTTTCCATTCCCATCGATGCCAGGCAAACGGCCCATTCCTTTTGGTGGGAAAACGCCTTTTGGTTCCACTAAGACGTCGCCATACGTGTGGTTGAAACTTTGAACTATTTCTTGTGTTTGTTCAAGCATTGGTTTTTGATCTTCACCAACAGGAACTAAATTCGCTTTGAAAGCTGTGATATCAGCAGCTTGCGATACAGGATAAATAAAGAATCCAGTTGGGACACCTTCACCAAATTTTTTCTGTTCGATTTCTGTTTTAACTGTAGGATTACGACGGACACGCCCGACGCTGACTAGGTTTAAATAGTACATAGTCAATTCAGCTAATTCTGGTATTTGCGATTGGATAAAAAGCGTTGATTTCGTAGGATCTAATCCAACAGCTAAATAGTCTAAAGCAACTTCAAGTACATTTGAAGAAACCTTCTCAGGGTTTTTAGCGTTATCGGTTAGGGCTTGCATATCTGCAATCATTACAAAAAGTTGATTGTTTTCATCTTTTTGCATTTCTACCCGTGTTTTGAGTGATCCTACATAATGCCCTAAATGTAACTTGCCAGTCGGGCGATCACCTGTTAGAATAATATTTTTCAAAAAAAACACCTCTTTACGATTTGTAAGACTAAGCACTTAATATCTTACCGTTTTTTGGAGGAAGAAACAACCGTTCTAAATCAAAAGACGAACAAGATGCAGAAAAATAGCAGATGTAAGAAGCAAAGGAGAAAAATAACGAAAGAAAGTTTCAAAGAAACTTTACAAAATACGTAAGTTTCAGATATAATATGTTCTATTATATATCTTTAAATGTTTTCTTACTAAATAATAATGGGAGTGTAATGATATGGCAATGATTAAATTTGATAACGTGGAAAAATACTACGGCAAATTCCATGCTTTGAAAAACATAAACCTCGAGTTTGAGAAAGGGGAAGTCGTCGTTGTCATTGGTCCTTCAGGTTCAGGTAAAAGTACAATGTTACGATGTATCAATGGATTAGAAACGATTTCTTCTGGAAGATTGTTAATCAATGATATCGACCTTCAGGACAAAAAAACAAAATTGACCGAAGTCAGAAAAAATGTTGGAATGGTTTTTCAGCATTTTAATCTATATCCTAATAAAACCGTTTTAGAAAACATTACACTTGCACCGATTAAAGTATTAAAGCAAGATCAAGCAAGTGCAGTGAAAAACGCGGAAAAATTCTTAGAAAAAGTCAACATGCTCGACAAAAAAGATTCTTATCCATCTATGTTATCTGGAGGACAACAACAGCGTGTGGCAATTGCCAGAGGTTTGGCGATGAATCCGGAAATGCTGTTATTTGACGAGCCTACATCTGCTTTAGATCCGGAAATGATCGGGGATGTACTTGATGTGATGAAAAAATTAGCTCGTGATGGGATGTCAATGATCGTCGTGACCCATGAAATGGGATTTGCAAAAGAAGTAGCAGATCGGGTTATTTTCATGGCGGATGGCCAAGTATTAGAAGATAGCCGCAATGTAAAAGACTTCTTTGAGAACCCTAAAGAACCTCGGGCACAACAATTTATTAGTAAAGTAATCAATCATTGATAGGAGGAATAAAATGCGTAAGAAAACAATGATTCGTTTGCTTTTCCTTTTGGGTCTGGTCTTTTTGATATTAGCAGGCTGCAAAGGAAAAAGTGTCGCTGAAGAAAATATTCTGGAACGAAGTAAGCAAAACAACACCATAACGTGGGGTGTAAAATACGATACTCGCTTATTTGGGATGATGGATATCAAAAGTAGTACGGTTCAAGGATTTGATATCGATATCGCTAAAGCGATTACGCAAGAGATTCTTGGAAAGGATGGGAAAGCAGAATTTGTGGAAGTTACCTCTAAAACACGGATTCCGCTATTAAAAAATGGAAATATTGATGCGATTATTGCGACAATGACCATTACAGATGAACGAAAAAAGCAAGTTGATTTTTCTGATGTTTATTTTGATGCCGGACAATCTTTATTAGTCAAAAAAGGAAGCCCGATTAAAAGCGTAGATGAATTAAATGCTGAAACAACTGTGCTTGCAGTCAAAGGATCAACTTCTGCAGTAAATATCCGAGAACATGCTCCAGATGCAAAAATTCTTGAACTAGAAAACTATGCCGAAGCGTTTACTGCTTTACAATCAGGACAAGGAGATGCTATGACGACCGATAATGCCATTTTGTTGGGAATGGCTGACGAGAACCCTGACTATACTTTAGCAGGTGGGACATTTACCAATGAACCTTATGGAATTGCGATCAATAAAGGACAAACAGAATTTTTGGATGCCGTAAATCAAGCGTTAAAAGAACTCATTGCTAACGGCACATATGATCAGATTTACCAAAAATGGTTCCCAGATACCACCCAAGGAAAAGTGAATTAAGGAGGGGAAAGAATGGCTGAGTTGCTGCAAACATATGGATCAACCTTCTTAGAAGGGTTTAAAATCACTATCTATTCAAGTGTGTTAGCTTTATTATTTAGTTTGATTATTGGAACACTGATGGCAATTTTTCAATTGTCAACGAACAAAGTGATCAGTGGACTAGCTAAAGCGTACGTGGAATTTTTTCGAAATATCCCATTGTTGATTATTGTGATGTTCTTTTATGTCGTCCTTCCGATCTATTGGATTAGTTTTGATGGCTTTCAAGCAGGGACGATCGGTTTGACGATCTATACTTCGGCATTTATTGCAGAAACCGTTCGTTCAGGGATTCAAACAGTGCCAAAAGGGCAAACAGAAGCGGGATTATCAGCTGGTTTGACCTATGCGCAAACGATGCGGTTTATTATTTTGCCGCAGGCTTTCAAGATCGTCGTACCACCATTAGGAAACCAATTTATTAATTTAGTAAAAAATTCATCGATTTTAGCTATCGTTGCTGGGTTAGATTTAATGTATCAAGGGGACTTAATTGCCAGTGAAACTTTCAACACTTTTGATACCTATATCATCGTGGGTCTTTTTTACTTAGTAATTACATTACCTTTGTCTTACTTGATGACATATTTAGAGAAAAAATGGGCAGTTCGTTCATAGGAAGGGGAGAACAAAATGGATTTTAGTGGTGCTTTTTCATGGATGAATATCCGCTTCTTATTAGAAGGATTAAAAGTGACTGTGGAGGTTTCATTATTTTCAATCATCTTTAGTTTTTTGATTGGCGGGATTTGTGGTGTGGTTCGTTTTGCCAATATACCTTATCTTTCAAAAATACTAGGAATACTAATTGATATTATCAGAAATCTTCCATTGTTATTAATCATTTTCTTTACGTATTTTGCCTTACCACAAATCGGTATCCAAATGAATATTTTTTGGTCAGCCGTAGCAGCATTGACGATTTTTGAATCGGCTATGTTATCAGAAATTTTTCGAGCAGGGTTGAATGCCGTTCCTAAAGGACAAATGGAGGCTGGTCTTTCCACAGGATTGTCTTATGTAGAAACGATGAGAATCGTCGTTTTACCCCAAGCATTTAAATCAATGATCCCAGCAATCGTGAGTCAGCTGATTTCATTGATCAAGGATACATCATTAGCAGTGATCATTTCCTTACCTGAATTGACTCACCAAGCACGAATTGTTTACGGACAAAATACCAATTATGTATTGCCAATGTTTGTGGCAATGACATTGATGTATTTTGCTGTCTGCTATGCTTTATCCTTACTTTCTTCCTATTTAGAAAAAAGAAAGTACAGCTATTAGTCAAAAACTTAGCATGCTCGTTGTTCAATGAAAATTGTTCAGCGAGTATTTTTATTTGATTCGTCAATGTAAAACTTAGATCGTTTTTCTCTTCAACGATATTGTGAGAGAAAGTAGTCGTAGACAAAGATCAGCTTAAAAACATAGCTTACAGTTTTGTTCGTTCAGTTCATTTAAAAATATGGACTGTCTTGACAGTAGGAAGTATACTAAGTGTCGTTAGGTAAACGTATTGAAATGAGAGAATGCCTAACAGAGTTTGTGGTAACTATAATGGATAGATAGAGAAAGAGATGTTGTTAGATGGAAGAGATTATAAATGCTTTTCAAGCAAACCCGATATTTTCTACGGGATGTATTATTTTTATCATAGGTGTGTTAATTTTTTGCTTTGGAAGAAAATTATTTTTCGTTCGTTGGCTATTGGGAGATACCAGTATGTTCGGACAACTATTTTGGGGACTGATTTTATCAGGTATCGGACTAGCAATCATTGTCTATTATCGAATGTAATTGGACTAATTGTATACGAATGATCCATTGCTTGCGACAAACAGGAAATGGTAAAAAGAAAGAAGTTTCTGTAAGATTTTCTAGAAATTTAGTACATTTTTTGTGTAAGAGTTCGTTTATTTAGGAAAATGTCAAAAATGAATGAACAAATTGGTCGGTTAGAAAACCAGCTGTTCTGAACGACTGCTAAAGCAAAAAAGGGGAGCTTGCGTGAAGTAGAAGTACGATGTTCTAGTGGTCGATAGATCATTCAATCAACAATTTGTGACAAACAGAAGTGGATAAATTAAGAATCTTCAATTTTAATCTAGTATAGGCAGTCATCATCCATTCTCTATAAGTGGGTGATGACTGCTTTTTGACAGAATGGTTATCGGATAGTAACTCGAAAAACAACATGTTTAGTGATATCAGATGCCAAAAAATTCTTTCTGCAGAAATAAAAGTTACTTAGATACTCCTTTTTTCTGATAGTTTAACAAGGTAGTATATAACTTTTAAAGGAGAGAATAACATGCCAAATGATAAACAAAAAATAGCAGTAATACGGACAGGAAGTCAATATGCTATTGCTCTTCAACTAATCAAGGATCATAAGCTTGTGAGGGGAGAAGCTAATAGTTCGGAAAAGTTAGCAACATTAGGTAAAATTCTTTCTAACTATAAGAGAGATTCTGCAGAAGGGATTATCTCCTATCTTCCGCTTCTTCCAGAAGAGAAAAAACTGTTACGACAAAGGAACATCCAAATGAATAGTGATGATAGAATAGTAGTGGATGATAAAAATAAAACCTTTTATATTAACTACCTTAATCAAAAGTATGATTTAAGCAAAAAAGCAGTTTTGTCGAAAGAAACAAAACATGCACTAATTCAAGACCTTGATAAATTCTATTTCGATTCTTTGGACCTTAACAGGTTTACTTCCTTTATTTATGATTTAGATGTGATCGCTAGAAGAGATGTTCAGACACTCTTAAAGAAGCAAACGCCCAAGATAGAAAAATCAATAAAAAAGGCAAGAGAAGATATAGCGGTTGATCAAGTGAAAGAAAGATTTAAGATGAACAGACACTATACTGAAATTCCCCCAACACTAATGGTGCAATTTCAAGACGAGTTGAAAAAATCTGAATACATAAGCAAAAAGAGGCAAAAAATAGAAATTGAGAAATTAAAAAATGAATATAAGTCTCCAAGTAAACCAAATGAAAGACAGGAATATTTCAAGATGAGTGTAAAAGAATTTCTTGAAAAAGGAAGCTCAGAACAAAGAAGCCTTAATAAAAGAAAACGTGAGCAAGGAAAATTCGAGCAAGGAAGACTTACGAAAAAAAGAATTGAGCAATTAAAAACATCTGTACTACCAAAGTCACAGGCATATCTAAACAAAAAGGATCAATTTCAAAGATAGTGATCAATAAAACTCTAAAAATAATTACATAATAAATGAGTGTGGGATATTGATCTGATTAATATCCCACTTTTTATGGCTAAATTAAAA
This sequence comes from Enterococcus sp. C53, assembly GCF_040887425.1. Classification (NCBI taxonomy): domain Bacteria; kingdom Bacillati; phylum Bacillota; class Bacilli; order Lactobacillales; family Enterococcaceae; genus Enterococcus; species Enterococcus sp. C53. Next base: position 29,272 of record NZ_JBFOFT010000004.1, read on the forward strand.
CTGGGATTAAAAAATCAATGAAATATTATGAAAGGAATTGTTATGTATAGGAATACTCAAATATAATTTCATGATGCATTTTTCTTTGAAAATACTATTCTTGACCTTGTATTCTCAGAAATTAAAAGTAATAACCTAGAATTTTAATCAATTAAATGGTATTAAATTGCAAAATTTTCTTTTCTTGGAAATAAAAGTTTTCTTATGTATTTTTTTTTCTGATAAATTGATGAAGCAGTACATAAAATTTTAAAGGAGAGAATAACATGCCAAACATGGAACAGAAAAAAGAAACAAATCAAAAAATTGCAAATAATGAAAGCGAACGACCTCGAAATACTTTGTATAATCATGCTACTATAGCTTTTCAACTAATCGAAGAGTGTAAGCTTGAGGAGGGTGAACCTGTTAGTTCGGAAACATTAGCAGCAATAGGTGAATTTCTTTCTGAACTTAAAGAAGATGTAGCAGAAGGGGTCATCCAACGACTTCCACTTCATCCAGATGAGAGCAAACTCATACAACCAAACAACCTAATAGAGACCCAAAATACAATAGAAGTAACTAGCCAAAATAAAACTTTTTATATTGACTACCTTAAGACAAGGCATAAGATTCACTCAGATACACGTTTGCCGAAGGAAACAAAAGATGCACTAATTGGAGACCTTAATAAATTTAAGTTTAATCCCTTGACTCCTGATACGTGTATAGCATTTATTCATGATCTAAAAATAATCGCTGAACAGGACGCTAAGGAACTTATAGAAAATCAAACCTCAAGAGTGGAAAAATTAATTGAAGAAAGAAAAGAAAATGAAGCGGTTAAGCAAGCGATAGCAAGTTTTATGAAGAATAGACACTTTACTAAACTTAACCCCACCATATTAAAGCAATTCATAGATGAGTTGGAGAATAGACCAAGAATAAGCCGAGAGAGACGAGAAAAAGAAATTGAGAAGTTTAACCCGTTACATAGATAACAATCAATAAACTCTAAAAATGATTACATGATAAATGAGTGTGGGATATTAATCAGAAAAAATTTGATTAATATCCCACTTTTTATGGCTAAATGAAAACTGGGACAGAAGAATCACTTCTGATTCTATACCCTCAAAAAAAGTTAGACAAAAATAATCAGAGGGCTGATAAAATAAGGATTCTCACGTCATTTATTTTTTATATCTGTCATCAAGCGTCTTACTGTATAGCGGAAACAGTATCCGTTGAAATGCGGGAAAGAGAATCAAATAAAAAAAGAAATTACCTATACCATGGGCGAGATCAAAAGGAAGTCCTTGAAAATAGTAAGCCCAAAAAGAGGGAAGTTGATAGATGAAAGTTTCAATTCGTGAAACAATCAAACCGTAAATTAATCCACAAATAAAGCTCAAAATTGCTTGAATAGTCACATGCTTAGCGACTATAGGTAACTGATTCATCCAATGAAAAAACAAAACAATCCCGCTGAAGGCGAGCATTTGACTGATTGTCCAAGTCCCTAATCCTAAATATAGATTAGTGATGAATAAGCTCAATATGGAGACGATTAAAGCATCTGTTAAAGAACCAAATGCCGCAAGTAGTAAAAGAATTGCTGTCATAGGTTGAATATTTGGTAACCAAGCAAAAAAAAGTCTGCCTACGACACAGGCAGCAATTAATAATGACAAATAAGCAAATTTGTGAATCGTAAAGTAAGGTTTTTGTTTAAATGTGTTCATCTTTTGAGGCTGCTCCTTCACTGATAATAGTTCTCATTATATCATAAATTTTTTTTATTACAAGATTGAAAAACACATTATGTAGTGTGATAATAATTAACAGACACTATATATAGTGTTTTTTATGATAAGGTGGCGATGGAATGGGAATTTATTCAAAAAAATATATAGAAAAACTTAATCAGGATATACGGAATTATCCAGAGGTCAAACCTATTGATCCACAAATGAAACTGACATTTGAAGGGATTTCACGCTTGGTCATGTTGGATCGATATACTTACAAAGATCCACATAATCAGACGTTAACCATAGGTGATCTAGTCGTCTTGACGGTACATGCGGATCCACAATACCCGGCTCGTGGAATTGGAACGATCATTCAGCACTCTGGAGACGATTTAACGATCGAAGTGGAAGAGGAATTTCGCTCCTCTTTGACTGATCCTGAAGAAATAGCTCGTGGATTCGTTAAAAGAAACAAAAGTGAAGTTGAAAAACCTTTAGAGCTGTATTATGAACAAATTGCTGCTCGAGTTGCTTTCGGAATTAGTCAAGTCGAGGGCGATAGAAAAGCTGAATTTTTTGAAGATTTTTACAAACAATTGACTGAACAAAATTTGATTCCTGCAGGAAGGGTGTTATATGGTGCTGGTACGCAATCAGAAGTCACATACTTTAATTGTTTTGTCATGCCATTTATTCAAGATTCTCTTTCTGGTTTAGCAAAACACCGAGAAGAAGTCATGGAAATCATGAGTCGTGGTGGTGGAGTAGGAACGAATGGCTCAACCTTGAGACCAAAATCAGCTGTCGTACATGGCGTAAATGGAAAATCTTCTGGTGCTGTTTCTTGGCTCAATGATTTAGCTAATCTCACCCATTTAGTCGAGCAAGGAGGAAGTCGCAGAGGGGCGCAAATGATCATGCTCAATGATTGGCACCCAGATATTTTTGAATTTATTATTTCAAAAATCCAGAATCCGTTGATCCTGCAACAGTTGATAACTACAAGTCAAAATCCCCTAATCAAACAATTAGCAAGCGAGAAACTAGCTTTTTCTCCTTTAACTCAAGAAGAAAGGGAGCTATTTGAAGTCTTGGTTAAGGAAGAGGGGCTTTTGCAATTTGCAGAACATGCTTTCATCAAAGAGGCTAAGCAAAAATTAAAAATGGGTGGAAGTTATAGTGTCAAAGATCCTGACTTCTTAACAGGGGCGAATATTTCAATCTGTCTGACAAAGGAATTCATGGCAGCTGTCGCACAAGATAAGACCTATGATTTGCGTTTTCCTGCTATTGACGAGTATACAGAAATAGAAATGGCTGATTATGATCAACATTGGGCTGAAATCGGTGATGTTCGTGAGTGGGAAGCGACAGGACGTAAAGTGAAAGTTCATCAAACAATTCGAGCCAGAGAGCTTTGGGAATTGATCACTTACTGTGCTACTTATTCTGCGGAACCAGGGATCTTTTTTATTGATAACGCCAATGAGATGACTAATGCTGCTGCCTATGGACAAAAAGTCGTTGCAACAAATCCTTGTGGAGAACAGCCATTGACACCGTATGCGGTATGTAATCTTGCAGCTATCAATTTAGCGAATATGGTAGATGAGCACCAAGAAATCGATTTTCAAAAAGTTGCAGAAGTGGTTAGAACCAGTGTACGTTTCCAAGATAATGTTATTGATGCGACCCCTTATTTTTTTGACAAGAATGAGCAACAAGCAAAAGGGGAACGTCGTATTGGTTTAGGGGTGATGGGCTTAGCCGACTTATTGATCTATTGCGGCAAAACGTATGGCTCTAAAGAAGGAAATGCGTTAGTCGATCAATTGTTTGAAACGATTGCCGTTACAGCTTATCAAACGTCGATCGAATTGGCAAAAGAAAAAGGAAGTTTTCCTTATTTAGTTGGTAAGAACGAAGAAGAAACACGACAATTACGTGAGCGTTTTATCCATTCTGGGTATATGAAAAAGATGCCAGAACATATTAGGCAAGGTGTCTTAACTTATGGAATCCGAAATTCACACTTATTAACCGTTGCACCAACTGGCTCGACAGGTACGATGACTGGTGTTTCCACGGGATTGGAACCTTATTTCTCTTTTTCCTACTTTAGAAGCGGTCGCTTAGGAAAATTCATTGAAGTACACGCTGAAATCGTTGACGAATATCTAGCGAAACATCCAGAGGCAGATGCCTCAGAGTTACCGGAATACTTTGTCTCAGCAATGGAGCTTTCACCAGAAGCTCACGTGGATGTCCAATGTACGATCCAACGATGGGTTGATAGCTCCATTTCCAAAACAGTCAACGCACCTAAGGGATATCGTGTTAAAGAAGTAGCTGATATTTACGAACGACTTTATCAAGGTGGGGCAAAAGGCGGTACGGTATATGTTGACGGTAGCCGAGATTCACAAGTCCTGACTTTATCAGCGGAAGAAAATAGTTTTACCGATGAGCTAGTAACATCAGAGGTACACCCAGATGTTTTGCTAACAGAAGCTTCAAACGACTCAGCAACGAATGAAGAGCGCTGTCCGATTTGTCATGAAGGTACAATTGAAGAAATCGGAGGTTGCAGTACTTGCACCCATTGTAAAGTACAACTAAAGTGTGGATTATAAGTTTAAAAAGGAGCATGGTACCATGAAAATCTATACTAAAAGTGGTGATGCTGGGATGACTAGTATTATCGGAGGGCAACGGCTAGCTAAGTCAGCTTCTCGTGTTAGAGCTTATGGAAGTGTGGATGAAATCAACTCTTGGGTAGGAACGATCGTTGCAGAATTAGATCCTGATAAATTTGCACTTTTGATCGAACAATTAATCCAACTTCAACGATTACTATTTGATATCGGAACAGATTTTGCCACACCAACGGAAGTCAAAGAACGGATCGTGACTAAAAAAGATTTGGAGAAAATGGAAGAAATGATTGATTTTTATCAAGAAAAACTACCGGTGATCGACAAATTTATTTTGCCTAGTGGACATCCAGTAGCAGGGCATTTCCATCTTGCCCGAACAGTGACCCGAAGAGCGGAACGTGAAATCACTGAATTGATTTTGGAAGAAACAGAAACGAATCAAATGAGCTATAAACTGATTAATCGGTTATCGGATCTCTTTTTTGTCTTGGCACGTTATGTCAATGTGGTTTATCATATTAAAGAACCATTCTATGAGCGAGCTGGGAAAGTATTCCATTAATTATTATCAGACCTTACTGTTTGAATTAAAATCTAACTGTCTAAGAATCATATCTATAATGTTTAAAGTGATAACTTAAGTTAATTCTTTTTACAAATTAATAAATAGGAGTGTTTTTTTTGAAGAAATTTATAGTATTATTAGCTGCTTTATCAAGTATGATCGTTATGACTGGTTGTCAATCACCTACCACGACAGAACAATCAAGCGCTCAATCACAAGCCACTACAAAAAAAGTGACCATCACTTTGCAAGAAGAGGGAAAAGAACTATCGGCAAAAAACGTTACTTACCAACCAAATCAGACCTTGTTGGAATTACTAAAAAAACAGTTTTCAGTGAAAGAAGACAATGGTTTTGTGACGGCAATTGATGGGCATGCACAAGACAAAGATAAAGGATTATATTGGACGTTCACAATCAACGGCAAAATGGCGGAAAAAGGAGCAAATGATATTAAATTATCACCTAACGATCAGATAGTGTTCAATTTAGCAACATTCAAGTAAGAGTGTAACAGTTCAAAAATTAACTTGAGCGTGCGGTCAAAGTATTCGTATGAACAAGCTGAAAAAACGAAAAGCAGTTATTCTGATTTTCGTTTTTTTTTTGATTAGTTTTAATATATGTTAAAAAAAGGTTTTTGGTCAATAAGAACTGATAAGTTACGCAAAATTAAATCTGGGTCAGAATGTACCTCATGCTATCTCAGCTTTTTTGTTCTTTCACATTGTCTCATAAATTGATCAAAAAGCTTCTAATTTTCATGTTGATATTGATTTGAATTTGCAGGCTACATGTTCTTCTGTTTTTATAAAGTAATACTATTTTTGCAAATCACCGCACGTGGATGCCAAATATTCAAAAAATTATTTTTAAAGAAATAGTTAGGTATAGCAGTACCTAAATAAAATTCTGTTGATGTAGAATCCTTTGAGAATACTATTTATGACCAAATATTCCCAGAGATTAAAAACGATAATCTAGATTTTGAATAAATGCAATAGTATTAAATCCCAAGAATTTCTTTGTTTAGAAATAAAAATTTTGATGTCCTTTTTTTTCTGATAAATTTATAAAGCGTATATAAAATCTCAAAGGAGAAAACAGCATGCCAGACAAGGAACAGAATATAAATAAAAACAATGAAGAGAAAGTTAGCATACAGTCCCAAGATCAGCGTGGTTTTTTTTATAGACTATTCAATAAGTATAAATTTACGAAAAAGAAACGTACTGATCTGGAAACATCAGCAGCATTGGATAAAGATCTTTCTAAAGATCATCAAGCTTCAACTGAAGAAATTCCCTCCTATCTAAAATCTCTTCTAGAAGAGAAAAATCTGTTAAAACAAAGAAATATAGAAATAAATAGTAATAATAGAACCTTTTTTATTAACTATCTTAATGAAAAACATAGACTTAATTCAAACATGCCTTTGTCGGAAGAAACGAAAGCTGCACTAATTGAAGACCTTGATAAATTCTATTATATTCCTTTAAAAACTAGTACGTGTCATAACTTTATTTTCGATCTGAATATAACTAGAAGGGAATTAACTAGGCTTAAAGATGATCAATTTCTAAAGGTGAATGAATTAATAGCGCAGCTAACAGATGATGCTACTATAGCTATTACAAATAAATACCAACTTTTAGAGAACCACACTGTCTCCGAAGAAAAACTAGAGGCAATAGCAAATGAGGTCATGGATTTAAATCTTGATGAGGAAATGAAAAGGGCGGTTATAGCTAAACTTGAACTATTAAAAGAAGATCGAGCCACTCTTCGGAAAATATACAGAAAAAAACAAGACACATTGAAAACACAGGAAAGTAAGACAGATGCTAATTTAAAAGAGATTACAAATCTTGTCATGAGAATAGAAGAAAAAGAAGCACTTCGGGATATAATCAGAGAAAGAGCGAAACAACAAACAGATAAAAAACAAGAAAATGAAGCAGACATTAAAATAAATGGGAAGACTATAGCTGAAGTAGTGGATGACAACGCGCTTTTGTTATCTCGAGCAATGAACACTGCATTAGCACTTAAAGAGAACCAAAAGGTAGAACCCAAAATGCTATCTACGATGGCGGAATTTATTGGTAGCAGAAAACTTAATGAAATAAATAGACGCAATATACCTTATATGCTTACTCTCACTAACGAAGATAAAAAAGAGCTTAATGAAATAATCAATGGAAAAACAACTTTGCTAAGTAAGCTTCCCGAACTAGATAGAACAAACCCAAATCCAATAGATCAAGTTCCATTACCATTGAATCAAAGACTAAGTAATCGAGGATCGGAACAAAATACTCTACCAAAACCAAACAAAAATATAAAACAAATGAATTCTTTATCTCAAGGGTCAGCTGAAGTTAGTCGATAAACCATAATTGCTCAGAGACTGGGACAAAACTTGTCTCAGTCTCTTCTAGTATCTCTAAAACGAATCGCAATCATTCATGATAAGTGTAGATAAAGAGCAATCTTCATCTGCTAAAAACAACTAACTTAAGATCATTAAGTCAAACTAGTGATTCTTTAGATCGACTGTGTGAGCTATTCAAGCTTTATGGATAGAAGTACAAAGGTAGTACTTGAAAAATCACCTTAAAAAGTCCACAATAAGGAAGATAGAATTTATTGAGAAAAAGGATGATACTATTGACTGATAATCGCCCGATTGGTTTTATTGATTCAGGTGTTGGTGGATTGACGGTGGTCAAAGAAGCATTGAAACAATTACCAAATGAAAATATCTTATATGTTGGAGATACTGCCCGTTGCCCCTATGGTCCTAGACCGGCAGAACAAGTGATCGAATTTACTTGGGAAATGACGAATCATTTGGTGGAACAAAACATCAAAATGTTAGTGATTGCCTGTAATACTGCTACTGCGGTTGCTTTAGAAGAAATCAAGGCGGCACTTCCTATTCCAGTCATTGGTGTGATCTTACCTGGGACAAGAGCAGCTGTTAAACAAACAAGAAATAAACAAGTAGGGATTATCGGAACCCTCGGAACGATCAAAAGTCGTGCTTATGAAACAGCGCTGAAAACGAAGGTACCTGAACTTGCCGTGACTAGTTTGGCTTGTCCAAAATTCGTTTCGGTAGTGGAAAGTAATGAATATCATTCGTCAGTGGCAAAAAAAATCGTTGCCCAGACACTAGCGCCATTGGTTACTAAGAAAATCGATACATTAGTATTGGGTTGTACCCATTACCCTTTGTTACGTCCGATTATCCAAAACGTTATGGGAGAAAGTGTAACATTAATCGATTCAGGTGCAGAGACTGTCGGGGAAGTTTCGATGTTGCTGGACTATTTTGAAATCAGCAATTCAGTCAATGAGGGGCGGACGTTATGCCAATTCTATACGACTGGTTCAGCTAAGCTTTTTAAAGAGATTGCACAAGATTGGTTGATGCTCGATCAGTTGAATGTTGAGCATATTGAATTAGGAGGAAAATAACAGATGCGTCACGATGGAAGACAACCTCAGCAGTTAAGAAAAATAAAGATTGAAACAAATGTTTTTAAACATCCAGAAGGTTCTGTTATGATTCACTTTGGTGATACGATCGTCAATTGTTCTGCTACGATTGAAGAAAACGTTCCGCCATTTTTAAGAGAAACAGGAACTGGTTGGGTAACAGCAGAATATAGCATGTTGCCACGTGCGACTCATACTAGAAATCGAAGAGAAAGCAGCAAAGGAAAACTTTCAGGACGCACAATGGAAATCCAACGGTTGATTGGTCGTTCGTTAAGAGCGGTCGTTGATCTGAAAAAGTTAGGCGAACGTAGTATTATCATTGATTGCGATGTTTTGCAAGCAGATGGTGGGACAAGAACGGCTAGCATCACAGGAGCTTTTATTGCGTTAAAATTAGCAGTCGAAAAGTTACTTCAAACAAAAGTTTTACGTGAAGATCCAGTTATTGAACATTTAGCTGCTATCAGTGTTGGGATTTTACCCGATCAGACATGTGTGGCAGATTTAGATTATGAAGAAGATGCTGCAGCGCTAGTCGATATGAATCTAGTCATGACTGAATCTGGCAAATTTGTCGAGATTCAAGGAACTGGGGAAGAAGCAACCTTTGATGGTGAACAATTAAACGATCTGCTCTTTTATGGAAAAACAGCGATTGAGCAATTGATTCTTGAACAAAAAAATGTCTTGTTCGAGCAACGAGCAGAAAGAGAGGACGATTTGAAGACGATCGTTATTGCTACCAAAAATGCTGGGAAAGCAGAAGAATTTAAAGCGATGTTTGGCAAAGCTGGTTATGAAGTCAAAACATTGTTTGACTATCCTGAATTACCTGATGTAGAAGAAACTGGTTCAACGTTTGAGGAAAATGCTCGTCTGAAGGCGGAAACGATTGCTTATTTGTTGAATCAACCTGTATTAGCTGATGACTCTGGTTTGAAAGTAGATGCTTTAGGTGGCATGCCAGGAATCTACTCTGCACGATTTGCCGGTGAACACAAAAGTGACGCAGGAAACAATGCGAAATTACTTTATGAGATGACGGAGATTCTAGATGAGAAAAGAACGGCGCAATTTCATTGCACCTTGGTTTTTGCTGCACCGGATAAAGAAAGTCTAGTGGTGGAAGCGCAATGGCCAGGAAAAGTAGGAAGAATCCCAAGAGGAGACAACGGCTTTGGGTATGATCCACTATTTATTCCTGACGGTTCAACTGAAACTGCAGCCGAAATGTCAAGTGAAGAAAAAAACCAAGTCAGCCACCGGGCACAAGCAATGAAAAAATTGAGCCAAGTATGGCAAAGCTGGTTGGAAGGTGAAAACAAATGAAATATTTAGTTGTCAGTGATAACCATGGTGATCGGGAAATCTTAGCTGATCTAGTTGCTCGTTATCAAACGAAAGTGGATTTCTTCTTTCACTGTGGCGATTCAGAATTATCGCCAGAAGATCAATTGTGGACGCACTTCCATGTAGTCAAGGGAAATTGTGATTTCGGACCGGGATTTGTTGAAAAAGAGTGGGTTGATACTGGGAAAGATAAAATATTTATCACTCATGGACATTTGGCAAATGTTCGTTTTGGTCTTACTCAATTAGCGCTTGAAGCGCAAGCCAACCAAGCAACAATGGTCTTTTTTGGTCATACGCATCAAATTGGTTGTGAGGTAGTAGAAGGGGTCTTGTATTTGAATCCTGGAAGCATTTCGCAACCACGAGGACCGATCCAAATCCCTTCTTATGCCTTGATTGAACACAGTGGAGAACAAGTCAATGTTCAATATTATAATCGAGCGCATCAACCTGTCGAGGAACTGGCTTTCACTTTTTCCTTGTAAGCAAAAAATCTCTAATTTTTACTAAAATCTCGATTTTTTATATGAATTTTGCATCCGTTTTCGGTAAAATAATAATGTTGAAATGAAATTGAAATGGAGGCCCTCCAATGATTGGACCGATTGTAAGAGAGTTATTGCTACAAAATCGAGAGACTTTTTTGATCTCAGCTGAAAATGTAGCGAATGTCATGTATCAACATCCATTATCACATGGTTTGCTTGTTTTATCGAAAGTAGGTTATACGAAGATCCCTGTACTAGGAAAAGATGACCGTTTTGTGGGATTAGTTAGCTTATCTGATGTCGTCAATAAAATGATCGATCTACAAACGATCAGCATGGACCCATTAGAAGGACTAACCGTTGCAGATGTAATGGAAACGAATGTTGCAACGATCGATGAAAATTGGGAACTAGAAGAAGTTCTCCATTTATTAGTTGATTCACCTTTTCTACCGGTTGTTACAGAAGACAAAGTTTTTAAAGGGATCATTACTCGAAAAGAACTACTAAAGGCAGTCAACTATATGGTGCATGAATTGGAACGACGAAACATTGTTTCGCCTAAAGTCGAAGAATTAAAAGAAAAGTTAGACATCGTTAGTTAACGATTAAAGCAAAAAAGATTGAGACTGATTACACTTATTTCTCCATTAAGGTCATTTAATGGAAAGCGTAAGGAATCGTCTCAATCTTTTTTATTTCAAGCTGATCGGGCTGTTAGGAATGGTAAATCCTGCTGTTGTCAATTCTTTTACATAAGAACTCAAAAATTCTTCTTTCAAAACAAATTGTTTTCCATTCAAGGCATAACAAATGGTTCGAATCGCAAAATTACTGTTCCCTAAATCGACTAATCCAAAAATTGTTGGTTCAGTTTGTAAGTCGTCTTGGTATTTTTCAGCTAATCGTTGATTTACACGATCGATGATTTCGTAGATAGAATCATAGCCTTCTTCCGGCACGATGCGAATATCAAGTAGAACTTGCATATTCGCTCTGGATAGGTTGCTGATAGTCGTGATGTTTCGATTGGGAATAAAGTGAACCGTACCGTCTACAGCCTTTAGCTGTAACGTCCGAATGCCGACAGAAGCCACTGTTCCTTCAATTGACAGATTTGCTAATTTTACATAATCTCCGACATCCATTTGTTGTTCCATAATAATGAAAAAGCCAGTAATCACATCACTCATAAAGCCTTGTGCGCCCAATCCAATTGCTACCCCAGCAATTCCCGCTCCTGCCAACAATGAACCAATCGGAACACCAATGACGGATAAAATCGCATAAATAAAGAAAAAACCCATCGTGTATTGGAAAATCGTATTTAACAGACTGTGTAACGTTTTTAAACGACTTTCATTCAAAACCGATTTCTTAGAATATTGTTTAAAAGATTTATCAATTAAATATTTTCCAACACGGTTGAGTATGGCAAATAAAAGAATTAAAAAAACTAAATAAAGTCCTTTTTGGATGAAGGTTGCAAAAATTGCATCCCAATCGATCGTATTCCAGAAACGTTGAAAAGCATTCACTTGGTGGACTGCTTGGTCAGTTAATGTTTCACCTGTGGAAGTGGTTGCTGTTGTCGCTAGTTGTAAAAACATAAGATCCTCTTTTCTAAAATATATACTCACTACTGTATTGTAACAAGAACAAGGGAAAAAGAAAATCAGCAAAACTGTTTCAAATTTCAGAAATTTTCCAAAAAATAAAATGACAAACCTCAAGGATAGTGCTAAAATATTCACAAAACAAAGATAGGTGGAATGAATATGCAATTGGATTGGAATAATTTAGGTTTCTCATATATCAAAACTCCTTGGCGTTACGTTGCAAAGTGGAAAGATGGTCAATGGGAAAAAGGAGAATTGACGGAAGACAACTATTTAACAATCCATGAAGGTTCTCCAGCGCTTCATTATGGACAACAATGCTTTGAAGGATTAAAAGCTTACCGAAGAAAAGATGGCAAGATCAATCTTTTTCGACCAGATCAAAACAGCCGTCGTTTGAATCAAAGTGCTAGACGGTTATTGATGCCGATGGTACCAGAAAAAATGTTCATTGAAGCTGTGAAAGACGTAGTCAAAGCGAACGAAGCATTTGTACCACCTTATGGAACAGGCGCAACATTATACTTACGTCCTTTTCTGATTGGTGTCGGTGAAAACATTGGTGTGCACCCAGCGCCAGAGTACTTATTTGTCGTTTTCTGTACACCAGTTGGTGCTTACTTTAAAGGTGGTTTGAAACCAACGAACTTTATCGTATCAGAGTACGACCGGGCAGCACCTAATGGAACAGGGGCAGCAAAAGTAGGAGGGAACTATGCAGCTAGTCTGTTGCCAGGTACACAAGCGAAGGAATTAGATTATTCAGACTGCGTGTATTTAGATCCTGCTACTCACACGAAAATTGAAGAAGTCGGGGCAGCGAATTTCTTTGGTATTACTAAAGATGGGCAATTTATCACACCGCAATCGCCATCGATTTTACCAAGTATCACGAAATATTCACTCTTACAATTGGCTGAAGAGTGTTTAGGCTTAACTGCTGTCGAAGGGGATATCTTTATTGATCAATTAGACCAATTTGCCGAAGCAGGAGCGTGTGGCACAGCAGCGGTCATCTCACCGATCGGAGGGATCTATTATCAAAATAACTTACATGTTTTCCATAGCGAAACAGAAGTTGGTCCTGTAACTAAACGATTGTATGATGAATTGACAGGGATCCAGTTTGGCGATGTAGAAGCGCCTGAGGGTTGGATCGAAGTAGTCGAATAAACAACAGTATAATCTAGTAAAAAAGAGATACTACGATTTCTAGGACAGATATAGATGATCTGTCCTAGTTTTTTTATAAAATTAGTTTTACAAGCTTTCTTGCCACATACTACTTTAGAAGAGTTTATCCATCACCAAATAGAAGATACAATTTCACTCATATTAAAATATAAACTATTTATATTTTAACAATCAAATGGCTTGTAATCTGCCACAATAATCTAGATAGGCATATTTCATGCGTATCATCGTCTGGGTCTCATATTTTCTTTAGGGATCAATCAAAATAAGACGACCCAATATTGATAAGCCTATCAATAGTAGGTCGTCGTTTAAAGTTTATTTGAAACCGGTGAGTTCGTTAGTGTTAAACGAATTTTTCCGTTATCTTACTTAAATAAAAAGCGATTCGTGTTGTTTTAAATGGGATGACTAAAGTAAATAGGGTTCTCTTAAGATAAGTGGACACCTTTATCTACATAAACAATGTCGCCAATCATTCCGCTTGATAATGGGCTAATTAAAAAGGCACAGGCATTCCCGACTTCTTCGATCGTCACACCTTGTTGATCTGGTGTACGTGATTCAGATAATTGGATCAATTTTTGGTAATCTTTCACGCCAGTAACCGCTAATGTTTTGATCGCCCCAGCTGAAATACCGTTGACACGAATGCCTTTAGGAGATAGTTCTGCAGCTAAGTAACGGATGGCTGCTTCTAAAGATGCTTTTGCAATTCCCATCATGTTGTAGTTAGGAATAGCGCGTTCTGATCCTAAATAAGACATGCTTACAATTCCGCTGTTATGTGCTAGATACTTTTGTGCATATTTTGTTACAGCGATTAATGAATAGCTACTGATATCTTGCGCTAATTGATAGCCATCACGTGAGATATCGGATACGTTTCCTGATAATTCTTCTTTGTTTGCGTATGCGATCGCGTGTACTAGGCCGTGGATTTCTCCAGCATATTCGCCGATTGCATCCATTGCTTTTTCAATACTTTCATCACTTGATACATCACATTCCACCGTAAAGGCATCTTCGCCGACTAATTTAAGCAATGATTTTTTCATGCGTTCATTTTGATAAGTATAGATGATCTCAGCACCTTGTTTCATCATTGCTTCGGCACAACCCCAAGCAATACTACGCTTATTTGCGACGCCCATAATGACGATTTTCTTTCCTTCTAAAAAAGACATATTGACACTCCTTTGATCTTAAAAAGATTTAATAGGTTGTATAATAAACAATAATTGCAAAATAATAACCTCTTGATTTTCTATTATTAGTCAAAATGCTTTGATTGTCAAACTATTTTTTTTAATAATAAAAAAAGATTGCTAAAAATTTAAGAATATGATACTTTGATAATCAAAGTAATAATCAAGGCAATTAGCCAAAAGAAGGAGTATATTATGTCTTACGTATTATCAGCTACTGAAGTAATGGACTTGATTCCCAATCGTTATCCAATATGCTATATCGATTATGTCGATACCTTAGAACCAGGAAAGAAAATCGTCGCAACGAAAAATGTAACGATCAATGAAGATTTCTTCCAAGGACACTTTCCTGATAATCCAGTAATGCCTGGTGCATTGATTCTAGAAACCTTAGCGCAAGCTGGATCGATTCTGATTTTAAAATCAGAAGAATTTTTAGGCAAAAGAGCGTATATCGGTGGGATTAACAAAGCGAAATTTCGCCAGAAAGTGGTTCCTGGTGACGTGATGAAATGTCATTTTGAAATCACAAAAATGAAGGGTGCAGTAGGGACCGCTTTATCTGCGGCTTATGTCGAGGATAAAAAAGTTTGTGAGTGTGAGTTTACTTTTATTGTGAACAAAGATGCTTAATTGGGTAAAGCGGCTTTTTTTATAAAAGCAGAATTTACAAGGACCCAGTTATCAGTAAAAGCCGAAGAACAGCGAAGGGCAATGGAATACCTTTCGTTATTCTTCGGCTTTTACTTAATGATTCGTCTTATGATTCTTTCGCTTCTTGTAAAATATTGATTTTTTCAATTTTAACCGCTTCTTTTGGTTTATCTGAGGCATCTGTTTCAACCTCTGCGATTTTATCTACAACGTCCATTCCTTCGATGACTTGTCCAAAGACCGTATATTCACCATCTAAACTAGGATAGCCACCATTTTTATACGCATTGATGATTGCTTGAGGGTAATCATCTTTTAATAGTCCGTCATGCATATCATCTGAGTTTTGGACGATAAAAAATTGGCTCCCATTACTGTTAGGATCTTGGGCACGTGCCATGGATAAAGCTCCGCGGATGTTGTAAAGCTGGTTAGATATTTCAGTTTCAAATCCTTTGCCCCAAATACTTTCACCGCCAGTACCATCCCCTTTAGGATCGCCTCCTTGGATCATGAAATCTTTGATCACTCGGTGGAAAGTCAAGCCATCGTAATAGCCATCTTTAGCATGTGTCATAAAATTCTCAACTGCTTTAGGGGCCAATTCAGGGAATAATTTCATTTTGATTGTCCCTTTTGATGTGACCATCTCAACCAGATCTTCATTGGCAGCGACCTCATTGCTCAATTGAGGAAGAGGGAGTGCGTTTAAATCGACACTTTCTTTTGTACTGCTTTCCGTTGTTTTTTCTGTTGAACTTGTTGTTTCAGAAGTGTTTGTTTTTGGTTCACTTTGATTACACCCTGCTGCAAATAGTAGGGTTGCAACCAATCCCATACTTAAAAGAAGTTTTTTTGTTTTCATTTTTGGTTCCTTTCAAAGATAATCAGTTTGTTATCTATAATGATAACAAATAATGATCAATTTACCTATTCTTTTTCTCATAATTTCTTCGTTTATGATCACTTTTCTCAAAGGTGTAGACCATTTAAAGCGCTTTTGTTATAATGTAAGTGGATACAAAAAAGATTTTGGGAGGATTCAACTGATGGGAAAATTAGGTATTTCGATTTATCCGGAACGTTCAACGTTCAAAAAGGACAAAGCATATTTGGATTTAGCACATAAATATGGATTCAAACGTGTATTTACTAGCTTATTACAAATAGAAGATGACAAAGAAAAGGTTTTAGCTGATTTTTCTAAAGTTGTGGAATATGCGAACCAATTAGGAATGGAAGTTATGGTAGATATCAATTCAGCATTATTTGAACAATTAGGGATATCCTATGATGATCTTTCCTTTTTTCATAAGATGGGAGCGTACGGCATCCGTTTAGATATCGGGTTTACGGGAGCTGAAGAAGCAAAAATGACACGTAATCCATACGGTATTAAGATTGAGATCAATATGAGTTCTGGAACTAGTTATGTTGACAACATCATGAGTTATTCTCCGAATACTAATAATTTGTTAGGGTCTCATAATTTTTACCCTCATCGCTATTCTGGTTTGAGTTATGATCATTTTGTGTATTGCTCAGAAAAATTTAGAAATTATAATTTGAATACAATGGCATTCGTTAATTCTCAAACCGCTGATTTCGGACCATGGCCAACGCAAGACGGTTTGTGTTCGCTTGAAGATCATCGAAACTTAGAGATTTCTACACAAGTCAAGCACTTGATGCTGACGGGTTTGATCGATGATATTTCTATCGGCAATGCTTATGCGAGCGAGGAAGAACTAAAAGCGATGGCAGAAGCATTTAATGCAGATTATCCAACATTGAAAGTAGATGTTGAAGAAGATATCACCGAAGATGAACGGATTTGTTTGTTTGATAATCTCCACAGCTATCGTGGTGATCGTTCAGAATATATCCTTCGTTCAACAATGACACGGATCTACTATAAAGATAAACCATTCCCACCACATAATACCCGGGACATGTCTCGCGGGGATGTCTTGATTGATAATGTGGGGTATGACCAATACAAAGGTGAAACTCAAATTGCGCTAAAAGAGATGAAAAATGACGGTCGTGTGAATGTAGTCGGACGTATTTCAGAAGATGAATTGTTCTTATTAGACTTCTTAAAACCGTGGTCAAGTTTTAAAATGATCGAAAATAAAAAATAATGGTTCCTAACTTTTAAACTATTTTTGTTTAAAAGCTAAGAACCATCGGGGAAACTTCAAAGCCGGTTAATTCTACTGGTTTTGAAGTTTTTTTGTAAAAATGATTGAAAAATTGATTAGTCTAAATAATTTGTCAAGATGTTATGTCTCTGAGATAACAAGACTGATCTTGATAGATTAGTTGTGTGAAGATGGTTTTTTTTCAACCATTTATAATGAAATTTGAAGAGAAATGGGTGATGTGGAGCTTTATATTTACTCTTGGAAGGATTGCATCGAATAACTTCTTTGTTTATACTTAATCAAGAATTAGTATTAATAATGGAATAAGGAAGGAAAGCGATGAAACTTTTGACAAAAATAGTAATCGGAATTGCTATTGTCGTGATAGTGGTTCTATTATTTGCAGGCAACTATTTTTATAATTATGCAGTTGTCCCATCAGAAAAGGATTTTTTAGAAAACGATACGCCGGGAACTTCTCAAACAACAAAAGAAAACGAGGCGACAAAGTGGTTCAATCAGAAAGAGAATCGCACTTACTGGCATCTAACATCAACAGATCATTTGAAATTGTCTGCGATCTATCTGCCAGCAGAAAAGAAAAGTGATAAAACAGTTATTGTTGCCCATGGTTATATGGGGAATGCAGAAACAATGGCAAATTATGCAAAAATGTTTCATGATTTAGGCTACAATGTGTTAGTTCCAGATGCTCGAGGCCACGGGCGTAGTGAAGGGGATTATATCGGATTCGGTTGGCCAGAGCGAAAAGATTACGTCCAATGGATCGATAAAATCATAGCAGAAACAGGGCAGTCGCAACAAATCGTGCTTTATGGAGTAAGTATGGGTGCTGCAACTGTGATGATGACGAGCGGTGAGAAGCTACCAAATAACGTGAAAGCGATCATCGAAGACTGTGGGTATTCGTCAGTTGATGAAGAACTTGCATATCAACTAAAAGATATGTTCAACTTACCTTCTTTTCCATTGATCCAAGTGACTAGCTTGATTACAAAAATTCGAGCAGGGTATTTTTTTGGGGAAGCAAGTGCCGTTGATCAATTAACTAAAAATACGAAACCAATGTTATTTATCCATGGTGATGCGGATACATTCGTTCCCTATAATATGTTAGCAAAAGTATATGCTGCAACTAAGGGACCAAAAGAAAAATACGTGGTCAAGGGAGCCGAACACGCAAAAGCGTATCAGGCAGACCCAGAAAAGTATCAGCAAACCGTCAAAGAGTTTTTAGCAAAATATGTCCAATAAGTTGTTTGCTAATAGCTAATACAAAAATAATTTTAGGATTCTAATAGAGAGAACTCATTCTTTTTATTTACCGGCAGTCATCCGTTCACAATAGAAATATGGGTGACTGCTTACATATATAGTTGAGAATTTTACATAAATCAGACAAAAAAACGAACGAAAATCAAGAATAGGCAAAGAGGAACCTTTCTGTCATTATCGAAAAATACATTGTGAAGAATGAAAATAGAGAAAATGAATTTAGGAGCCTTTTTGACATAAAAACGGATATAAAATCGTTTCGTAAAGAAAGCAAATCAACCGCACAAAACGATTTTTATTATAAAAAATGATCTCAAGAAAGGGAGCGAAAAAATGCCACTGGCAAATAAACTAGAACTAGAACAAGCTTTGCGCGCACGATTATTAGTCAATTCAATATCCTCTAAAGATACTAAACATTCAATTGTGAACCGTACAAAACGTTTGTTCAAAAAAAAACCTTCGATTGAAGTAAATAAGCAAGACAAATTTGGAAATTTCAAAATGTATGAACAATTTTTTGATCTTCCAGTTGGAGATATTCGGCATATTCCTGATTTGAATGAGACGAAAGCGATGTTTAAAGAGTATTTGAAAAATTGGAGTCATATGATCAATGTGAGTGACGATCCTAACATAACAAGTTTAGCTGAAGAAAAGGGTCAGTTTACAATGTACGATTCATTCGAACGGAGTAGCGATGCTATCCAAGATACACAAAAAATAGAACAGGAACTTTTACACTTAAGTGGAGATGAAGCTCGTTTTCTCGTATTACCACTCCTAAGTGGGAGACCGTTACATAAAGAGGAAAAAGAGTTGATTAAGGACACCACTGAAAATGAGCCTGTATACACTAGTTTAACAGGAGCAATTATCCAAAATCAAAACAATAAATATCTCGTTACATTGGTAACTTCGAATGACCAAGAGCTCACGATTCGCAAATGCGCAATCGATCAAGACAAAACCAAAGAGTTAGCCAATCTATTGGGCACGCCATTACACTCTAGCCATGAGAATATGACTACACTAGTGGATAAATTTGAGAATCTTAGGAATAAACAAGAAATAAAAGAAACGGCAAAGAATATATCACATTCAAAAAAATTTCATTTCTTACTTCCGCAACTATATTACACTGTTGACTACATTTTTTATGGGAATGCTATTGATCAAATTCATGAGGATGTTCAAAAGAACGGTCAAATACAAGATCAGAAGGGGAAGGCAATTGATGAACAAACGAAGCCCCCAATGGATTACTTCAATCTTACACCAGCAACTCAACAAAATAATCATAAACGTTTGATGAATGAGTTTCATTACGCAGCACTTAAGAGGATGAACCAATTACAATATTCTGAAGATCTTCTTCATTCGATGGTTATTGTACATAATAAAACTGAACAAGTGGAAAATATGGATAAGAATTGGAAAACAAAAATTGAAGATACAATACTCACAACTTCTCAACAAAGAAAATCGCTGTCTAGACAAGATTCAGTAGAAGTAGAAGACAGAGGGATTTACCTAGCTGAGCTGCGGGAACCAAAAGAAATATTTGAGAAAGCAGAAGAACAATTAAAACAGTCAAGAGGGATTGTTCTGCCAAATGAAGTGGCAGCAATTAGCCGTTCACTTCAATATAGTAAGTATTATCAGTTAGAAAAAAATTCGATTGTACAAGAACTCTCTCGATTAATGCCAGGAGATCCAACTTCTTTTCTAGTTACTTCTCATGATATTCAGATCAAGTTGAAGGACAAGGGTCCTCATGAAAAACAGAATCTTGGTTGTGTGATACGGAAAAATACTTTCGGTAACTTTATCGTTTCAGTGGTTGATCCCACAGGTTACTATCAAAAAAGAACGCAAGTAAATGGTCTGTTACCTTGTGTACATGAATTTGAAATTTCTAAATCTAACCTATCAGAACTAGCACAAGCACTCAATAAGAGCAACGATAAGAACAAAAGTGATTTTATCCTTCAAAGGGATTTATCTTTAATTAGCAATGGAGGAAAAGTTACAGATTATATCATTGATCAAAGTGCTTATTTAAAATCAAAACAGGGATTTCATCATTTTTCTGCCGCAGTAGATTTTGTTATTTTTTCAAGTACAATGCAGTTAGGGCGTTATGTTTATATTAATGATCTTAAGAAATTGAGTGGAAAAAATACAGAGTTAGCGAATAATTTAGGAGAAGAAAGAGCATTGAAAATAGCTTATCCGGAACACTTTGTTCAAAAGAAAGTGAAAAAAACACGAGCTAGTAATTCGCAAATAAGGGACGTTTATAAAAATTCTATCTTTGATCAAGAGAGGGAATAAGTTTTACCATCACTCGTTCTTTTTGAACCAGTTTAGAAGAACTAGACAAAGAGACCGTTTGAACCACTCAACGAGTCGTTCAAACGGTCTCTATTTTCTATCTTTGAAAACGTGTGATCTTTTGGTGATTAAAGATTAGCAAATTTTTCCAACAAACGGATCATTTGGCAAGTGAAACCATATTCATTGTCATACCAAGCAACGGTTTTTACGAGTTGGTAATCGCCAGCCGTTGTGACTTCTGTTTGAGTTGGATCGAAAATCGAACCTTGTGTGGTACCGATTACGTCACCAGAGACGATTTGACGATCATCGTAACCAAATGATGGATTGTCTTCGGTATGTTTCTTGATCGCTTCGTTCACTTGTTCAGCGGTCACTTTTGTTTTTAAAATGGAAACTAGTTCTGTTAATGAACCATCCACTACAGGTACTCGTTGTGCGTGACCTTGCAATTTCCCTTGAAGCTCTGGAATAACTAAGCCAATTGCTTTTGCCGCACCTGTTGAGTGAGGGATCGTGTTGTCAGCTGCTGATCGAGCTGCCCGTAAATTTCCACCTTTTACTGGTCCGTCTAATAACATTTGTGTAGAAGTATAAGCATGAACGGTAGTCATAGTCCCCACTTCGATACCAAATTCATTATTTAAGAAATAAGCCATCGGTGCTAAACAGTTTGTCGTACAAGAGCCTGCCGAAATGATTTTATCATTAGCATCTAACGTATCATCATTTACATTGTATACGATAGTTTTCATTGCACCAGCAGGAGCAGAGATCACTACACGTTTTACCCCAGCGTTCAAATGGGCTTGTGCTTTTTCTTCCGAAGTATAAAAACCAGTACATTCCAGTACGATATCGACCCCGTTTTCTTTAACCCAAGGGATTTTACTTGCATCTGGTTCAGCATAGACACGCGTTTCTTCACCATCTACTACGATTGAGTCTTCTGTTGCAGTAACTGTACCGGGATAGGTTCCATGAGTTGAATCAAATTGTAGCAACTGTGCCAACATGGTTGGGCTAGTTAAGTCATTGATTGCTACGACTTCAATATCATCAGATACTTCTTTGATTCGGCGGAAAGCTAAACGTCCAATACGTCCAAATCCGTTAATACCTACTTTTACTGTCATAATCAAAAGTTCCTCCTTTAGTAATATTGAGGGTGCAAACTTCGCATCCTTGATTAATACACTGTCATTTTCCTCCTGTTCACAAAATTTGTCAAAAAAAGATACTTACAAAAGTAAAGTGATAAAATGGTCTGAGAGGTAAAAAGCACTAGGAGATCTTTGAAACAATTTCCTTAAGTAGAATAGAAAAAATGAACAAAACCTGGAAAGTTTAATTGAAACGATAGACAAAATAGCTTTTGACCGATAAAATAAATAAGACTTTTGTTTATTGTGGAAATTCAGGCAGTCAAATGAATAATAGATAATTAAAATAGGAGGACTTAAAGATGTCCATGTTTTTAGATCAAGTAACCATCGATGTGAAGGCCGGTAAAGGCGGCGACGGAATGGTCGCTTTTCGCAGAGAAAAATATGTACCTGATGGAGGACCTGCTGGTGGTGACGGCGGTCGTGGCGGTGACGTCATTTTGATCGTTGATGAAGGTTTACGTACATTAATGGATTTTCGTTTCAATCGCCATTTTAAAGCACAGCCAGGAGAAAACGGAATGAGTAAAGGGATGCACGGTCGGGGTTCAGAAGATACTTATGTAAAAGTCCCTCAAGGAACGACTGTCCGTGATGCTGAAACAGGCGCTTTGTTAGGCGATTTGATTGAAAATGGTCAAACCTTAGTCGTTGCTAAAGGCGGTCGAGGGGGACGAGGAAACATCCGCTTTGCTTCTCCACGAAACCCAGCACCAGAAATTGCAGAAAACGGCGAACCAGGTCAAGAACGCAGAATCGAATTAGAACTAAAAGTCTTGGCTGATGTTGGGCTGGTTGGCTTTCCATCTGTAGGTAAATCAACGCTGCTTTCAGTTATTTCTTCTGCTCGGCCTAAAATCGGCGCGTACCATTTCACGACATTAGTACCAAATCTTGGTATGGTAACAACTAGCGATGGACGCAGTTTTGCAGCAGCGGACCTTCCTGGATTGATTGAAGGAGCTTCTCAAGGTGTTGGCTTAGGAACGCAGTTTTTACGTCATATCGAACGTACTCGTGTTATTTTACATGTGATTGATATGAGTGGGATGGAAGGCAGAGATCCTTACGAAGACTATTTGGCGATCAACCATGAATTGTCTACTTATAATCTTCGTTTATTGGAACGACCTCAAATAATTGTAGCCAATAAAATGGACATGCCAAACGCAGAAGAAAATTTGAAAAAATTCAAAGAGCAGCTTAATAAAGAAAAAACAGATGAATTTGCAGACGATATGCCGATTTTTCCAGTTTCAGGGGTAACAAGAAAAGGCATTGATCCATTGCTGAATGCGACAGCGGATCTTCTAGAAGTAACACCAGAGTTTCCGTTATATGATGAAGAAATCGAAGAAGAAACAGTTCAATATGGATTCAATCCAGAAGGGCCAGAATTTAAAATCGATCGCGATCCTGATGCTACTTGGATCTTATCAGGAGAAAAAATTGAGAAACTATTCCAAATGACGAATTTCGATCACGATGAAACTGTTATGCGTTTTGCTCGTCAGTTGAGAGGAATGGGCGTTGACGAAGCTTTACGTGCCCGTGGAGCAAAAGATGGCGATCTAGTGAGAATCGGTGAATTTGAATTTGAGTTTGTCGAATAAGATTACGCATGCTCATGAAAAGAGCCCATGTTAACACTCAATATCAACAAAGCGTCAAACCAGAAAAATGGTTTGGCGCTTTTTTGGTTTAAGCAATGGTAGGATTTGTCTTTTGGTAAAAATTTTTAAGCTATCACCAATAGTATTCAGAAAGATTTTTTAATAGGAAAAATTTATATTTCTTATGTGTTATTTATTAAAGGGTTTTTCCTTTTGTTTTTTTAAAATAAAAGTTAGAATAAAGAAAATGAATAGAGGAGTGTTTTTATGAGCAAACGAGTGATTATTTTGAATTTCCCTGTAGAGAGTCAAGCTTACCAAGCATTTTCTGAAATCAAACGATTACACGCTTCTCGTGCCATCAAGGGTGAACAAATGGCAGTGATTAGTCACGATCCTAATGGAACGCATCAATTCAAAATAGAGGATTTTTTGGATTTTACTGGAAACAATAAATCTTCAAAAGGTGGTTTAATCGGAATGTTAGTCGGTGTCTTGGGAGGCCCACTAGGGATTCTTTTAGGCTGGTTTGCTGGCGGGATGATCGGTGCTACGCAGGATGCCAAGGAAATCCAAGATGCTCAGACAGTTTTTGATTTTGTGGGCAATAAAATTGGCGAAGGAGCAACCGGTTTGATTTTGATTGCTGAAGAAGAAGATAATCGTCCTTTGAACCAATTAGTCATGATGGATTTAGGTGGCGAAATTACTCGCTTAGATTATGAAGAGGTCGAAGAAGACGTCCACGCTGCCAAAGAAGTCGAAAAACAAACACAAGAAACGGCACGGAAATCGTGGAAAGACAAACATCCTCAATAAAGAAACGAACAGAATAAAGAAAGAGAAACGCGTGAAAAAGGCGTTTTTCTTTTTTTAGTACCAATAAAAATGCAATTATTTAGGAAGCAATACGGACTTTCGGTTGATTATCCGACACATTTCCCATAAAATTAATAGTGAGTTTAAAGAAAGTCAGGTAGATTATGGAATTACAATTTTTAGGAACTGGTGCAGGGGTACCTGCCAAACATCGAAACGTTACCAGTATTGCATTAAAACTTTTGGATGAAAGAAATGAAGTCTGGTTATTTGACTGTGGTGAAGGAACGCAAATGCAAATCTTACGTACCAACATTCGTCCAAGAAAGATTGAAAAGATATTTATTACTCACTTACATGGTGACCATATCTTTGGGTTGCCAGGCTTGTTAAGCAGTCGTTCATTCCAAGGGGGAGATACGCCCCTGGAAATCTACGGACCAAAAGGAATCGAAACATTTGTCAAAACTTCGTTAGCTGTTTCGCAAACACGTTTAGGCTATCCGTTGAAATTCATCGAGTTAGTTGAAGATCAGCCGATTTTTCAAGATCAGCATTTTTCTGTCTATACTAAAAAATTAGATCATGGAATTGCCAGCTATGGCTTTCGGGTTGTGGAACATGACCATAAAGGAGAGCTTCAAGTTGAAAAATTACAAGAACTGAATATTCCGGCTGGACCAATATATGGAAAGTTGAAAAAAGGAGAATCTGTTCAATTACCTGATGGAAGGGTTGTGGATGGGAAGCAGTTTGTGGGACCAGACAAAAAAGGGCGGATCGTTACGATTTTAGGTGATACGAGGAAGACAGCAAATTCAGTCGTGTTGGCCCAAGACTGTGATGTTTTGGTTCATGAAAGTACGTTTAACAAAAATGAAGCCAAGCTGGCAAAGAACTACTTCCATTCGACGACTTATCAAGCGGCTGAAGTAGCTAAAGAAGCAGCAGCGAAAAGTTTGTTATTAACCCATATCAGTGCGCGCTATTTAGGAAAAGCTGCGCAAGAGCTAGAAGAAGAGGCACGTGAGGTCTTTGCAAATACAAGGATCATGAAAGATTTTGATACTGTCGATATTCCATTTCGTGAGGAGGAAAAGAATGAATTTAGAAAATAAAGTTGTCTTAGTTACCGGTAGTTCTGGTGGATTGGGCGCTCAAATCTGTTATGAAGCTGCAAAAAAAGGTGCTATCGTCATTGCTTGTGCTCGACGCAACCAATTGATTGATGAGGTTAAAGCAGAATGTCAGAGATTAAGCGGAAAGGAAGCCTATGCTTTTCCAGTAGATGTGAGTGATCCTGACAGCGTCGATCGGCTCTATGAACAAGTGATGCAAACAGTCGGACGTGTAGATGTGTTAGTCAATAATGCCGGCTTTGGCATTTTTGAAGATTTTTTAACTTTCGATTTAGGAAAAGCTTACGATATGTTTGAAGTAAATGTACTAGGTATGATGGTCTTAACCCAAAAATTTGCGATTGATATGTCTGAAAGAAGGCAAGGACATATCATCAATATCGCTTCAATGGCTGGGAAAATGGCGACGGCGAAATCAACGATCTATTCAGCAACAAAATTTGCTGTCTTAGGCTTTTCTAATGCCTTACGATTAGAATTAAGACCACTTGGAGTGGCAGTCACTACGGTGAATCCAGGACCGGTTGCTACTGAATTTTTTGATAAAGCTGATCCTACCGGCAGTTATTTAGAAAAAGTTAGTCAACTTGTTTTAGAACCGGAGAAACTAGCAAAAACAATTGTACGAACAATGGAACATCCAAAGCGTGAAGTGAATCGTCCTGTCCTTCTTGAAATAGCGGCTAAATTTTACACTCTCTTTCCGACTATTGGCGACTACCTCGCAAGTGGGATTTTTAATAAAAAGTAGGTGAAAGAGTATGAAAAAACAAAGTAGTGTGATTATTGGATTTTTGCTTGTCTTGATTATTGTCGTATTTGCTGTATTAAACAACAGAAATGTTCCTGTTAACTTTGGGATTGCTTCATTTTCTGCACCATTGATTTTAGTTATCATTGGTTCGGCGATTATTGGTGCATTGATTGTTTTTGTTACTGCATCAACCACTTTATGGCAACAGAAAAAACAAATCAAACAATTAAAGCAGGAACTATCAGATTATCAAGAGAATCTTGATAAGAAAATTGCTGAAGCAAAGGAAGAACAACAACGAACATTCCGAAATGAACGAGCAGAATTAGAAGCTGCTTATCAGGCAGAATTACAAGCAACGAAAAAACAACTACAACAAGCACAGTCGTCAACATCTGATACGCAGAAAATTTCAGCAAAGCAAAGCTATAATTATTTTGACTAAAGTTTCATGAACGAGACCAAAATAAAAGATGGCAGGAACCATTGTCATATTTGGCTGAGAAGTTAAAGGCTGAGTTTCGGGTTTGTCAAATGGTCTTCAAAAAGTGAGTAACGACTTTTTGAAGACCATTTTAATGTGTTTGTGGCTATCTTTCTTCTTTTTTTTAAACTTTTCGTTTGCTATAATAACTAGGTTAGGGGTGAGCAAGTGAGACAAGCAATTTATGATTGGCAATTAAGTGAATCAGAACCGACTGAAATGTTTCTTCAAAGTATAAAGCAAGAGAATCTATCGCCTTTTATTGGCAAATTACTTTGGCAACGAGGCTATCGTGATGTAGAGAAAGTAAAAGAATTTTTGAATCCCAAACATCAAGAATTGCATGATCCTTACTTAATGCATGACATGGATAAAGCCATCAGTCGAATCCAAGAAGCGGTGATCAATGGTGAAAAAATAGTCGTTTATGGTGACTACGATGCAGATGGGATTACAAGTACGACAGTGATGAAAGAAACATTGGAGCTACTCGGCGCCAATGTCGAAACATTTTTACCCAATCGTTTTATCCATGGCTATGGACCAAACAAAGCCGTTTATCAAGAAAAAATTGATGCAGGTGCGCAATTGATCATTACAGTGGACAATGGTGTGGCTGGTCACGATGCCGTAGCTTATGCGCAACAAGCAGGTGTTGATGTAATCATCACAGATCACCATGAAATGCCCAGTGAATTACCTGAAGCCTACGCTATCGTGCATCCACGACATCCACAAGGGAATTATCCGTTTCCTGATCTAGCAGGTGTCGGAGTAGCTTTTAAAGTGGCAACAGCATTATTAGAAGAACCTCCTGCTGAATTTTTAGATTTAGTGGCGATTGGAACGATTGCAGACTTGGTATCAATGACAGGCGAAAATCGCACACTTGTTGCTTTAGGGTTAGATACGATCAAAGAAACCGAACGGATCGGTTTACAAGCTTTATTTAATGAAAGTGGCGTCTCTATGAAAGAAGCAGATGAAACGACCATCGGCTTTTCAATTGCCCCTCGGCTCAACGCGATTGGCCGAATGGGTGATCCTAATCCAGCTGTCGAGATGCTAGCTACCTTTGATGAGGAAGCGGCACTCACGTATGCCAAAAAACTCAACACGATCAATGAAGAAAGAAAAGCAGTCGTTGAAAAAATTACCCAAGAAGCATTGGAAATGATTGATGAAACGAATCAGATCCACCTTCTTGCCCATCCTGGGTGGCATGAGGGAGTGTTGGGGATCGTAGCTGGTAAGCTGATGAATGCCACTGGTAAACCGACGATCGTCTTAACGATCAAAGAAGATGGTACAGCGAAAGGATCTGGCCGAAGTATCGAAGCCCTGAATCTATATGAAATGTTAGATGCGATGCGTGACTTATTTACTTTCTTTGGAGGACACCATGCTGCTGTAGGGTTAACGATGCCTAGTGATAATCTTCAAGAACTACAAAAACGAATGAATCAGTATGTTTCCGAACAAAAAATTGATTTGACAAAAGGCGCAGCTTTACCGATCGACGAAGTCCTTACACCCAAAGATGTAACCATTGAATTGCTTAATGAATTAAAGTTACTTGCACCATATGGTACAGACAATGCGGTACCTCACTTTCTGTTTCGCCAAATCTTGGCTGAAAATGTGAAAAGAATTGGTACGAGTCAGCAACATTTGAAGTTAACATTGATGGAAGAAGCTAGTCCGTTAGATGCGGTAGCATTTGGTTTTGGCGACCAAGAAGCTGAGCTGTTAAATAATCCAGTGGATATCGTTGGGAAATTAGCTATCAATGAATGGAACGGTCGGAAAAAACCGCAATTGCTGGTATCAGACTTTGTTGTTGATGGATTTCAAATTTTTGATTGGCGTTCAAAGAGATACCGTCAGTTAACGAAAGTTGATCCACAAACATTGTATCTTGCGTTTGATCGCTCTTCTTTAAAAGAAATCTCTGGACTGGCTACAGACAATGTCCACGTGTTCGAAAGTGGGGAACATATCAAGCAGTTGATCCACGATAATTCATATCATTCCTTGCTGGTAGTTGATTGTCCAAATGATTTAGAAATATTAAAAGAAATCCTTGCCTTTGGTTCTTTCGATCGAATGTACTTATTAGGGATTTCTTATGAAGAAGCTTATTTGAATGGAGTTGGTTCAAGAGAACAATATGCCAAATTGTTCAAACTGATCCATACACAAGAAAAAATAGATATTCGCTATAAATTAGGCTCAATTGCTCAATATCTAAAAATACCACAAAAATTATTAATTTTTATGATTCAGGTGTTTTTTGAATTGAAATTTGTTACAATAGAAGATGGCGTTTTGCAAAAGATCGCTAATCCCAAAAGTCATCCGTTGACTGATAGCGTGCGTTATCAGCAACGAATAAAAAAAATCAAAGTAGAGGAATTCTTATTGTTAAGTGATATTCCCTCTATTAAAAAAAGGTTAACAACCTAGGAGGAGACAAATAGTGGATTTAAAAAAATATATTGCAAGTATTCCTGATTATCCAGCAAAAGGAATTATTTTTCGTGACATCTCGCCCCTTATGGCTGATGGAGATGCCTACAGAGAAGCAACGAAACAGATCGTAGATTATGCGAAAGAAAAAAGAATCGATATGGTTGTAGGACCAGAAGCGCGAGGATTCATCGTTGGCTGTCCTGTAGCTTACGAATTAGGAGTTGGATTTGCACCTGTACGTAAAAAAGGGAAGTTGCCTCGTGAAACGATCGAAGTAACTTACGGACTGGAATACGGTACAGATACATTGACACTCCATAAAGACGCGATCCAACCTGGACAAAGAGTCTTGATTTGTGATGACTTATTGGCTACAGGGGGAACGATCAAAGCAACGATCGAATTAGTAGAAAAATTGGGCGGTGTCGTTGTTGGCTGTGCTTTCTTGATCGAACTAATGGACTTAGATGGTCGTGAAAAAATCGAAGGATATGATATGATCACCTTGATGGAATATTAAACGATTTTTTGCTTAATAAACATTAAAAATAAATGTAAAAAGAAGTGGGACGTTAATCAGATTTTTTCTGACTAATTGTCCCACTCTCTTTTTTGTCAAGCAATCCCAAGTACGCTTGCTCACTATTTTTAGTTTGTGCAGGTGTATTTGTAAAAGTAGTCAATTGTTTTTTGATGGGGGGGAACAATCGACTACTTTTTTGTGCATGAGCCGTTTTCTGACTCTTACATATGTGTTTTTTTATTTCGTTATTCAGGATTCTTTATGGGTCAAGATCAAGAGTGTCTCGATCGATAATAGGAGTCTGGATAAAAAGTGTCATCATGAATCCGACGCCGTTCAGACTGACGGTATTTCTTTTCATCCCACAACATAAACCATAAAGCAAACAACGGAACAAAGATCAACAATGCTGTACGCATACCAAAATTACCAATAATAATGCCTAAAAATAATACCATTAATACTAAGCCAAGACGTCTCATTGATTTCATGATTTCTCACCTCATTATTTTATGCGAACAAAAGTTCGTATAATTAGTATACGAACTTTTGTTCGTTTTGTAAAGAGGGAAGAACAAAAAAGATCGAAATCTATGTGTGTAATACTCAGAATTTTTTTAAACCAGCACAGGTCATTTGCTTATTTACCGTATTCAAAGCAGTTAGCTGTATTTGATCTAAATCATGCCGCAGATCATGGTAGGTAAATGACGATTGTAGTGGTACCAAATGAAAAAAATCGAAATGGAAATACGACAAAGATCGACAAAAAAGTAGGAGATCGGTGCATTTTATTTAAGGAGTGAGGAAAGCACAAGAGAAAAAACTCAGGCCGTTTATGGACACTTAATCATCGTTTATCCATCTTAATGCCCATTAAAGAACCCGAGACACTTTGCCCCGGGTTTTTCAGTCTTTATTGATAGATATAGCAGTTACTGCAAATAAATGAGTATGCGAGTAAGACCTTCACTTAAGTCTAGTAAAAAAAATCGTCTTTAATAGATATGACTGCGGTAGAGCCCAACGACTCGACCTAAAATAGAGACTTGATCTAAAATGATCGGTTCAAGAAGATCGTTTTCCGGTTGTAAACGAAAATGATTTTTTTCTTTATAGAATCGTTTACAAGTCGCTTCATCTTCGGCGGTCATTGCAATCACGATATCCCCGTTTTGGGCAGTTTCTTGTTTACGGACAATTACATTATCTCCGTCTAAAATTCCTGCATTGATCATACTTTCTCCGCGGATCGTCAACATGAACAAGCTTCCATCTTCAGAAGAAAGGTTAGGAGGGATCGGAAAGAAATCGGACGCATCTTCAACTGCTAAAATCGGTTCACCTGCAGTGACCACACCAAGCACTGGAATCGTGGAAGGTTTTACCCCTATTTTGGCTAATCCTTGTTTTGTTAATTCGATTGCACGTGGTTTCGTAGGATCACGTTGAATAAATCCTTTTTTTTCCAATCGTGCAAGATGACCGTGAACTGTGGAGGTAGAAGAAAGCTGAACCGCTTCTCCGATCTCCCGAACAGTTGGTGGGTAGCCTTTTTGGGAAACTTGCTCGTGGATATATCGTAAGACTTCGATTTGTCTGGTTTCGGTTTGTCGGGCCACAGAGTACACCTTCTTTCAATTAATAATTAAATAGTACCACATAAAACTACTTCTTTCAAACAAATGTTCGTATTTAAAATATTTTATACTAGTTGTTTTTTTCGTGATTTTTATATAATATGAAGTAGAGTAAAAAGGAGGACTTGCTATGTTATCACCGGAAAAAATTACCCGCATCAACGAACTGGCCCAAAAAAAGAAAACAGAAGGCTTAACAGCTGACGAAGAAAAAGAACAATTGGCGTTAAGAGAAGAGTATCTGTCTGCTTTTCGTTCTGGGATGCGACACCATATCGAAGGGATGAAAATCGTTGATCCAGAAGGTAACGATGTCACTCCAGAAAAATTGAAAGAAATCCAACGTGAAAAAGGCTTACATCGTCGAGGAAATAAGTTTCAGTAATAATTACTAAAAAACATTGCTTTTTCTAGACGTATCTAATAAAATTAGTAAGTAAGAAATAAAGGTAAAAAAAACCTAAATTAATAGGAGGGGTTATTTTGTTCGACAAAATCGACCAACTTGGCGTTAACACGATCCGTACATTAAGTATTGAAGCAGTTCAAAAGGCAAATTCTGGACACCCAGGGTTACCAATGGGGGCAGCCCCAATGGCATATGCACTCTGGACGAAACATTTGAAAGTGAACCCAACGACTTCAAAAAATTGGGTTGACCGTGACCGTTTTGTCTTATCCGCAGGACATGGTTCGGCAATGTTATACAGCTTACTACATTTATCAGGTTATCAAGTCACAATCGATGACTTAAAACAATTCCGTCAATGGGATTCAAAAACACCTGGACATCCAGAGGTCAATCATACTGACGGAGTAGAAGCAACAACTGGACCGTTAGGACAAGGAATCGCTATGGCTGTAGGTATGGCAATGGCAGAAGCTCACTTGGCAGCAACATATAACAGAGAAAACTTCAAAGTGGTAGATCACTATACTTATTCTCTTTGTGGCGACGGCGACTTGATGGAAGGCGTTTCGCAAGAAGCAAGTTCAATGGCTGCTCACATGAAATTAGGTAAATTGATCGTATTGTATGATTCAAATGATATTTCATTAGATGGTCCTACTTCAAAAGCTTTCACTGAAAATGTAGGAGCTCGTTATGAAGCTTATGGCTGGCAACATATTTTGGTTAAAGATGGGAATGATTTGGAAGCCATCAATCAAGCGATCGAAGAAGCAAAAGCTGAAACTGAAAAACCAACATTGATCGAAGTCAAAACAGTGATCGGCTACGGAGCTCCTAAAGAAGGAACTTCTGCTGTCCATGGGGCACCAATTGGCGATGATGGAATTAAAATGGCTAAAGGAGTGTATGGTTGGGAGTATCCTGATTTCACAGTTCCAGAAGAAGTAGCTGAAAGATTCCACCAAACAATGGTTGAAGAAGGGCAAAAAGCTGAAAATGAATGGAAAGAAATGTTTGAAAACTATAAACATGCTTATCCAGAATTAGCTCAACAATTTGAAGATGCGTTTGCTGGAAAACTTCCAGCTGACTGGGATGCTGAATTACCTTCTTATGAAGTAGGCGAAAGTCAAGCTAGCCGGGTTTCAAGCAAAGAAGTGATTCAAGAGTTATCAAAAGCAATCCCAAGTTTCTGGGGCGGATCAGCGGACTTATCAGGTTCGAATAATACGATGGTCACTGCGGACAAAGACTTTACTCCAGAACATTATGAAGGTCGTAATATTTGGTTTGGCGTTCGTGAGTTTGCGATGGCAGCTGCGATGAACGGTATCCAGCTTCATGGCGGAACTCGTATCTATGGCGGTACATTCTTTGTTTTCGTTGATTACTTACGTCCAGCAGTCCGTTTAGCAGCTATTCAAAATACACCGGTCATCTACGTGTTGACACATGATTCAGTGGCGGTTGGTGAAGATGGACCAACACATGAGCCAATCGAACAATTAGCGTCTGTAAGATGTATGCCAGGTGTTCACGTGATTCGTCCAGCCGATGGGAATGAAACACGCGCTGCTTGGAAAGTAGCAATGGAATCGACTGATACACCAACGATCTTGGTTTTAAGTCGTCAAAATCTTCCAGTTCTGCCATCAACGAAAGAAGTGGCAGACGAAATGGTGAAAAAAGGAGCTTATGTACTATCACCAGCTCAAGGAGAAACACCAGAAGGTATCTTGATCGCGACTGGTTCTGAAGTGGATCTAGCAGTCAAAGCACAAAAAGAATTGGCAGCAGCTGGAAAAGATGTTTCAGTCGTTTCAATGCCAAGTTTCGATTTATTTGAAAAACAATCTGCAGAATACAAAGAAAGCGTCTTACCAAAAGCCGTAACAAAACGAGTAGCTATTGAAGCAGCAGCTTCATTTGGTTGGGAACGCTATGTTGGGACAGAAGGAACAACTATCACGATCGATCATTTTGGTGCTTCTGCTCCAGGAAATAAAATTCTTGAAGAATTTGGTTTCACTGTGGAAAATGTTGTAGCAACTTTCAACCAATTATAAAATGAGTTAAAGAAGTTTTACGACAAACGTTTAAGAACATCTGAAAAAAGGAGACTATTTTCAGATGTTCTTTTTTTTGTAGTAGAAAATTAGAATAATGATTCGTGTTTAATATTACTTAATGTTTCTTTAACATTACGTTCGTGTTACAAAAAGAAAAATAGTAAAGATTGATTTGAGTTTCCCATAAATTAAAAGTATAATTTAATTAATTAAGATTGTTTAAAGATGGAAACTTTATCAAGAGTTTTTTATTTTTTTGAGGAGGAATTCGAATGCAAGAGCTGAAAACCCGCAGTGCCCGACACCAAAAGAATAAAAGAACCATGGTGATCAATAAAAAAGCGATTGCTCCTTTGATGGGGACAACTCTTTTAGTGGGGCCAATGATGGTTACAGCAGCACCGCAAAATGTACGAGCAGATGAGCAGGTCACACAAACGACTGCAGATCCACAAGCTTTCATCAATCAAATCGGTTGGGCAGCTTCTGAAGTGGCTGCAAACAATGATTTATATGCATCGGTCATGATTGCCCAAGCTTTATTAGAAAGTGCTTATGGCACATCTAGCCTGGCAAGTGCGCCAAACTATAATTTATTCGGAGTTAAAGGAAGTTATAGTGGTCAAGTCGTTTATATGGCTACAAAGGAATATCTTAATGGACAATGGGTCACGATGAATGAACCTTTCCGTAAATATTCTTCTTATTGGGAATCTCTGCAAGATCATGCCAACGTTTTGCGTTCAACTAGTTTTTCAATTGGAGACTATCATTATGCTGGTGTCTGGAAAAGTAATACCACGAGTTTTTACGATGCGACAGCATATCTAACTGGTCGTTATGCAACAGATCCGGGTTACGGAGCAAAATTGAACTCATTGATTAATACGTATAATTTAACCCGATTTGATACACCTTCGTCCGGTACAACAACGACAACGACAAGTACAAGTACTACAACCACGACTACTACGTCAACTACCTCTTCAACAAGCGGCAGCCAGACTTATAAAGTGGTTTCAGGTGATACTTTGTGGGATATCGCACAGAAATTTGGTTTGTCAGTTGATGACTTAATGGCTAAAAATGGGATGACGATGTCTAACTATTCCTTATTAGTCGGACAAGAAATAAACGTTTAGTTAAATTAAGAGATAAAAACGGGAAAGGCTCTTCGCAGCTTTCCTGTTTTTTTACGTTGAAAAGGCGAATTATTCGCCAGAAGTTTCTTAGTTGTATTATCATTGAATAGAAGAAAATATTAAGGAGGAACTTAAAATGACACAAATTTATCATTCGATTACAGAATTGATTGGTCAGACACCGATCGTTAAGCTTAATCATTTGGTTCCAGAAGATTCAGCGGAAGTTTATGTGAAATTGGAATTTTTTAATCCTGGTGGTAGCGTAAAAGACCGGATTGCATTAAGTATGATTGAAAAAGCAGAACGGGATGGCCTTCTTAAGCCAGGAGACACAATCATCGAACCGACTTCAGGAAATACAGGGATCGGATTAGCCATGGTTGGGGTAGCTAAAGGGTATAAAGTGATCATCGTGATGCCAGAAACGATGAGTATCGAACGACGCTTGTTGATGAAAGGTTATGGTGCTGAATTACTGCTCACGCCAGGTAAGGATGGAATCAGTGGCTCAATCAAAGAAGCGAAACGTTTAGCAGCGGAAAATGACTACTTCTTACCACTTCAGTTTGAAAATCCAGCAAATCCTTCTATCCATGAGAAAACAACTGGACATGAGATTCAAGAGGCGTTTGGTGTGAATGGGTTAGATGCTTTTGTAGCAGGGATTGGCACTGGAGGAACGATTTCTGGTGCTGGTAAAGAGTTGAAGCGAGTCTATCCAGCAATTGAAATCATTGGAGTTGAACCAGCCGAATCAGCGATTTTAGAAGGGAAAGAAGCAGGACCACATAAAATTCAAGGAATTGGGACAGGGTTTGTGCCAGATACTTTGGATACGAGCGTCTATGATCGGGTAGTTTCTGTAACAGGGGATCAAGCGTTAGCCACTGCTAGAGAAGTTGGAAAAAAAGAAGGAATCTTAGTAGGCATTTCATCAGGCGCAGCGATTGCTGCTGCTTTGGCAGAAGCGAAAGTGTTAGGTAAAGGGAAAAAAGTCTTAGCGGTTGTCCCAGATAACGGAGAACGTTATTTGTCAACAGCGCTTTATCAAGAAATGTAAAGAATTCTTACCACAACATTTAGACGTAATTAAGGAGATTTTTTCCTTAATTGCGTCTTTTTTCGCAATATTATGATTAATTTGAAATTTCTTTTCATGAAAAGTAGATTTTAAAAACTAAAAATAGTATGATAGGACGAGAATAACAACGCGGGGTGTTAAAAATGGAGAATAAACTATTAGTTGAAGAAACAATCGAAAAATTGAAAAAGGAAAATATACGGATCACACCTCAGAGGTATGCAGTTTTAGAGTATCTGATTGAACATCATTCACATCCGACTGCTGACGAAATTTATCGTGCTCTGGAAGATCGTTTTCCGAATATGAGTGTGGCAACAGTTTATAACAATTTAAGTTTGTTTACTTCAATTGGCTTTGTACAAGAGATGAAATTTGGGGATTCATCTAGTCGATTCGATTTTAGTTCAAAACGTCACTATCATGTGATATGCGAAAATTGTGGAAAGATCGTCGATTTTCATTATCCTGATTTAGCGGATATCGAAATGGCAGCTGGTCGATTGACGAACTTTGAGATCAATGAGCATCGTTTGGAATTATATGGTCGCTGTCCTGAGTGTCAAAAAGAACAAGCGATTTAGTTTGCTGAAAGTATTGATAAAAATATGAAAAAATAAAAAATTAGTCAGTTTGATAAACAAATCACTGACTTTTTTTTATTTTTTTCTCTTTCATTCACAAAGGTTATAGTGTATGTTTTTGTTTTCACAAGTAAATCGTGGATTAATCAGCAATTGCGCAGGAGAATGAACAGAAAACAACAAGGTTGAATTTGTGAATTCACAAGCATTAAACTGTTGTATCCGTTTTATTTTTGCTATATTTAAACTTGTCGAAGGACAAATCGTTAATCGGAGGGATTCACATATGAAAGTTGTAGTAATTGGCTGCACGCATGCGGGTACAGCAGCTGTTAAAAGTATCTTAAAAAATCACCCAGAAGCGGATGTTACTGTGTACGAGCGAAATGATAATATTTCCTTTTTATCATGTGGGATCGCATTATACGTGGGTGGTGTAGTAAAAGACCCAGCCGGTTTATTCTATTCTAATCCTGAAGAACTACATTCTTTAGGTGCAACTGTAAAAATGGAACATGATGTAACTGACGTGGATACTGAAAAGAAAACTGTGACAGCCAAAGATCTAAAAACTGGTGAAGTTGAAACAGTTTCTTATGATAAATTGGTAATGACTACTGGCTCTTGGCCAATCATTCCGCCAATCAAAGGAATTGAATCAAAAAATATTTTGTTATGTAAAAACTATAACCAAGCAAATGAAATTATTGCACAAGCAGAAGATGCCAAACGGGTGGTTATCGTAGGTGGCGGTTATATCGGTATCGAATTAGTCGAAGCTTTTGTTGAATCTGGTAAACAAGTTACATTGATTGATGGTTTAGATCGTATTTTAAATAAATATCTTGATAAACCATTCACAGATGTATTAGAAAAAGAACTTGTCGACCGTGGAGTTACTCTAGCATTAGGTGAAAATGTTTCTGAGTTTATTGCGGATGAAGAGGGTAAAGTGAAACAAGTAGCAACTGCTAAAGAAACTTTTGACGCGGACATGGTCATCTTATGTGTTGGTTTTAGACCAAATACGACATTAGTTGATGGAAAAGTTGATACGTTACCTAATGGAGCCATCAAAGTTAATGAATACATGCAAACAAGCGATCCAGATATCTTTGCTGCAGGGGATTCTGCTGTAGTAAGTTATAACCCAAGTGGTACCCAAAATTATATTCCTTTGGCAACTAACGCAGTTCGTCAAGGATTGTTAGTAGGAAATAACTTGACTGAACATAAAATGGCGTATCGTGGAACGCAAGGAACGTCTGGACTTTACCTATTTGGTTGGACGATTGGTTCAACAGGGGTGACAAAAGAGAGCGCACCTATGAATAATTTAGAAGTCCAAGCAACGGTCTTTGAAGACAATTATCGTCCAGAATTCATGCCAACAAATGAAAAAGTGATGATGGAATTGGTTTATGAAAAAGGGACAAACCGCATTGTCGGTGCCCAATTCATGTCGAAATATGATATCACTCAATCAGCAAATACGATGTCACTGGCTGTTCAAAATAAAATGACCGTTGAAGATCTAGCGCTATCTGATTTCTTCTTCCAACCTCATTTTGACCGTCCATGGAACTACTTGAACCTATTGGCACAAGCTGCATTGGGCGAAATCGAAACTGCGCAATAAGCAATCAGCGAATGGTTGAACATTGTTTATTCGCTTTATAGCTATCAACGAGAGGTTGAGACAAAAGTGTTCAGCATCAAGAAATAAGAAGGAATTTCCGAAAATTGCTTCTCAAATTTTT
Source organism: Enterococcus sp. C53 (assembly GCF_040887425.1). Taxonomy (NCBI): domain Bacteria; kingdom Bacillati; phylum Bacillota; class Bacilli; order Lactobacillales; family Enterococcaceae; genus Enterococcus; species Enterococcus sp. C53. The sequence continues at coordinate 67,700 of NZ_JBFOFT010000004.1, forward strand.
GGTAAATTTCGGTTTATTTCCGAAGATGCTACTTTTGTCTCACCGTTTATTCGTTTTTTAGAGATACTAGAAGAGACTGAGACAACTTTTGTCCCAGTCCCTCTTTTTTTACGTAAAGGTATCAACGGGTATTATCGAAACAAAAGAATCTTTTTTTCTAAAAATAAGAAAAAGAGATTCTTTTGTTTCTTTTTTATATGATAAAATTCAACTATTCTAATCAGGAGTGATGTTATGAACTTGTTTGAACGATCTTATATGTTGTTGGCACTCGCTTATGGGTTGGCTGATGCAGGAGATTTTAAAGCAGTCGGTGAAGAAGGAAAAAAAATTATCAATTGTTATTCTCAACTTTTATTAAAATGCTTGAAAATGATGAACAGGAAGCATTGATTGACCGAGAGAAAAAACCAGCAATCATTGATTCCTTGAAAAGAACGATTAAATTTTATGAAATGAAAAATCCCAAAGAGTTACAGCAAATGATGGAAAACATGAAAAAAGATGATCCAACAGATTTTATAATTTTTCCAGCATATATCACTAAAAAAATTCAAGATCATGTATTTGGATTAATCCTTTATAGAAAAGAAGGACATTATTTAGTAGCGATGATTGATAAATTGGAAGATACGAACAGTGATCGTCCATCAGGTGTATTCACAACGATTCTTCCAGAAAAATTAAGTACTTTAAGTAAAATCATTTTCCAGACAAAATTTGAACATCACAAAGATAGTCGTTGCAATACAGCAAAAGTTATTCAGCAATTAGGCGAAGAAAAAATAGACCCTACATACCTCAACCTTAGTATGAGGGGATATAATGGAATGGCAAATTGTACGGTTAAAGAACTTTTTGGGACTTTTAGAGTCGTTCTCTACAACAGTCAGAAATCTATTTTTCAAGAGACAATAGCTACTGGGTTAAAAAAACTACCAGTAGAATTAAAAAGTAGAACAATTAAGCCAAAGGTAGGAAATACCAGAGATAATCGTAAGATGTTACTTGAAGCTTTTATAAAAGAAGCGAGATTTAATAAAAAACAAGTCAGTGCGTTGACTCATCTATATAACGTTTATTTAGAGCTTAAAGAACAACGAGAAAAAAGAATTGCTGAAAACCCCTATTATTTTTTGGAATACTCTCAGGGAGAATTTACAGCAAGTTTTACCAATAGTATAATCAACGACTCAAGTTCGCCGCTTACTTTCAAAAAAAGTCAATCGTTTGATAATTTTAAGGTGTTCACCTCGTCAAAAAGGCAATTACCAAACTTGGGGGAGATTTTAAAAGGAATACTTGATGAAGAAAATATCCATAAGAATCTTCATCATTTAACAAGAAATGCTAGTATAAATGCTAGTGTGAAAAATGAATTACATACAAGAAAACAACTGACATCAGATGATAAAAATCTGAGCGTCAACAATAACAAAAAAAACGATTGTATTGATTATTACAGTAAAATGGATGTCAAATCCAAGTGAAAGTATATAGATAGTCAAGTCTATCAATTGAATGAAATAATTTGAAAAATTACTGTTTTCTATAGTTAAGAAATAGCGTCTTTTTAATATGCCTAGGTTTGTAAGGGGATAAGTGAGGAAGTAGTTTGAAAAAATTTAGGTCTAAATAAGCACATAGATAACAAAGTAGACAAAATTTAATATTATTTTGAGATAAAGTATTCTTTTAATTCTTAGACATAAAAGCTATAAGTTGTCTTTCAATTCGTTTTCTGACAAAATAAATAGAGGATGATGCAGATCATGTCAAACTATAATGAGGGAGCGATCAAATGATGGAAAAAGAATACTTTGTACAACAAGCAGCATTTCTGGATGATTATAAAAAAGAAGCAAAAGATGAAACGATCAATGTCGATCAATTAGCTGATCAAGTAATCAACCAATTGAATGAAACACAAGAGGATTATTATCTAATGAGTGGGGAAGTAGCGAAAGATGGCAATTCCCATCGTTTCCCATTCAGTCGTCGCGTTTATTCAGATGAAAACGATGGAACAATCAATACGGAGTATACTTATGAAGGAGAACCTTACGTCTTGCAAACGGAAGAAGATAAATAAGCAGTTCTCTAATCATTTAAAAAAAGTTCAGGTTTTTCAATCGACTGATGATTGGGAAACCTGGCTTTTTTGCGACGGCACATGTTCCTTGATAGAGCGAATAGCTTATTTATTCCGAAAAGTGAAAAAGTGAAACAAAAAATAAAAAACATATAGAAGTAAAGGAAAGCTACCTTGCCTCGAACAAGCTTTTTCCGTATACTGGATTTGAAGTGAGGGAAAAATCATGTTGAACTTAGAAAATTACTTAAAAGCGGGACAAACAACGATATCGAACTTGTTGTTAAAAAATTATCATCGTATCGGATTACAAGCAGAAGAGTTTTTATTTATTTTGCAATTGCAAAGGGCGCAACTTGAAGGAAACTTTTTCCCAGATTTACACTCGATTGCGTTGGATATGGGTGTCAAACAAGAGCGTATCTATCAAATTTTAAATCACTTGATCAGTAATGGGTTTATTAAAATTGAAACAGCAACAATTGATGGTAAGCAAGCTGATCGTTACAATCTATATCCTATATATGAAATTTTAGGGAATTTTTTGGAAAGTCAAAATCAAAAACAAGCTGATTTAAGTCAAGAAAAAATGGTGCAGTCTGTTTATCAGTTATTTGAACAGGAATTTGGTCGCCCATTGTCAGCCATCGAATTTCAACGGATCGGTCAATGGTTAGAAGAAGATCATTATCAACCGGAAATTCTGAAACTTGCTTTACGTGAGGCTGTTTTGAATCAAGCGTATAGTTTTAACTATGTGGATCGAATCTTGTTGTCTTGGGAACGTAAAAATTTAAAGACGAAGCAACAAGTAGAAGAAGATCAAAAAAGACGAAAACAACAAATGTTACAAAAAGAAGTGGAAACCACTAACGCACAACCAGAAGCCTTGCCAAAAGTTACGTTGAAAAATTGGCTGGAGGAATAATATGTTAAGTAAACAAAAAACAATGGAAGCCTTGACAAAAATGTACGACATGTTCCCAGAAGCACATGGTGAATTAAAACATCGAAACCCTTATGAACTGTTGATTGCTGTCATACTCAGTGCTCAAGCAACCGATGTCTCAGTTAATAAAGCGACCCCAGCTCTTTTTGAAGCTTTTCCAACTCCTGAAAAGCTGGCTGCGGCTCCGATTGATGACATTATCCCTAAGATCAAAACGATTGGTCTTTACCGCAATAAAGCAAAAAATATCAAAGCATGTGCCCAACAATTGATGGATCGCTTTTCAGGTCAAGTTCCTCAAACTAGAGAAGAATTGATTTCTCTTCCGGGAGTTGGACGAAAGACAGCGAATGTCGTTTTAGGTGATGCTTTTGGTATACCAGCAATTGCTGTGGATACTCATGTCGAGAGAGTAACAAAACGTTTAAGGATTTGTAAGTTGAATGCCTCGGTGTTGGAAGTAGAAGAAACGCTGATGCGCAAAGTACCAAAAGAATTATGGGTCAAGACTCACCACACTTTAATATTTTTTGGTCGTTATCATTGCACGGCAAGAAGTCCACGGTGTGAAGTTTGCCCCTTGTTAGACATGTGTCAAGATGGAAAAAACAGAATGAAAGAAAAAACATTGAACGTAAAATAAAAGATAAAAAAAGGAAGTTGAGGTTTTTCTCAACTTCCTTTTTTGTTATGTGCCAGAAGACGTTGAACGACTAGAGGACTGTCCGGACTGTGCATTGTTCTCCGGAGGTGTTTGCGCTGGTGGTGTCGTGGATGACTCAGGAGTTGCCGAAGATGAAGAGCTTTGACTACTGCTGCTATTTTCTGGCGTTTCAGCTGAACTACTTGAATCATTTTTGTCACTTGAACTATCTACCGATGTCGAAGATTCGGCAGATGACTCAGTTGTTGAAGTTTCTGTCGATTCCGACGAAGAAGATACCGGTGTCGAACTTTCAGGTACCAGTGTCACTGATGAAGATGGCACCGTTGTTGAAGGGATCGTCGTACTTGGTGTTTTCTTGAGTTGATCGGTAAAGTATAATTCACCGCCAGATCTTACCAGTCCGCTAGGCATTTGCCAATCGCTATTTGTGACGCTGGATGATACATATTTCATTAATTCTCGATAAACATCAGAAGCAACATGAGACGAAGCAGAGGTGACAGGTGTCATTTTGTTGTTATAACCGGTCCATACTGAGATGGCGTAGTTTGGTGTATAACCAGCAAATAAAATATCAGGATACACACCGCTAGAAGTTCCTAATTTTGCGTACTCATCATCCGTATAGTTGGAAGTCCCGGTTTTTCCAGCTTGGTATAATCCAGGAATCAACGCATTCGTCCCAGTTCCTTTTGTTAATGTATCTTTTAAAATATCTGTGACCATATAGGCTGTTTCTGGAGACATAGCTGTATTACCATCGGGATCGAACGTTTCTTCTGTGCCGTCTTGGAAGACGATCTTATTGACATATTGTGGTTTATAATACGTTCCTCCATTAGCGAAAGCAGCATAGGCAGCCGCCATTTTCAAGGAAGAAGCGCCATATTTTGTGCCGTCTTGTTTTTCTGTGTTACTTGAAATCGCATTTGATTGATGGATCGTACTATATTCAATTCCAAGATCTTTTAAAAAGGTGCTAACTTTATCTGCGCCGACTTCATTGAACAATTTGACAGCTGGAACGTTTCTGGAAAGATACAAGGCTTGTCTTAAGGTGATCGTCCCCATAAAACGGTTATCCCAGTTGCCTACTGGTGTTGAGGTTCCTTCATAGTTATAAGGAGCATCACTGATCGTTTTTCCTGTAGAGTATTTTAGATATTCAAAAGCTGGGCCATAATCTGTGACTGGTTTCATTGTCGAACCGAAGTCACGAGAAGTATTAACAGCTAAGTTCATACCTAGTGTGACATCTTCTGCAATATGGCGACCGCCAATTTGTGCTTTTACTTGACCAGTATTGACATCGATCAACGTAGAAGCAACTTGCATTTCATCATCTGGATAGTTGACATAGTCATCAGTGTTGACAATATCATAAAGATGTTTTTGTGCGTCTAGATCTAAGTTAGTATAGATATCCAATCCATCAGTAAATACATTTTTATCCGTTTTTTCTTGAACTTCATTGATGACTTCTTTGACATAATTATCAACGATTTTTGAATTATCATCTTCTTTTTTCATCTCTTGAAGACCATCATCGATTGGTGTATTCACTGCAGCATCATATTCTGATTGAGAGATTTTCTTGTTTTGTAACATGGTATATAAAACAGTATCTCGCCGTTTTTTGGCTTGTTCTGGATATTGGTATGGGTCATAGGCAGAAGGCGCTTGTGGCATTCCAGCTAACAAAGCAGTCTGTGGTAATGAAAGTTCTGGTAATCTTTTACCAAAATAATTTTCTGCTGCCGTTTCCATTCCGTATAATCCGTTGGACATATAGACTTTGTTCACATAGTAAGTCAATATTTCTTGTTTTGATTTTTGTTGTTCTAATTTTACAGCTAACCAAGCTTCTTGTGCTTTTCGTTTCAAGGTTTGATCTGAAGCGTTGGTAGAGAAGTAGGAGAGCTTAATCAATTGTTGGGTCAATGTACTACCACCTTGAAGTCCGCCAGAAGTAAAGTTAGAAAGTGCAGAGCCGACGATCCGAACTGGGTCGATCCCGATATGTTTATAGAAACGTCGATCTTCAACAGAAACGATGGCGTTTTCTAACGTTTTCGGCAATTCGTTTGCGGTAATCTTTTCTCTTTTTTCTGCTCCTAAATCTTCAAATAATTCGCCATTTTGTGTGTAAAGTTTAGAAGAAACAGTCGCATCTAATGCAGTGTCCATTAATTTTGGAGCATCTTTTGCATAAAACCAAAATAATCCGACACCGGCTAGGAAAGCGATACAAATCAAAGAAAATAAAATCAAGATGATACGGATGAAAAGCCCACGCTTCTTATGCCCGGAACCTTTGCCAGAAGTTTTATTTCTTGTTTGACTCGTCTTTTTAGAAGAAGAGGGACTGTTTCGTCTGGAAGTTCTTGTTTGCTCATTTGCCATTCTTGCGATCTCCTTCGATAGTTAATGTTGATAAGTATTGATCTACCGCTTTTAGATAAGGGATACGTGGCGAAAAACCTGTTTGGATCTCGATCCCTATTTTTTCGATCAATGAAAGCGGAAGCGACTTTTTCCCCTGATCCTTTTGCGCATGCCAATAATCGATCAGATAAGTACTATCTAAATAAAAGCAACGCTTCAACGTAGAAAACCATAATAGGACAAAACAAATTCCTTGTTGCTTTAGACAAGCTTCCATATGGTCAATTTGATGCGCATGGAAATTTTTGAAGGGAAAAGATGTCTTATTCTTTGTTTCTTTCGCTTCAAAATCCAAATAGAAACCTCGATATACACCGTTATAATCTGTTGTGGAGGCCTGTGAGAAATAAGCTTCCTTAATAACAGCGGCGCTACGTCGAGGATAATCTACTTTAACAATTTGAATGGGGGTTGGTTTTTTATGGATAACAGCTACTTGGTGCGCTAAGTAATACTGGTTACTTTCGTTAATTGCTTCTTCAAAACGCATCCCTCGATTGCCAAATTCAATGGCTGATTCTCTTTTTTCTTGAACTTTTTCCTTTAAAGAGGCATTCTTATGATAGGGTTGGCCGTTTGGATAGCGTAAAACCATTTTAATCACACTCCTAGCCAACATTATAGCAAAAAAGAATCAAGAAAGAAAAGGAAACTCAAATGGACCGATTAAAAGTGATGTATATTTCCGGTTATCGAAGTTTTGAACTTGGGGTTTTTAAGGAAAATGACCCTAAAATAACGGTTATTAAAAAAGTCTTAAAAAAAGAGATACAGCAATTAGTCGAAGAAGGACTTGAATGGGTTCTTACTAGTGGAAACTTGGGTATAGAAACATGGGTCACGGAAGTAGTTGCTGAATTAAAGCAGGAATACCCTGAGTTAAAGTTGGGGATCATCTATCCATTCAAAGAGTTTGGAAATAATTGGAATGAGAATAATCAAGAAAAGTTAAGAATGACAGAACAGTTAGCAGACTATGTTGAAGCAGTTAGCCATCAAGCCTATCAGTCGCCTAGCCAATTAAGAAACCACACGCGTTTTTTACTTGACCATACCGATGGCTGTCTACTGATTTATGATCCTGAGTTTCCAGGGAAAACCCAGTATTTTCTGAAAGAGGCGCAAACCTATCAACAGGATCATTCTTATGAAATTCGGCTAGTCAGTATGGATGATTTACAAAATTTCAGTGAATAATTCAGATAGTGTTTGATTTATCAAGTTATTTCCGATACAATGATATAGGTAGAAACTGTTATTATGTAAATGAAAACTAGAGGTGTAAATATGGCGGAATTGGTTTATAGTCCTAAAGACATTTTACAACAAGAATTCAAAACAAAGATGCGTGGCTATGATCCCATCGAAGTGGATGAATTCTTAGACAATATCATCAAAGATTATGAAACTTACAGCAAAAAACTCCTTGCTTTACAAGAAGAAAATGATAAATTAAGTGCCAAAGTAGCACAATTATCAAAAACACAAGGAGCAGCACAAACGCGTGTTCAACAAGTTGAAACACCGAAAAGTGCAGCAGTCACAAATTTCGATATCTTGAAACGTTTGTCAAATCTTGAACGTGAAGTATTTGGAAAAAAATTGGATCAACAATCATCAACAGTGAATGTTTCCCAACCTAACCCAAACAACTACACAAATGCAAGTGACGATGATAACGAAAAGACACGTCAATTCTAAGATTGATGATACATTGCGGTTTTTGGGTAATCGCGGTCTGACATGATCAGGCTGAGGAAAGTCCATGCTCGCACAGGCTGTGATGCCTGTAGTGTTCGTGCTTAGCGAAACAATAAGCTAAGGTGCTCTATTAGAGTAACGGCAGGAAAACAAGCTAAGGTTTTTAACTATGCTTAAGTATCCTTGAAAGTGCCACAGTGACGAAGCGGATAGGGAAACTTATTCGGTGGAACGCGGTAAACCCCTCGAGCGAGCAACCCAAACAATGGTAGGGGCGCTTTTTGTTGGGAATTAAGAACGAGACAAAAAGGCAGGTTAACTGCAGATAGATGGTTACCACATTGCTTTTTCTCCCTGGAAAAGTAGTGTACAGAACATGGCTTACAGAAAACCGCAATATAACAGGGAATACCTTCCAACCATGTTGTGAAGGTTTTTTTTAACATTAGAGTGTCACCACCGATTTATACCATTCAATAAATGGCTTGTTTGTTCAGGAACACAAAAATGAACGAGTGAAGAATGGCAATTTAGAGACAAGTATGAAAAGAATACTGATTCATTTTTCGGTTTGATTTTACAAAAAGCTGGACGACCACGTTCAGCTTTTCTTATAAGGAGATAAGTATGGATACGACTAGAGAATTTAATCTTGTGGCAACGGCTGCAAGTGGGTTAGAAGCCCTTGTTGGAAAAGAACTACGTGACTTAGGCATTGATTGTCAAGTTGAAAATGGACGGGCACGTTTCAAAGGAACGATGGAAACGATCGCTACAGCAAATTTATGGTTACGAACAGCTGACAGGGTAAAAATCGTTGTTGGGGAATTTGATGCGTTTACCTTTGATGAACTATTTGAGAAAGTTAAAGCATTACCTTGGGAAGACTTTCTACCTTTAGATGCTGAATTTCCGGTTGCAGGAAAATCAATCAAGTCTAAGCTTTATAGTACACCTGATTGTCAGGCGATCACTAAAAAAGCGATCGTTGAACGATTGCGTAAGTATTATCACCGTCCGGCATCTGTTCCATTAACGGAGACAGGCGCACATTTTCAATTAGAAGTCGCTTTACTAAAAGATCATGTCATGATCACACTAGATACAACTGGTCCTAGTTTGTTCAAACGGGGATATCGTTTGGAAAAAGGTGGCGCACCGTTGAAAGAAAACATGGCAGCCGCTTTAGTGATGTTGACAAATTGGCGAAAAGATCGTCCGTTTTATGATCCAGTGTGTGGTTCTGGTACGATCTGCATCGAAGCTGCCTTGATTGGACACAACATTGCACCAGGATTTAATCGTGAATTTGCTTGTGAATCATGGGATTGGTTTAGTAAAGATGTTATGGAAAATGTTCGAGCATTGGCAGAAGAGCAAGCAGATTATGATATTGAACTCGATATCACAGGTTCTGATATCAATGGGCGGATGATCGAAATTGCTAAAGCGAATGCGGAAGAAATTGGCTTAGGCTCTTCAATCACGTTTAAACAACAAGCAGTCAAAGATTTCAAAACGGATAAAGAATACGGCGTAATCGTCGCGAATCCGCCTTATGGAGAGCGTTTAGGTGAAGAAGAAACGGTTCGTCGCTTGTATGAAGAAATGGGCGATGTTTTCCGTCCATTAAAGACATGGAGTAAATACATTTTGACAAGTGACCTTACTTTTGAAGAGTATTATGGGCAAAAAGCTACTAAAAAACGTAAACTGTATAACGGAGCTTTACGGACTGATCTCTTCCAATACTGGGGAACGCGTCCACCAAGAAAAGACAAAACGATTTAAAATTATATGGGATGGATGGAGGAATAAATGATGAATGAAAAAGAATTGATGAAAGAACTAAAAGAAATCAATCTCTTGCAACAAACCTTGGGCATTTTAGATTGGGATATCCAAACGGGTATGCCAGAAAAAGCGAGTGAGGATCGTAGTGAAGTCAATAGTTATCTTTATAGTCTTTATTTCTCAAAGAAAATTGGACCTAAGATCAAAGAAGCCATCCAATATTTTTCTGAACATCCCAATGAATTATCTGAAACGGGAAAAATCGTGTTCGAGAAGGTCAAAGAAGACTACGAACTTGAATATAAAGTTCCTGAAGAATTGATGACGGCATTGACAGCAGCAACTTCTACCGCACAGGTGCAATGGCAGCAATCTCGTGAAACGAAAAATTTTGCGGATTTTCAAGAAGCATTGACTAAAAATATTGAGTTAACAAAACAGTTGATCCCCTATTGGAAAAAAGACGAAGCAACTGATTATGATGTGTTACTCAACCAATATGAACCAGGAATGTCTGTTGAAATCTTAGATCGTGTTTTCCAACAAGTAAAAGAAGGAATCATGGAAATTAGAAAAACCTTAGCAGAAAAAGGGCATGAACCAGATACCTCTTTTCTTTCTCGAAAAATGACTAAAGCCCAACAAAAAAGGTTTGTCACAGGCGTGATTGAACAGTTAGGTTATGATTTCTCAAGAGGACGTTTAGATGACACAATCCATCCTTTTATGATCGGGATCAATCATAATGATGCACGTATTACGACTCGTTGGAATGAACATGACTTTAAAATGGCAGTCTTTGGCGTGATCCATGAAGCTGGTCATGGAATGTATGAGCAAGATATTGACGAAAAATTTGCTTATACTCCGATTTACCAAGGTACTTCGATGGGCATCCACGAATCTCAATCACTGTTCAATGAGATCATCATTGGTAGCAATCGAAGTTTCTGGGAAAAACAATATCCATTTTTCCAACAATGTGCAGAAGGAACATTCGATGATATTTCATTTACTGACTTTTATCGCTCGCTGAAACAAACCCAAGCAAGCTTGATTCGAATTGAAGCAGATAGTTTAACCTATCCATTGCATATCATTATTCGTTATGAAATTGAGAAAATGATTTTCAATGAAGGCGTGGACGTGGCTCAGTTACCAACTATTTGGAATCAAAAGTATGAAGAATATCTAGGAGTACGACCTTCGAATGATTTAGAAGGAATCTTGCAAGATGTCCACTGGTCAGGAGCTAGTTTTGGTTACTTCCCATCTTATGCTTTAGGATATATGTATGCTGCGCAACTGCTTCACGCATTAGAAAAAGAGCTTTCGATCGATGAAGTGTTAGCATCCGATGATTATCGACCAATCAAAGAATGGATGAAAAAAAAGATCCATCAATATGGTGCATCTAGAAAACCAACGCAATTGATTCAGGATGCAACCGGTGAGGTGCTAAATCCGCAATATTTGATCGATTACATGAAAAAAATCTATTTTTCGGTCTATCAAGTAGCTGAATTCAGTAGCGAGAAAGAAGGAAAATAAATGGAGAAACTGCAGGAAATTGCTGATTACAGTTTCAAGCAATTAGCAATGGATCAAACTGGACACGGGATAGATCATACGGTAAGAGTCGTTAAATTAGCAGAGAAAATTTTAGCAACTGAACCGCAAGCTGATCCATTGATTACCCTTGCTTCTGCTTATTTGCATGATACGATCGATGATAAAGTAGTAGCCGATGAAACGAAAGCAAAAGCAGAGTTACATCAATTTTTGCAACGTTTAGAGCTATCAGATGCAACCATTGAATCAATCTTTTTGATTATTGAAAACCTGTCTTTTTCAAAAGGGTTGTCAGGTGAAGAAATGGCATTACCTATTGAAGGAAAAATTGTTCAAGATGCAGATCGTCTTGAAGCCTTAGGAGCAATTGGTATTTTGCGTACGGCTTATTTTGGTGGTGGACATGGTCATCCCATTTTTGATGAAAGTCGGCAACCAATCACTTATCAAAATAAAAAAGATTATCGCAAAGGGTCCACTGTGATCAATCATTTTTACGAAAAATTGTTCTTATTACCAGATAGGATGAACACCCCATATGGTATAAAGGAAGCAAAACGACGAGAAGCCTTTATGCGGGAATTTATTGATGAATTCTTCAATGAATGGTCAGTAGGAGACCCTGATTTTACTCCCGAAAGCTGGTTGGCAACAGGAGGTTGAGACAAAAGTGTTAAGCATCAAGAAATAAGAAGGAATTTCCGAAAATTGACAAGAAACACAAAAACTCGTTTTTGATGTTGATTGTTACCTACTTGGTGCTTCTCAAATTTTTGGTAAATTTCGGCAAGTTTTCCGAAGATGCTACTTTTGTCTCACCGTGAACAAGAGGTCGTGAAAAGAGTGCCTTGACCTGAGCGCTCACCAAGTAAAAACTGCGACGAGTAATCGCAGGAACATTAAGGATGAAAATCTCGAAACAGCTCCCCATGTTTTGAGATTTTTTGACTTATCGCCGAAGGTCAGCTCTTTGAACACCGTTTATTCGATTTTAGAGAGACCAGAAGAGACTGAGGCAAGGTTTGTCTCAGTCTCTTCTTGTGGTCATGAGTAGTAACTGACGACCATAGGGAACGTTTTTTTTGTTGGGAGAAAGACTTCTTAAAATAGCTACAGGTAAGCGCCTTGGACCAAGTAATATATAGCTAGAGAAGCAAACATTAAAAGAATTTAATATACAAATAGAATATTCGTTTTTTTATTTCATAACAAAAAACAAGAATAACTAATGGCGGAAAATTCAGAATATATGGAATATTTATTGGAAAGTTTATTAAGTTAAGGGTTGATATTAGCTAGAGGTGATCCTCTTAAAAATAACGACAGTTACTAAAATAAGTAAAAAAATATTTCGTTAGTGGAGTACCGATTGATTTGTTATGTAAGAAAATACTCAGTTAAATAACTCTCATAATTTGTGTAAGCGCTATCAGAAAAGGTATACTTATAAACAGGAATGAAAGGCTGCATATTCGTTCCTCAACCTTGAAGGTTAGAAAAATGGGGGTGGAGACATGTCTTCTGAAGTATTGTCAACTTATTTAGAACAGGAACTGGCTTTATTGAAGGAAAAGGGACTATACAACATGATTGATATCCTTGAAGGTGCAAATGGTGCGATCATTGAGGTAGCAGGGAAAAATTTGATCAATCTAGCATCGAATAATTATTTGGGGTTTGCTGATCGAGTGGAGCTGAAACAAGCGTGTATCGACGCAACGAATCGCTATGGTGTCGGCGCAGGTGCTGTCCGAACAATTAATGGCACATTGCGTATCCATCAAGAATTAGAGAATAAAATTGCAGAATTTAAAGGTACAGAAGCAGCGATTGCTTTTCAATCAGGCTTCAATTGTAATATGGGAGCTATTTCAGCCATTATGACTAAGGAGGATGCGATCTTATCAGATGAATTGAATCATGCTTCGATCATCGATGGATGTCGCCTCTCTGGTGCCAAAATCATTCGTGTTAAGCATCAAGATATGAACGATCTAGAAGAAAAAGCAAAAGAAGCGGTAAATATTGGGAAATATAACAAAATCATGTATATCACAGACGGTGTTTTTTCAATGGATGGCGATGTAGCTAATTTACCCGATATGATCCCAATTGCCGAAAAATACGGGTTGATTACTTATGTGGATGATGCCCACGGTTCTGGAGTGATGGGAAAAGGAGCCGGCACAGTGAAGCATTTTGGTCTCCAACAGAAAATTGACATGCAAATGGGTACATTGTCTAAAGCAATCGGTGTCGTTGGTGGCTATGTCGCAGGATCTAAATCGTTGATCGACTGGTTAAAATCACGAGGACGTCCTTTCTTGTTTTCAACATCACTTACACCAGGTGCTGCTGGCGCTGCTCTAGCATCGATTCAACTGATGCAAGATCATCCAGAATTAGTCGAAAAAGTTTGGGAAAATGCCATTTATTTCAAAGAAAAACTGAAAAAATCGGGTATGACATCGGCGTGTCGGAAACACCAATCACTCCAGTGATACTTGGCGATGAGAGTCTAACACAACAATTTTCTAAAAAGTTGATTGAAAATGGACTATATGTGAAACCAATCGTTTATCCAACCGTACCATTGGGAACAGGTCGTGTTCGTAATATGCCAACTGCAGCTCATACCAAAGAAATGCTCGATCATGCTGTAGCGATTTACCAAAAAGTCGGAAATGAAATGGGCATCATTTGATTTAGTAGAAACGATCTCGCCTGAAATCTAAGAGAAAGACGATCATAGGATAGAGCGTTTCGGTTGTGTTTCTGTGAAAATCGAAGAATCACCTTTTTTATATTTTGCTCGTCAATGGAATGTAGGTAGCATTTATTTTTAATAGATAGTGAAAATGAACTAAAAAGGAGTGTTTGTATGAAAAAAGTATTAGTTACTGGCTGCCTTGGACAAATCGGATCGGAATTAGTTTTACGTTTAAGGGAAGATTTGGGTAATGAAAATGTTGTCGCAACGGATATTCGTATGACTGAAAAGCTAGAAGATGGTGAACTATTTGAAATTTTAGACGTCATGGATAACGAAAAAATGCGAGCGTTAGTCGAAAAATATCAAGTAGATACTTTGATTCATTTAGCAGCGCTTTTATCAGCTGTCGCTGAAGCAAAACCAAAGTTCGCTTGGGACCTCAATATGGTTGGGTTAGTCAATGCGCTGGAAGTCGCAAGAGAATTTAAGTTAAAATTCTTCACGCCAAGTTCAATCGGCGCTTTTGGACCTAATACACCAAAAGATGAGACTCCTCAAGATACACTCCAACGACCAACAACAATGTATGGCGTGACAAAAGTCGCAGGCGAGCTTTTGTGTGACTACTATTATACAAAGTATGGCGTAGATACACGAGGTGTACGCTTCCCTGGATTGATTTCTTATAAAACTTTACCTGGGGGTGGGACGACGGACTATGCAGTGGATATTTATTATTCAGCTATCAAAGAAGGAAAATACGCGTGCTTTATTGATCGTGGTACAGCTATGGACATGATGTACATGCCAGATGCCATTGAGGCGATTGTTCAGTTGATGAATGCTGATCCTAAAAATTTAGTTCATCGCAATGCATTCAATATCTCTGCAATGTCTTTTGAACCAGAAGAAATCAAAGCGTCAATCAAAAAAGTGTTTCCTGATTTTGAAATGGACTATGCAGTTGATCCAGTGCGACAATCGATCGCAGACTCTTGGCCAAATTCATTAGATATTAGTTGTGCGCAAAAAGAGTGGGGCTTTCAACCACGTTACGACCTAGATAAAATGACTCAAGATATGTTGTCCAAGTTGCAAGAGAAATTGACAGCAACAGTCTAATTACTGTAGTTTATCGTAAACTTCCGATCGAGTGGTGGGGAGTTTACGATAAAGGGAGGATAAGCGATGGAACGTAACCAAGTATCGGTTGAAAAAAACAAAGTCGAACTAAAGCGAACGATGGGCTTTTTTACTGCTTTATCGACTGTGATGGGAACAGTGATTGGAGCGGGAGTATTCTTTAAAGCAGCGAGTGTCGCAGAAGTTACAGGATCAGTTAGTTTACATATGCTTTCTTGGTTTTTGGGAGGTATCATCTCCGTCTGTGCAGGTTTAACTGGTGCAGAACTTGCCGCAGCAATCCCCGAAACAGGCGGTATGGTCAAATATATCGAACGAACCTATGGACAGACGGCTGCTTTTTTGTTAGGTTGGGCACAAGTTGTGATTTACTTTCCTGCAAATGTAGCGGCATTATCAATTATCTTTGGGACACAATTTGTGAACTTATTTGCCTTAGAACAGCAATGGATTGTCCCCATCGCTATTATAGCCGCTGTGACGATCATGCTGATCAATTTTTTAGGATCAAAAGTTGGTGGAACTTTTCAATCCATTACCTTAATCTGTAAATTGATCCCACTGGCAGTCATCGTCTTGTTTGGCTTATTTCGCAGTGGTGGAGTAGAGTTTCAGCTGTTTCCCATAGAATCAGGAAAAGATCTGCCATTGTTTTCAGCATTAGGTGCGGGCTTGTTAGCGACAATGTTTGCTTATGATGGTTGGATTCACGTTGGAAACATTGCAGGAGAATTAAAAAAACCGCCAAAAGATTTACCGAAAGCCATTTCTATAGGAATCATCGGGATTATGGTTGTTTATTTATTCGTTAATACCGTCTTTTTAAAAACAGCTTCGATTGGAGGAATCAGTGGCAACAGTAATGCTGCTAGCGAAGTGGCTACCATGATTTTTGGTGGCGTAGGTGGGAAACTTGTAACTGTCGGGATTTTGATTTCAGTCTATGGAACAATCAATGGCTATACACTTACTGGGATGCGCCTGCCCTATGTGATGGCCCAAGAAAAACGGTTACCTTTCAGTCACCACTTAGGAAAATTGAACGATCGAACGAAGATTCCAGTGGTTGCTGGTGTTTTGGAACTAGGGATTGCGATCGGTATGATGATGGTCGGTGGATTTGATATGCTGACGGATATGCTTGTTTTTGTGATTTGGATTTTTTATACGATGGTATTTGTAGGTGTAATTATATTGAGAAATACAGTTCCAAAACTTGAAAGGCCTTATAAAGTTCCGTTATACCCAATCATTCCGCTAATCGCCATTCTTGGTGGTGCTTTTATCGTGGTTAGTACGTTACTGACACAAACACTTTTAGCATTTAGCGGAATCGCTTTGACATTAGTCGGAATCCCTGTTTATTTATATTTGAAAAATAAATATCCTGTAGTTTAACATATAAATGATAGTTAAACGTGCATTCTGTTGTAGCGTGTCAAGTTAAGCAATGCTAACTTTACCAACCAGCTACAAGAGAATGC
The DNA here is from genome assembly GCF_040887425.1 of Enterococcus sp. C53. NCBI lineage: Bacteria > Bacillati > Bacillota > Bacilli > Lactobacillales > Enterococcaceae > Enterococcus > Enterococcus sp. C53. Next base: position 84,260 of record NZ_JBFOFT010000004.1, read on the forward strand.
ACGTTTTTATCCTGTTTTTTTTCTTAACTGTTTTAGCCGGCGCCAAGCACGAAAAAGGTTTAATAAGACGAGAAAACCAGCAACAGTAATGGGAATCCAAATCAAGTAGATCGGATAACCTAATTGATCTGATAAAGATCGAGAGGAAGCTTGCTCCATTTCAAGTAGTGCTTGTTGCCATGTCTGTAAGTTGAACACGAGCATGAAACTAGCAATAATTAACAAGATAAATCCAAGATAGCGGATGGTCGTTTTTTTACGTATATACGCAAAAATGAGATAGAGAATCAATAAAAAAGCGGGTACCCCAAACACAAAATAAATATTAAGCACGCTAATCGCCTCCTTTTGTTAATGATACTTCAATTAATATAAATTTAAAAATAATTACCCCATAACTTGCATAGTTTACAAGAGTACTGATAAGATGAAACCGTTAGTTAAGATGAAAAAGGGGGATGTTTATGGCTAGTTATATTGAACCGATTCGCTTTGCACTTATTGTTTTTCCATTTTTGGCATTAGCGATTTCTTCGTTTTTTTTCATTTATGAATATCGAAAGTATGGAACGTTTATTTTTTCGAGAGCGGTTATCTTATATTCGTTTGTTTTTTATTTGTTATGTGCTTATTTTTTGATCATTTTACCGTTGCCTTCAAAGGAAGCCGTTGCTCAAATGACCGGACCTAAAATGGAATTACATTTATTTGCATCATGGGTCCATTTCCGAGAAAATACCGTCTTGGTTTTATCTGATCCAAGTACGTATTTACCAGCGATGCGACAAAGCGTTTTTTTAGAACCGGTATTTAATGTTTTGCTTTTATTACCTTTCGGGATCTATTTAAGATATTATTTTCGATTATCTTTTGTGAAAACCATCATTGCAAGTTTTTGTCTTTCCTTATTTTTTGAATTGACACAGTTAAGTGGGTTGTATTTTATTTATCCTCGACCTTATCGGCTATTTGATGTCAATGACTTATTGACGAATACGATCGGAGGAACGTTAGGGTACATTATGACACCAATCTTTACCTTCATGTTGCCTACGAGAGCAAGAATGGATGAAGTGTCATACGAAAAAGGGAAAACAGTTTCTCTAACGAGACGATTAGTTGCCTATTTCATTGATTGGGCTTTCTTATCGGTTTTATCCGTGCTGATTGCTGTGACTCTTCAATTGTCTTTGAAAATAGGTGATATCACTTCAAGTAGTTGGTGGGTATTTTTAGAAGTCTTGCTTTATTTCATGGTCATACCATATGTAACAAACGGTCTCACTTTAGGTAAAAAAATCGTACGCATTCGTGTGGTTTCGGATAACGGAAAACGACTTTCTTTTAAAGCACTGTTTATCCGTTATGGGTATCTTTACTTTTTATTTTATGGGTTAGCTTGGCTTAGTCAGACGATCCAACATATCACTGACCATACGACAGGTGTATTACAGGTAAGCGGGATTTTTATTGTGTTGGGTGTTGCATTTGCACAGTTTATCTTCATGCTGAATCTTTTCTTGTCATTCCTTCGTAAGAAAAGAGTGCTGTTCTATGAAAAAGCCAGTCAAACACATACGATTAGTACCATTCAACCAAAAGGGAACTAGTGGATCGTGAGCGACTTTGAAAAGGATCAAGCAAATTGTTTGAGGATGTGGTATAATGCGAAAGTCGTGTAAAAAAGAAAGAGAAGAGGTGCTTACTTAAATGAGTAATTTTGAACAATTTCATTTTAAACCATATATAAATGAGGCGTTAGCAGAAAAAGGTTTTGCTCAACCAACTGAAGTACAAGAGCGTTTGATTCCTTTGATCGCTAAAGGAAAAAATATCATTGGTCAATCACAAACTGGTTCGGGCAAAACGCATACATTTTTATTGCCTTTATTTCAAAAAATCAATGCGGAAAAAGCCGAAGTACAAGTAGTAATCACTGCACCAAGTCGTGAACTAGCTACTCAAATTTATGATGCTGCTAGTCAGATCGCTAAATTTTCCGATCCAGAGATCCGAGTGACGAATTTTGTAGGTGGAACGGATAAGCAACGCCAATTGAGCCGCTTGAAACATCAACAACCACAGATCGTAGTGGGAACGCCAGGTAGAATCTTGGATATGATGAATGAACAAGCATTAAAAATCCATACAGCATTTGCATTTGTTGTAGATGAAGCAGATATGACACTGGACATGGGCTTCTTGCATGAAGTGGATCAAATTGCTAGTCGCTTGCCTGAAAAACTGCAATTTTTAGTTTTCTCAGCGACGATTCCTGAAAAATTACGACCATTTTTACGTAAATACATGGAAAATCCAATCATTGAAGAAATCAAACCGAAAGCAGTTATTTCAGAAGATATCGAGAATTGGCTGATCTCTACTAAAGGGAAAGATAAAAATCGAATGATTTACCAATTGTTAACGATTGGTCATCCTTATCTAGCAATTGTCTTCGCGAATACGAAGCAACACGTAGATGAAATTGCTGATTACTTGAAAAGCCAAGGCTTAAAAGTAGCTAAAATCCATGGAGATATCACTCCAAGAGAACGAAAACGGGTGATGCGCCAAGTTCAAAACTTAGAATATCAATACGTGGTTGCGACAGATCTAGCGGCACGTGGCATCGATATTGAAGGGGTTTCTCATGTGATCAATGCAGAAATTCCTGAAGACCTTGACTTCTTTATCCATCGAGTAGGTCGGACTGGACGTAATGGTTTAAAAGGAACTGCGATCACTTTGTACTCACCAAGTGATGACCAAACGATTGACAGTATTGAAAAAATTGGTGTCACATTTGAACCGATGGAAATCAAAAATGATGAAATCATCAAGACTTATGACCGCAATCGTCGGACGAAACGGGAAAAATCCAAAGATACACTGGATCCTACATTGATCGGCTTAGTGAAAAAGAAAAAGAAAAAAATCAAACCTGGATATAAAAAGAAAATCGATTGGGCAATTGCTGAAAAGAACAAAAAAGACCGTAAAATCGAACGCAGACAACAAACTAGAACTGCAAGAAAAAATAAGAAAAACTCCAATAAGTAAGTCAATGACCAGACCCTTTAAAAGAGACGTCATGACTTCACGCTCAAAGACCAAAGGATTGCATTCCTTTGGTCTGTTTTTAAGTGTTCATTTAGCAGATAATCTAGTGATAATAGATCTTAAATCAATTCTTTTTGCATCCCTACGCAGGTAATCCCATCCTCGATAAAAGGATCTGTACAAGTCTCGTAACCTTGTTGCTGATAGAAACTAAGGGCAGTCATTTCTGCTACTAGGTAACTTGATAGCAAGCCTTCTTTTTTCGCTTTCTGTTCAGCTAAGGACAACAGCTGACGACCGAAACCTTGTTGGCGATAATTTTTGGCGACGCAAAAACGATCGGGGTTAAGACAAGTGGACGATTTTTTTTGATAACGTAATGTTGCAATTGGAACATTGTTTTCCATTAACAGAAAGTAGTTATCAGAAGTGTCCGTTTCGTCAAATTCTAATTCTGGCAAAATGCCTTGTTCCAGAACAAATACCTGATAACGAAGATAAAAACTCGCCCCTCTGATCCAGGACTTGTTTCCAAAATAAACTTGCATCATCGATTCTCCTTTTGATTAATAGGCGTAATTCAAGCTTAACAAAAAATATTCTAGAAAGAAATAAGAGTTGAAGGAAAAGAGCGGTTGACAGAATAAAATAGAATACGTATACTTGTAAAGTACGAAAAGGACATGGTTTGTTTAAGTCTGACTTACAGAAAATTCTTTCCAGGCTGAAAAAAGAATAGTCAAAAAAACAAATTGCTCCCTTTTTTATTGATAGAAATATCAACGCTACTCAGCGTTATCGAGTTCAAGAGGTAATGATCGAACATCATTGCAACCAAGGTGGTACCGCGAGTTTTCGTCCTTGGCTGTGAGGGTGTTTTTTTGTCGTTTAAAATAAAGAAAGAAGGTAATAAAATGAAACAATTAAGCAGTGCACAAGTTCGACAAATGTTTTTAGATTTCTTCCAATCAAAAGGACACACGATTGAACCTAGCGCATCATTAATTCCAGTCAACGATCCAACACTTTTATGGATCAACTCAGGGGTTGCTACGTTAAAAAAATATTTTGACGGCTCTGTCGTACCAGAAAACCCACGCATCACAAACGCTCAAAAATCAATTCGTACGAATGATATTGAAAATGTAGGGAAGACAGCACGGCACCACACAATGTTTGAAATGCTTGGAAATTTTTCTATTGGTGATTATTTCAAAAATGAAGCAATCCATTGGGCATGGGAATTTTTAACAAGTCCTGAATGGATGGCATTTGATCCGGAAAAATTATATGTTACCGTTTATCCAAAAGACACAGAAGCAAAACGAATCTGGCATGAAGAAGTCGGCTTGCCACTTGATCACATTGTAGATGTTGAAGATAATTTCTGGGATATTGGTGCGGGTCCTTGTGGTCCTGATACAGAAATCTTCTATGATCGAGGCGAAGCATACAATGATGTCGCAGAAGATGATCCAGAAAACTACCCTGGTGGAGAAAACGAACGCTATTTAGAAATTTGGAATCTAGTATTTTCTGAGTTCAACCATAAACCAGATCATACATTTGAACCTTTACCACATAAAAACATTGATACGGGCATGGGGCTGGAACGGATGGTTTCGATCGTTCAAGACGCACCAACAAACTTTGAAACAGATTTGTTCTTACCGATCATTCATGCGGTAGAAAAACTAAGCAACCAAGTAAAATATGGGGAAAACCCGACAACCGACATTTCTTATAAAGTAATTGCGGATCATATCCGAGCATTATCTTTTGCGATTGGAGATGGGGCGCTTCCTTCAAATGAAGGTCGTGGCTATGTTCTTCGTCGTTTATTACGCCGAGCAGTGATGCACGGGAAAAAATTAGGGATTGAAAAAGCTTTCTTATATGATCTTGTTCCAGTAGTTGGCGAAATCATGGTTAGCTATTATCCAGAAGTCCTTCAACAAAAAGAATTTATTGAAAAAGTAGTTCGTACCGAAGAAGAACGTTTCAATGAAACGATCAACGAAGGTCTTGAAATCTTGAATCAAGTGATCGCTGAAGTCAAAAAAGCAAATGGAACAACACTTGCTGGAAAAGATATCTTCAAATTGTATGATACTTACGGTTTCCCAGTGGAGTTGACCGAAGAAGTGGCAGAAGATGAAGGCTTGAAAGTCGATCATGAAGGCTTTGAAAAAGAAATGGAAGCACAAAGACAACGTGCGCGTGCTGCTCGTAGTACAGAAAAATCAATGGGAGTCCAATCTGCCCTATTAACAGATATCAAAGTGGATAGTAAATTTATTGGCTATGATCAAGTTGAATCAGACAGCAAACTATTGGTGATTATCAAAGAGGAAGAACTAGTGAGTGAATTGTCTGCTGGACAAGGTCAATTGATTTTTGATCAAACACCGTTTTATGCAGAAATGGGTGGACAAGTGGCTGATCAAGGTTGGATCATTGATGCCTCTGGAGAAACGGTTGCGACAGTTGTTGACGTTCAAAAAGCACCGAATGGACAATTTATGCACACCGTAGAAGTGCTTTCAACATTGACTGAAGGCGAAGTTTACCACTTGTTGATCGATGTACCGATGAGAAATCGCATTATCAAAAACCATACAGCGACTCACTTATTGCATAAAGCTTTAAAAGAAGTTTTAGGGGAACATGCAAACCAAGCTGGTTCTTTAGTTGCTCCTGGACATTTACGCTTTGACTTTACTCATTTTGGACAAATCACAGCTGATGAATTAGTAAAAATGGAACGAATCGTTAATGAGAAGATATGGGAAGCAATCCCAGTAGAAACCATCGAAACAGATATCGATACCGCTAAGAATATGGGTGCTATGGCTTTATTTGGTGAAAAATATGGTCAAGAAGTCCGTGTAGTGAACATTGGTGGATGGTCTATCGAACTTTGTGGTGGAACCCATGTAGCAAATACTGAAAATATTGGGATCTTTAAAATCGTTTCTGAATCAGGAATCGGTGCCGGTGTTCGTCGGATCGAAGCTGTAACAAGTAAAGAAGCATATGAGTTATTGGAAGCAGAAGAAAAACAATTAAAAGAAGTTGCCACAATTGTCAAATCACCTCAATTAAAAGAGGTTGTATCAAAAACAGAACAATTACAACAACAACTAAAAGAACTACAAAAAGAAAATGAACAATTAGCAAGTAAACTAGCGAACCAACAAGCAGGCGATGTCTTTAAAAATGTGGAAACAGTTAGTGGTCATTCACTGATTACTGCACAAGTAAAAGTAAAAGATATGAACCAATTACGTCAATTAGCAGACCAATGGAAACAAAAAAACATTTCCGATATTCTTGTTTTGGCAAATGAACAAGACGGAAAAGTTAGTTTGTTAGTCGCTATGACGAAAGAAGCAAATGATGCTGGGCTAAAAGCTGGTGACTTGATCAAAGCAATCGCACCAAAAGTTGGTGGTGGCGGTGGTGGTCGCCCTGATATGGCGCAAGCAGGTGGGAAAAACCCTGCTGGTATCCCAGATGCTTTATCAGAAGCTAAAACATGGTTGTCTAATCAATAATCAACTTTAAATACTTTTCCAAATAAAATGGGAAAGCGTCGAATAGCTCAGATGATAATAACCTCCTTTTGAAACGGTATTTTATGTTTGGGAGAGAAAAAACTTATTTCAAGGAGCGAGTACTTGACCTTGTTTTAGCAAATAATGGGGAATAGAATGCTTTCATTGAAGCGAGTAAGCGGTCATTTTTTAAACAGCTTTTCATAGTTTAAACACTGATCGCTTATTGCTTAAGGAAGCACCGATAATACTATTTATTTTCATACATGCTAAAGGGCTCAAGAACGACCTTTTTTGTTCAAGGAGTATTGAATCCTCCTATTTGTTAAAGAAAAGTTCTACCGAATTTGTTTGAAACGGAAATCCCGTTGACAAATTCGGTTTATTTTATGAGAACTGAATGCAACCAATCAGCATTTTCTTTGAGAGTAATTAATTGACAAAAAAGCAAAACCTTTTACGATTAGAATAAAAAGGAGGGGGTAAAATTGAATAGTAAAAATAAAACTTTTCGTTTAGTTTTACGAGCGATTTTATTAGCGATCATTATCGTTCAAGCAATGGTTCCATGGTTAGGGTTTATTCCTTTAGGATTTATTAGTTTGACGATTATTCACATAACAGTTATCGTTGCTGCGGTTGTATTAGGACCGAAAGACGGCATGGTCATTGGTTTGTTTTGGGGGATCGCCACGATCATTCGTGCTTACGCCATGCCTACGACCCCATTTGATACCCTCGTCTTTACCAACCCGATCATTTCAGTTGTTCCTAGAGTTTTAGTTGGCTTAGTTGCAGGAATCATTTTTCACTGGATTTATCAACGTTATCATTCTGTAGTCGTTGGTTCGGTTTTAGCAGGAGTATTTGGCTCACTCGTGAATACACTTTTAGTTCTAGGGTTTATGGGACTGTTTTATACTGGGGCAACTGCTGATGCGTATGGCGTAGATGCGGATCTATTATTTAAAACTTTGGCAGGAGTTGCCGCAATCAATGGGATTCCGGAAGCGATAGGTGCCGGAATCATTACGCCACTGATTGCTAAAGCGCTGTTTGCTGCAACGCCACTCAAACCAGAATAAAGAATAAAGGAAGCGAAAAAGTGTCAAAAGAACAAAAAACGATTAGTGGGCAAGAACGTACCAAAAAAGGTATTATAGCTGGAATCTTAGGTCTTATCACAAATATATTATTGTTTGTTGCGAAATTTGCAATCGGACTTTTTTCTGGCAGTGTTTCGATCATGGCGGATGCTATCAATAGTTTATCCGATACAGCTTCATCCATTTTGACGCTTGTTGGGTTTAAGATTGCTGCAAAACCCGCAGACCAAGAACATCCATTTGGACATGAACGATTTGAATATATCAGTGGCTTATTTGTTTCAATCATCATTACGTATGTAGGGTTTCAATTTTTGGACGCTTCTATACGGAAAATTTTTCGGCCGGAACATTTAGTCCTGACACCGATCGTGTTTCTTGTCCTGATATTTTCGATTCTGTTAAAACTTTTACAAGGACGTATGTACACTAGATTTTCAAAAACAATTCAGTCAGAAGCACTAAAAGCGACAGCCAAAGATAGTTACAATGATGTATTCACGACGTTAGCTGTTTTAGTATCTGCAGGTATCGAAAGATTCACTGGCTGGCGTATTGATGGCTATGTTGGTTTTGTCTTAGCCGGGTACATTATTTTTAGTGGGATCATGATGTTACGTGATTTTGTCTATGAATTACTAGGTAGCCGTCCAACAGCTGAAGAAATCAAAACAATGGAAAAACAATTAAGTTCTTATAAATCGATTTTAGGTTTTCATGATCTGTTGGTTCATAATTATGGACCAAATAAAAAGTTTGCTTCTGTTCATATTGAAGTTGACGACAGTTTAAACTTGAATGAAGCACATAAAATCATTGATATTATCGAAAAAGACTTTAAAAAGACTTTGGATGTAGATTTAGTTTGTCATCTAGATCCGGTAGCAATCCATAATGAACAATACCGTAAGATATTGAAACAATTGAGACAAATTATCAAAGAGTTAGGGGAAGAGTTGAGGTTGCACGATTTACGGATCATACGTAAAGGGAAAGAGTTGCAATTCGATATTGTAGTTCCTCAGAATTTCAAGTTACCAGATGATGTTTTAGAAGAAAAGATTCGTCAAGCTATTGAGAAAAAGGTTGGTTCTTTTGAACTCGATATTACTTTTGATCACAATTATCTTCTCTATTAAATCAGAAACTTTAAAAAGACTTTTTAGTAAGTAGCTAAAAAGTCTTTTTTTTATGGATTTAATTGTTTTTGAAGCGCTTGGCGTGCCAGATTATCCGCCCCTTTATTCTTACTCTCGGGAATCCATTGTAAGATGAGTAAATGGAACTGGGCGAGTAATTGTTGGATCTCATATAGAAGAGAAGAGAAACTTTCGTTGTTTGTGTGGTTTTTGTCGATTGTAGAAACAAGTACTTTGCTATCGGAATAACAGAGAATTGTTTCATTGACCCAGCCTTTTTCCTTTAAAATTTCTAAAGTTTTTAAAAAGACTTCGAATTCAGCTTGATGATTGGAGCCATCCGAAAGTGGGACGGTAAGCTGTTCTTGTTTATTTTCATGGATAATTAAAATGCCTCCACCACTAGGTCCTGGATTGCCTTTTGTGGAAGCATCAATGTATACTTTGATCATAATAAGGAAGCTCTCCTTTTTATAAAAATAGTGTTATGCTATAATTATACCATTACAAATAGATGCGAGGTTAAAGAATGAAAAAAATAATTCGCTGGCAGCCGGAATGGGCGCAGACGATCATCTATTGGTCTTTATCTTTGATCATTTTATTTTTTAGTTTGATTTTATCACTTGAAAACACTAGACCCTATTGGAAAAGTAACTTAGTGATGGGGCTATTTTTAATTTTTCTTTTTCTTGGGTATCGTCGGTCATTTATTTTGAAAAACCATGCAATCAAAATTAAATATGCTGCTTTTTGGAAGGACCAAAATATCCCGCTACAAGATATTGACTCTGTAACACCGGTCAAAAGAGGCGTAAATATTAAATATGTAGGGAAGGCTGAGCCAACCTTCTATCTGATGCGCAAAAAAAGTCAGACAGCTTTTTTGTCCTACTATTCTGAAGGTAAAGAGCAACAAAGCACTAACAACCAAGTAAATACAACTAGCTGATTGATTTTACTTGTTTAAACCAATTGATTCAGCAGATATAAAATAGCTGCGAGAAAAACATAACTATATATAACCTCTGAGAAAACAAGCCGAAGAATCCGAAGATCATTTTATGATCAGGGTGAGATTCTTCGGCTTGATTGTGTCTTGCTGACGTTTGTATGAACTTGACCTTAGAATAATGGATGATATGATGTTCGACCAGTAACTTTCGATAAAGTAATGGACACCTGACCATTCAACCAAGGGATATATAACTTAATAACATAAAGGATATTATAAAAAATTTGCACTAAATATTTTTTAAAGGAAAAAAGAAGTAAGATAACATTTTTTCTTATTTATAATAAAACTTACAGAAAAAGTATAAGGAGAAAAACGGACGTGGAAATAAAAAAAATGTTAGAAGATCTCAACCGAATTTGGAAGATAAAAGAAATACGAAGAAAAAGAGGTGCGAAGCTATCGAGACTATGGCGGAGAAACGGTAGGAAGATAGTGAGACTATGGCGGAGGAACGGTAGGAAGATAAAAGGAATATGGAAAACGAGAGGTACAAAACTACGGAGAATGCACTTGGAAAAGCTAAATAAAAGAAAGGAAAATGTCAAAAGAACACAGATGAAAAAAGCACAGACATCAAGAGTGAAACAAGGTAGTTCGAACAATAAACAAGAAATACGTTCGCTATCTGTCCGTGCAACAAATCAAGCGAGTTGGAAAAATGCGCAAATTTCAAGAAATTTTGCGAATCAGCAGAAGGGCTACTCCAGGAGTCAACAGACATCTATCACCTCAACGAGATGAATCTTTCTATGGGTTCACATAGTTTTGATGTCAATCGTTGGATTCAGTGTTTTGAGCAATTAGGAGTGATAAATGGTTGGCAATTTTTAAAAAGAAAACAGCAAAACACAGGGGTATAACCTTCAGGACTTAAAAAATATCATGGCTGGGTTTGATTCGCAGGAAATAACTTCAGGAACCAGTTCAAGAAGATACATAAATGAACGAATCATAAATAGTGAAAGTGATCGTTGAAACTAGTTATTAGAAAAGCTCGGTAAAAAAATGGTATAAAAGCAATCAAAAAAGATTATCAACCAAGGCTATATAACAATCAAGCCCTTGTTCGGATTGTCGATTCTTTAAATCCGTTGTCTCGATTTAGAAAGATTCTTTTAAAATGGCAATTAATGTTGAAAAGAAAACAATCTGATGCGAAAGACATCATTCACTCGGAAATAAGTGAGAAGGATGCATAGATACAACGAGAAGAAATAATAGCGAAGAAAAAAGAAAAGAAATTTGTAAAAAATATTAAAGCAAACGCTAGAAATCAAGTTTTCAATACAGTCGAGCAGTCTTTTTCAAATCATCTGATAAATTCGAGATAACCTTCTTTCGATAGGATCAGAAAACAAACAGAAATATGTATCTTTATATTGAAAAGTGAGATTTTGTAATATTAGTGAACGTTGTACTGTATGGAAGAGACGCAGCATAAGTTGATTTTCTATCGTTCAAGCAATTATAAAATTATAAAAAAGCCGATACTTTGCAAAGAACATTTTGCGGAGTATCGGTCTTTCTTTAAATTGAATATTTTTGATGCAATCTCTTCTGTTTTGAAGAGAAGTTACTTATTGTTGAAACTTTCTTATAAGATCATTTTTTTGACATGAGCGGCTTGTGCCCCACGGTTTCCTTCGATTATTTCAAATTCTACAGATTGATTTTCTTCAAGGGTTTTGAATCCCTCTTCTTCAATTGCAGTAAAATGGACGAATATTTCTTCTGTTTCATCATAACTAATAAATCCATATCCTTTTTTGTTGTCAAACCATTTCACAGTTCCTGTGGTCAAAGCTCTCACGACCTTTCTAAAGTCTGATCATAACTAACATTATAAAGAGTATTTATATATACGTCAATTAAATTAAAAAAGCAATCTTGCCTATGTTGTTTTAAAATAAAAAAAGGTATAATAGATATAACTGAACAAAGTCTTTTGTTTTGGGTATAAAGTTCGTGTAAAGGGGTAATTTGATGAAGAGCGATCTACAAATATCACAAGAAACAGAGTTAAAACCGATTATTAAAATTGCGGAAAAATTGGATATCCAACAAGATGACCTGGAGCTTTACGGAAAATATAAAGCGAAAATCGATTTTTCCACCATCAAGAAATTAAAGAAAAAACCAGATGGTCACTTGATTTTAGTTACATCCATCAATCCTACACCAGCTGGAGAAGGTAAATCGACCATCACGGTAGGTCTTGGGGACGCATTGAATCAAATTGGTAAAAAAGCAGTGATTGCGTTAAGAGAACCTTCCCTTGGTCCAGTCATGGGAATCAAGGGTGGTGCTGCCGGCGGAGGCTATGCACAAGTATTACCAATGGAAGATATCAATTTACACTTTACTGGCGATATGCATGCGATTACGTCTGCTAATAATGCATTGTCTGCACTTTTAGACAATCATATCCACCAAGGGAATGAACTGAGAATCGATTCACGTCGTGTGATCTGGAAACGTGTCGTCGATTTGAATGATCGCGAACTGCGAAAAGTGATTGTTGGCTTGGGAGGTCCGATTCAAGGTGTGCCGAGAGAAGATGGCTTTGACATCACCGTAGCAAGTGAAATCATGGCGATTTTATGCTTAGCAACAGACATCGATGATTTAAAAGCTCGTTTAGCTCGAATTGTTGTCGGTTATACCTTTGATCAAAAGCCAGTGACAGCTGGTGATCTCAAAGCAGAAGGCGCATTGGCACTGCTATTAAAAGAAGCGATCAAACCAAACTTAGTACAAACGATTTATGGCACGCCAGCATTTGTCCATGGCGGTCCTTTTGCCAATATTGCTCACGGGTGTAATAGTGTTTTAGCTACCCAAACAGCTCTTAAATTAGGGGAGTATGTGGTGACTGAAGCTGGATTTGGTGCAGATCTAGGTGGAGAAAAATTCCTAGATATCAAAGTTCCGAATTTGAAAAAGGCGCCTGATGCGATCGTGATCGTAGCAACAGTTCGTGCATTGAAAATGCATGGCGGTGCAACTAAAGAAGAGTTGAAAACGGAAAATTTAGCAGCATTGGAAAAAGGATTCAGTAATTTAAAACGTCATATCCACAATATGGAGAAATACCATATCCCAGTAATTGTTGCGATCAACGAGTTTGTGACAGATACGGAAGCTGAATTTACTTTGTTAGAACGTCTTTGCGAAAATCAAGGGGTGATCGTACAACGAGCAAGTGTTTGGGAGCATGGCGCAGACGGTGGAATTGAACTTGCCAAAGCGGTCGTTCGTGCGATTGATAGTCAGCAAGCAAATTATCAACCCTTGTATCAACCGACAGCGACTATCGAAGAAAAAGTGACAACGATCGTCCAAGAGATTTATGGTGGAAAAGGGGTCAACTTTAGTAAAAAAGCCAAAAAACAAATCGCTGAGTTTGTCCTTAATGGTTGGGATAAACTGCCAATTTGTATGGCAAAAACCCAATATTCATTTTCTGACGACCCGACACTTCTAGGCGCTCCTGAAGGATTTACGATTACCATCAGAGAGTTCGTTCCCAAATTAGGGGCTGGGTTTATCGTTGCGCTAACAGGAGATGTCATGACTATGCCGGGACTTCCAAAAAAACCAGCTGCATTGAATATGGATGTTACCAATGATGGGGAAGTACTGGGATTATTCTAAAAAAAGAGGATAGGGTGCTTCATAAAAAAGCCATCTATCAAAAATGATTAGTGAGAATACCTAAAATTAGGTAATGGCTCTCTTTCAATCAAAAAAAGGATAAAGTCAGCTCTTGTATATGTTGATACAATGGCTGACTTGTTTTTATACATATTGTGTTAGTCAACAAGTAAATAATGGCGGTTTCACGGATGATTTTGAGTTCAAAACAGCTTTTTATGATAGCAATCATATGTCTAAAATAAAATGATTTATAATCATTGCGAAGAAAACGTTTTTTTAATACTAAAATAGGAGTGAAAATTTTTGAAAAAGTATTTATTTAGAACAATTTTGGTGTCTACGTCACTTTTGACTTTAGGAACTGCTGTAACTTCGTGTGTTCCAGTATTAGCCGATGAAACGAATAGTTCTGGCATAGCAATTTGTAGTGATGATGAGTACTATGTATTAGACGAACCATCGATTCAGACAAAAACTTGGTCACAACCTCAAAGTTGGTGTGTTTCTAAAGGAAATCGTACATATTTGGGTACAGAAACCCACAATAGAAAAACCACATTATCAATTGGTGCAACGATCTTCGGAATGAATATTAAAATAGGGAACGAATACTCAGTAAGCGGAAAATTCAAGAAGTATCGTCAAAATGCAAGAATAACGGTCACTTACCGAGTTTATCGTAAAGTAGACAATAAATATATTCGTACTCAAACTGCTACAGCAAATACACAATATATTGATTATGTAGCAATATGATACATAGGAATACTAAGAAACATTGGAAATTCATTCTTTGCTTGAGTTACTTTATTATTTATTTTATGATCCCAAATATAGGGATCCCAATCATATATGATTTCATATTTGATTGGATTTCTTGGTTTCCGTTGATCCTAAGTTTTATGTTTTTGGTGTTGTTCCACCAGCTTCTCTATCAATCATTAGTAGAAATACAATGGCTGAAACTCATATTTATAGCAGTCTTTTGTATCGTTAGTATTATTGTCATTAATACTGCTTTGCCTGATACAAATAGCTTACCCCTAAATTCTTTAGCTAATAGTGAATTGAAAAAATATATAATAAGTGCTACAACGTACGGTGTATTTTTAGAAGAAATGATTTTTTGATTTAGTCTAATCAGCTTACATTCTGACAGGAAAACAAAGGCTTCTCTCCTCATAATCTCTTCATTTTTGTTTTCAATCGTACACGGAGGAAATTTCAACCTTTTTTTCTGCGGCGTTCTATTTGGATTCGTTTATATAAAAACTTCTAATGTGTGGTACGCCATATTGACCCATGTTTTTTATAATGGTGTGGGTATATTTCTTTTTTTATTCTTTACTTAGTTGTTGCAAAGCAATGAACGATAAAGTAGTTAAAGCAAGTGGAGATTTACAAAAAGTGAGGTTGAAAAAAATACTTCTAAACAGTAAAAAAGGATGACACAATTATTCATTACGGATAGTTGTGTCATCCTTTTATTTTCGATCGAACATCTTTAATGGATATATAAGGAGTGAAAACGATGTTACAACAGATTTCTAATAGTTTTTCTGGTTGGCTACTTTTACTGTACTCGCTGCATTTGAGCAAAAAATGTCTATAAATTAGTTAAATATAGGGAACTCAAACACTTTGAGACATCTACTTTCTTGTTCGGGTGTTTTACGGTATACTAAGAAAGCATCAGGAGGAGGGGCGTTATGGACGTACGAGTGACAAGACGAACAGGTTTTTATGGCATGGGTAGTCCGATCCAACTGCGGATCAATGGAAAGAAAAAAGGACAATTGAATCATAATCAATCGGTTTTACTTAAGTTAGAAGCACCTTTTACAATGCAAGTTTCGTTTTATTGGTTAAAAAGTCCAGTGTATACAATAACGCATCCGTCCAAAGGATACTTCATTACAATGAATCTCTTATTGTTACAGATTTATCCCTTTTTATTTTTAGGAAGTGGATTAAGCGCATTGTGGTTACACAATCTAATTTATAGTATGTTCGTGGTACTTGTAATGATTGGCTTCTTTTTTTTCATCAAAAACCAAGCCTATGTAATCAAGGAGGAGAAAGATGGCAAACTCTGATATTTTTTTAAGTAGTTTTAATCGGATCGAAAAATGGATGAGAGATGAAATGGGTAACGCCCGCAATATGGGATTTACTGAGTTAGTTCGGCGACTTGCCCAACGCAAAAAAGCAGTGATTCGTCAATATGAAGAAGATTTGCTTCAGCTGGCGCAGTTACGAAATGCCATTGTTCACGATCGGATTGCTGTGGATTTTGTGATTGCTGAACCCAATGATTGGGCAGTCAATAAGATCCAGCAGATTGAAGAAGACTTGATTCGTCCAGCAAAGGTTTTACCTCGCTTTGCGAAACATGTCACAGGTTTTGAACGAGATCTTCCTTTACTTGATTTGTTAGGAACGGTTGCCAAAAAACGATACTCACAGTTTCCTTTGTATAATAAAGGGAAATTCGTAGCGCTTGTGACATTGCGGGTCATTGGTTTTTGGCTAGCAAAGGAAAGTCAAAAAGGGACCATTGATTTAACAGATAAAAAAGCGGCTGATTTGATTTTTAGTGATGGCAAATATACGAATTATCGTTTTGTAGCTGAACATACTTATGTTTATGAAGTGGAAACAATGTTTCGGGAACAAGGAACTCTAGAAGCAGTCCTGATTACCAAAGATGGTCATCCTGACGGCAACTTACTGGGGATCATTAGACCTAGAGATATTTATCAACAAATAGAAAAGGAATGATTTTTTGTTAGCAATTTATTT
This sequence comes from Enterococcus sp. C53, assembly GCF_040887425.1. Taxonomy (NCBI): domain Bacteria; kingdom Bacillati; phylum Bacillota; class Bacilli; order Lactobacillales; family Enterococcaceae; genus Enterococcus; species Enterococcus sp. C53. The sequence goes on from NZ_JBFOFT010000004.1 coordinate 100,599, forward strand.
TATGATCAGTGGATTATTAGTGGCTCTTGATCAGTGGGTCAAATGGTGGATCGTCAATGATTTATCTTTAGGCGAAACGAAGACATTGATTCCAGGCGTCTTATCGTTGAATCATATACGCAATACTGGGGCAGCTTGGAGTATGCTTGAAGGGAAGATGTGGTTTTTCGTCATAATCACAGTGATTGCTGTCATTGTTGTCGTGACATTGATGGTCAAGAATCGCAAACAGGGCAATCGATGGTTGCTGACAGGGTTAAGTTTTATTTTAGCAGGAGCTATTGGGAATTTTATTGATCGTGTAAGATTGGGATATGTCGTCGATATGTTCCAAACTGATTTTATGAATTTTCCGATCTTCAATGTAGCTGATATGACACTTGTTTGTGGTGTGATTCTTATTTTGATATACATTATTTTAGATGAAAAGGAACAAGGGAAAAAATGACAGAATTAAACGCAACGATTCAAACAGAAACAGGACGGATCGATAAAGTACTCACAGGTTTATTCAACGATTATAGTCGTTCACAAATCCAGCTTTGGCTCAAAGATGGTGCCGTTTCGGTCAACGGACAAGTGGTGAAAGCAAATTATAAAGTGAAGAAAAATGATGAAATCGTGATCGCTGTGCCAGAACCAGAGACCCTTTCAATTGAAGCAGAAGACATTCCATTAGAAATCGTTTATGAAGACGAAGCGGTTGCTGTTGTCAATAAACCACAAGGCATGGTCGTCCATCCTTCAGCAGGTCATCCGAATGGTACAATGGTCAATGCTTTAATGTATCATGTAAAAGATCTTTCGTCGATCAATGGTGTGATCCGTCCAGGGATCGTCCATCGAATCGATAAAGATACTTCAGGTTTGTTGATGGTAGCGAAAAATGATTTAGCACATGAATCTTTGGCCAAGCAATTAAAAGATAAAACTTCTTTACGTAAATACGTAGCGTTAGTCCATGGAGTGATTCCTCATGAAAAAGGAACGATCAACGCACCGATCGGTCGATCAAAAGTGAACCGTAAAATGCAGGCAGTCAGAGAAGATGGCAAACTAGCCGTGACCCATTTTAATGTCTTGGAACGATTTAATGATTTTACGTTGGTAGAGTTGACGTTAGAAACAGGTAGGACCCATCAGATCCGTGTGCATATGAAATATATAGGGTATCCTTTAGCTGGAGACCCAGTTTATGGACCAAGTAAGACATTGAAAGGAAATGGGCAATTTCTTCATGCGAAGCTCTTAGGTTTTACCCATCCAATCACAGGTCAGAAAATGGTCTTTGAAGCACCGCTTCCAACAATCTTTGAAAAAACTTTAGAAAAACTAAGGAAAAGTGTTGCATTTTGATTTAGATAACGGTATAGTATTTAACAACGAAAGCATAAAAACTTCATATCAGTTCCTTTAAGTTTAGTCCCGTGAGGCTAAGAAGGGTGTGGGTAAGAGAGCTATGGTGCGCCATAACATCGATTACTCAATGACGTAGTATAACTATCAGTGTATCTAAATGTACACTTAGTCTAGACATTCCTCCTGTCCTCTTAGGGCAGGAGTTTTTTTGTGTATAAAAAAGGAGGAAACAAACATGCAAGCAAAAGAAGTTGTGGATCAAGTAACCATGAAGCGGGCATTGACACGTATCACTTATGAAATCATTGAAAGAAATCAGACGATTCAAGATGTTGTCTTAATTGGGATAAAAACAAGAGGCATTTACATCGCATCAAGAGTTGCCGATCGTTTGAAGCAACTAGAAGGCATCGAAGTTCCGGTCGGAGAGCTGGACATCACATTGTATCGTGATGATAAAAAAGAAACACCAGCTGAAGCAGAACTTCATTCTTCAGATATTCCCGTTTCACTAGAAGGAAAAGAAGTGATTTTGATCGATGACGTCCTTTACACTGGACGAACGATTCGAGCAGCGATGGACGCAGTAATGGACTATGGTCGTCCTAGAAAAATTTCTCTGGCTGTCTTAGTAGACAGGGGACATCGGGAGTTACCGATTCGAGCAGACTATGTTGGGAAAAACATTCCCACAGCTAAAACAGAAGAAATCTTAGTCGAAATGCAAGAACTTGACGGCAAAGATCGAATCATGATTTTGAAAGAGGAAGAATAGAGGAGCAATTGATATGTCAGAACAGAAAAAATTCCATAATCACGATGCGGTTTTAGATATCCACGATCGCCCAAAAACAGGACATTGGATCGGCTTAAGTTTACAACATCTCTTTACGATGTTTGGTGCTACTGTACTTGTGCCGATTTTAGTGGGGATCGATCCAGGGATTGCCTTAGTCAGCTCAGGATTAGGAACATTAGTTTATCTTTTTACTACTAAAGGAAAGATTCCAGCCTACTTGGGTAGTAGCTTTGCCTTTATCGCAGCTATGCAAATGCTGATGAAGACTGACGGTTACCCAGCGATCGCCCAAGGAGCCGTAACGACTGGTCTGGTTTACTTGATCGTCGCATGGATCATCAAAAAGATCGGTTCAGCATGGTTGGACAAAATTTTACCACCGATTGTCGTTGGTCCCGTGATCATGGTAATCGGCTTAGGGTTAGCAGCGAATGCTGCAACGAACGCAATGTATAACCAAGGCAACTATGATTTTAAATATATTGCCGTGGCATTGATCACTTTAGCATTGACGATTTTCTTCAACATGTGGCTAAAAGGATTTTTAGGACTTATTCCAATTTTGTTAGGGATCATTTGCGGCTACCTCGTTGCTTTACTCTTCGGAATCGTCGATACAAAGCCGATCGCTGATGCTGCTTGGTTCGCTTTACCAAACTTCGAGATTCCATTTGTTCAATATGAACCGAAGCTTTACTTAGGAGCAATAACGACGATGGCACCTATCGCTTTCGTTACGATGACGGAACACATTGGACATTTGATGGTCTTGAATAAATTAACCAAACGTAATTTCTTTGAAGAGCCAGGTTTACACAAAACATTGATGGGAGATGGCTTAGCGCAGATCGTTGCAGCTTTCGTCGGTGGTCCTCCAGTTACAAGTTATGGGGAAAATATCGGTGTGTTAGCAATCACTCGTGTACACAGCGTATTCGTCATCGGTGGTGCAGCAGTCTTCGCTGTGATTTTAGGATTTGTGGGCAAATTAAGCGCTTTGATCTTAAGTATCCCCGGACCCGTAATTTCCGGAATCAGCTTTATCTTGTTCGGAGTGATCGCAGCGAGTGGAATGAAGATTTTGATCGAAAATAAAATCGATTTTGATAAAAAGAAAAATCTGTTGATTGCTTCAGTGATCTTAGTGGTCGGAATCGGCGGCTTGGTTTTTGAAGTAGGCACCTTCACGTTATCAGCAATGGCTTTAGCAACTGTACTTGGTATCATTCTGAATCTTATCTTACCCGAAACTTCACGTAGCGAAGAAATATAAGGAGGAACTATCATGATCATCAAATCAGAACGCATTAGTTTAAAACATTTATTGACAGTGGAAGCTTTAACGGATCAAGAAGTCATGGGCTTGATCCGACGAGGTCAAGAGTTTAAACAAGGAGCAAACTGGACACCACAAAAACCGCAATACTTTGCGACGAATCTGTTTTTTGAAAATAGTACTCGTACGCATAAGAGCTTCGATGTAGCCGAAAAGAAACTAGGCTTAGAAGTGATTGAATTTGAAGCGAGTACGAGTTCTGTACAAAAAGGGGAAACCCTTTATGATACGGTCTTGACGATGTCTGCGCTCGGTGTGGATGTTGCAGTAATCCGCCATGGAGATGAAAATTACTATGATGAATTGATCCAAAGTAAAACGATCCAATGCTCGATTATCAATGGTGGTGACGGAAGTGGCCAACATCCAACACAATGCTTACTTGATTTGATGACGATCTACGAAGAATTTGGTTACTTTGAGGGATTGAAAGTAGCGATCGTCGGGGATATCACACACTCACGAGTAGCAAAATCAAACATGCAAATGCTGAAACGATTAGGAGCACAAGTTTTCTTTTCAGGTCCACGTGAATGGTACGATGAAGAATTTGAAGTCTATGGGCACTACCTGCCATTAGATGAATTATTAGAACAAGTGGATGTCATGATGATGCTTCGAGTACAACATGAACGGCATGATGGGAAAGAAAGTTTTTCGAAAGAAGCCTATCACCAAGAGTATGGATTAACAGTCGAACGTGCGAAGAAATTACAAAAGCATGCGATCATCATGCACCCAGCGCCAGTCAATCGTGATGTCGAATTAGCTGATTCCCTTGTGGAAGGACTACAATCACGAATCGTACAGCAAATGAGCAATGGCGTCTTTGTTAGAATGGCGATCTTAGAAGCAGTACTAAACGGAAAAGCGTAAAGCTAGGAGGAAGAAAAGATGAGAACACTCATTAAAAACGGTCAAATCAATACACGAAAGAATGAAACAACACCTGCAGAAATTTGGATCGAAAACGGAAAAATCAAAGCAATCGGCGAAGGATTTTCCGAGGCTGAATTTGATGAAGTGTTTGATGCCAAAGGACAACTGATCACACCTGGTTTAGTGGACGTCCATGTCCATTTACGAGAGCCAGGATTTACATACAAGGAGACGATTGCAGCTGGTACTAAAGCAGCAGCAAGAGGCGGCTTTACAACTGTTTGTGCCATGCCTAATCTGAACCCTGTACCTGATACCCCGGAAAAATTAGAACAGGTCTATGACTTGATCAAACGAGATGCAGTGGTCAAAGTCTTGCAATATGCACCGATCACTGAAAATCTTCGAAGTGAAGTCTTAGTGGATCAAGAAGCGATGATTAAAGCAGGTGCATTTGCATTTACGAATGATGGCGTGGGTGTTCAGACCGCAGGAACGATGTATCAAGCCATGAAAGAAGCAGCAAAGAATAACAAAGCACTGGTAGCACATACGGAAGATGAATCATTACTATTCGGTGGAGTGATGCATGCTGGTGATAAAGCAAAAGAACTAGGTTTGCCAGGTATTTTAAGTGTAACTGAATCCTCACAAATCGCACGGGATCTCCTTTTAGCTGAAGCAACAGGTGTGCACTATCACGTCTGTCACGTTTCTACCAAGGAAAGCGTGCGGGTCATTCGTGATGCCAAAAAAGCGGGTATCCAAGTTACAGCAGAGGTTTCTCCCCATCATTTGATCTTGATTGATGAAGATATCCCCGAAGACTTCGGCTTTTGGAAAATGAACCCACCATTAAGAGGAAAGGAAGATCGAGAAGCGTTAATTGAAGGACTTCTTGATGGAACGATTGATTGTATTGCGACTGACCACGCGCCACACGGATTAGAAGAAAAAAGCAAAAGTTTCTTAGAATCACCATTTGGGATCGTAGGAAGTGAGACAGCTTTCCAACTGATTTATACGCACTTTGTTGAAACCAATCGTTTCACACTCGAACAAGTGATCAACTGGATGGCTACCAAACCAGCGGAAATCTTCCAGTTAGAGGCTGGGACATTGACAGTTGGGGCACCAGCTGACGTAGCTATTTTCGATATTGAACACTCAAGTACAATCGATAAGAAAGATTTCTTATCGAAAGGCGAAAACACACCTTTTGTTGGATGGAACGTCAAGGGCGAAACATTAGGAACATTCGTTGATGGAAAATTGGCGTGGCACAAAGGGGAGTGAAGCAAATGGAACGATTATTGATTTTAGAAGACGGAACAGTTTTTAAAGGAAAAGCATTCGGAGCGAATAATAATGTGTTTGGCGAGATCGTGTTTACTACTAGCATGACAGGCTATCAAGAAACGATCACAGACCAAAGTTTCAATGGGCAAATCATTACCTTTACGTATCCGATGGTGGGAAATTACGGTGTCAACCGTGATGATTATGAATCCATCGCACCAACTTGCAAGGGCGTAGTCGTCAAAGAACATGCGAGAGTGGCTTCTAATTGGCGGAGTCAAATGACATTGGACGAGTTTTTGAAACGAAAAGGTATCCCTGGAATTTCAGGGATCGATACTCGTGCCTTGACACGAAAAATCCGTCAAGTTGGAACGATGAAAGCGAGTATCGTGGATGCTGGTGATTCCTTTGAACATGCTTTTGATCAATTGAAAGCGACCGTTTTAGCTACAAACCAAGTGCAACAAGTCTCAACGAGTAAACCATATCCAAGTCCTGGAACTGGAAAAAATGTGGCTGTCATTGATTTTGGTTTGAAACATAGTATTTTGCGTGAACTAAGTAAAAGAAACTGCAATTTAACCGTATTACCTTATAATACGGATGCAAAAACAATTCTCTCCCTAGCACCGGATGGCGTCATGCTGACGAATGGACCAGGAGATCCAAAAGACGTACCAGAAGCTATTGAAATGATTCGAGAAATCCAAGGGAAAATACCAATTTTCGGGATCTGTTTAGGGCATCAATTGTTTGCCTTAGCTAATGGTGCGGATACCTATAAAATGAAATTTGGTCATCGTGGCTTGAATCATCCTGTCCGAGAAATCGCGACTGGAAGGATCGATTTTACTTCTCAAAATCACGGCTATGCTGTGGATGAAAAAACAGTTGATCCAGATCAGTTGCTGATCACCCATGTAGAAGTAAATGATGGGACTGTGGAAGGAATTAGACATCGCCATTATCCAGCGTTTAGCGTCCAATTCCATCCTGATGCAGCTCCCGGTCCACATGATGCGCTTCATTTATTTGATGAATTTATGGAAATGATGGATGCAGGAGAGGAGAAATAAACATGCCAAAACGTACAGATATCAAAAAAATTATGGTGATTGGATCAGGTCCGATCATCATTGGTCAAGCGGCGGAATTTGACTATGCCGGAACCCAAGCTTGCCTTGCTTTGAAAGAAGAAGGATATGAGGTCGTTTTAGTAAATTCTAATCCCGCAACGATCATGACTGATCAAGAAATTGCCGATCAAGTGTATATCGAACCGATCACACTAGAATTTGTTTCAAGGATCTTGCGAAAAGAACGTCCTGATGCTTTGTTACCGACTTTAGGCGGACAAACGGGCTTGAACATGGCAATGGAACTAGCAGAATCTGGTATTTTAGATGAACTAGGCATTGAGCTGTTAGGAACAAAATTATCTGCTATCGATCAAGCAGAGGATCGTGATTTATTTAAAAAGTTGATGGAAGAACTGAATCAACCAATCCCCGAATCTGAAATCGTCACAACTGTTGAAGAAGCAGTCGAATTTGCTAATAAAATTGGCTATCCAATCATCGTTCGTCCCGCTTTCACGTTAGGTGGAACGGGTGGTGGAATGTGTAAAAATGAAGAAGAACTTCGAGTGATCGCAGAAAATGGTCTGAGCCTTTCTCCAGTGACCCAATGTTTGATCGAACGCAGTATTGCTGGATTCAAAGAAATTGAATACGAAGTTATGCGTGACTCGGCTGATAATGCCATTGTTGTTTGTAACATGGAAAATTTTGACCCAGTGGGTATCCACACAGGCGATTCGATCGTCTTCGCCCCAAGTCAGACCCTTTCAGATCATGAATACCAGCTGTTGCGTGATGCATCATTAGCGATTATTCGTGCATTGAAAATCGAAGGCGGCTGCAATGTCCAACTTGCACTTGATCCACATAGCTTCAATTATTATGTGATCGAAGTTAACCCACGTGTTTCACGCTCTTCTGCTTTAGCAAGTAAAGCAACTGGTTACCCGATTGCAAAATTGGCGGCTAAGATCGCTTTAGGTTTAACACTTGATGAAATGAAGAATCCGGTAACTGGAACGACTTATGCAGAATTTGAACCAGCTTTGGACTACGTCGTTGCTAAGATTCCTCGTTGGCCATTCGATAAATTTGAGAATGGGGAACGAGTTTTAGGAACTCAAATGAAAGCAACTGGCGAAGTGATGGCGATTGGTCGTAACATTGAAGAATCCCTATTAAAAGCTGTCCGCTCTTTAGAGATCGGGACACACCATTTGGAACTACCAGAACTAAACATGATCGATGATAGTGAATTGATCGAAAAAGTCGTCCGTGCCCAAGATGATCGCTTATTCTATGTCGCAGAGGCGATTCGCCGCGGCTATCCAATTGAAGAATTGGCAGAGTTGACAAAGATCGATTTGTTCTTTTTAGACAAGTTGCTCCATATCGTTGAACTAGAAACTGAACTGTTGGAACACCCGCAGGATGAAAACGTCTTACGTACTGTGAAACAAAACGGGTTTACAGATCAAAAGATTGCTGAACTGTGGAAAACTGAAGCGAAACAAATCAGAGAGCTACGTGAAAAATCCGACATCAAACCCGTATACAAAATGGTCGATACGTGCGCGGCTGAATTTGCTTCACAGACGCCTTATTTTTACAGCTCATACGAAGTTGAAAATGAAAGTGAACGATCCGCAAAAGATTCTGTTCTTGTCTTAGGCTCTGGACCCATTCGGATCGGTCAAGGGGTCGAGTTTGATTATGCGACAGTCCATTCAGTAAAAGCGATCCAACAAGCAGGTTATGAAGCGATTATCATGAATAGCAATCCTGAAACAGTTTCAACCGATTTCTCGATCTCTGATAAACTGTACTTTGAACCACTGACTTTTGAAGATGTGATGAATGTCATTGAACTTGAACAACCGATTGGGGTAATCGTCCAGTTTGGTGGTCAGACAGCTATCAATTTAGCGGAGCCGTTAGTTCAAGCGGGCGTCAAAATTTTAGGTACTACAATTGAAGATCTAGATCGAGCTGAAAACCGTGATTTATTTGAACAAGCCTTAAGAAGCCTGGAAGTACCTCAGCCACTAGGTGATACTGCAACTAGTAAAGAAGAAGCAGTAGGGATCGCTTCAAAAATCGGTTATCCGGTTCTTGTCAGACCAAGTTATGTCTTGGGCGGTCGAGCAATGGAAATCGTTGAAAATCAACAAGATTTGGAAGATTATATGGAACATGCAGTGAAAGCTTCCCCAGAACATCCTGTTTTGATTGACCGTTATTTGCTTGGAAGTGAATGTGAAGTAGATGCCATTTGTGATGGGGAAACAGTTCTAATCCCTGGAATCATGGAACACATTGAACGTGCAGGGGTCCATTCGGGGGATTCCATGGCTGTTTATCCGCCACAAGCACTCTCAGCAGAGATCAAACAAACCATTGAAGACTATACGATTCGCTTAGCTCGTGGATTAAACTGCATCGGTATGATGAATATCCAATTCGTGATCCACGACAATCAAGTTTACGTGATCGAAGTCAATCCTCGTGCAAGTCGAACGGTTCCGTTTTTAAGTAAAGTTACAGGAATACCGATGGCTCAAATCGCCACAAAAGCGATCTTAGGTGAAAAGTTAAGTGACTTAGGCTTTACGAATGGCTTATATCCAGAATCCAACGCTGTTCATGTGAAAGCTCCTGTGTTCTCGTTTACTAAATTGCAACAAGTGGATACCTATTTAGGCCCTGAAATGAAATCTACTGGAGAAGTCATGGGCTCTGATCAAAACTTAGATAAAGCATTATACAAAGCGTTTGAAGCATCAGGTCTACGCCTACCAGATTATGGTGCCGTCTTGTTCACGATCGCTGATGAAACTAAAGAAGAAGCGTTAGCACTAGCTAAACGTTTTTCAGAAATTGGTTACAGCCTATTAGCTACCAAGCATACGGCAACTTATTTTGAAAAAAATGGGCTGATCGTCACGCCTGTTGCTAAAATCTCTGAAAAAGCAACGGAGAAAAATGTTGTTGAGTTGATTCGAGAAGGAAAAGCACAGGTCGTTGTTAATACCATCGATAAAGATCGAGGAAATGCCTCGAAAGACGGATTTATCATTCGCCGAGAAGCAGTTGAACATGGTATTCCTTTATTTACTTCATTAGATACAGCGGATGCGATCATTCGGGTAATGGAGTCTCGAGCTTTTTCAACACAAGCGATTTGATCAGCATGTTCTAAAGTGACAGTTCCTATAACGATTAAGTAATAGTTAAAATAGCTTGTAGGCACCTAAACAAAGATAAAAGTGATCGTTTACGTTCGCCTTGTTACTGACATTGGCTGAAAGGATCACTTTTGTCGAGATGTTTGGCAATGAAAAAATCCCAAAGAGGAGAGCAGATATGAAGCAAGAAGTCATGACAATCATTCAACAAACACAACTAGCACCACGTATTTATGAATTGACTTTAAAAGGAGAATTGGTCAAAGAAATGTTAATACCTGGGCAGTTTTTGAATATTCGAGTACCTAGAGCAGATTTGCTTTTACGCCGCCCCATCAGTATCCATTCGATTGATCAACAAAACCACACTTGCCAGATCATCTATCGAATCGAAGGTGAAGGAACGAAAGAATTTTCTACGTTGAAAGCTGACGATTCTTTAGACGTTTTAGGTCCATTAGGCAATGGCTTTGATCTATCTGGGTTGTCCGCAGGAGATGAAGTGTTCATCGTAGGGGGAGGAATTGGTATCCCACCTTTATATGAATTAGCCAAACAACTGAATATGCGGGACGTAAAAGTCACCAATTTTTTAGGATTTGCATCAAAAGAAGTCATGTACCATGAAGCAAAGTTTCATGAATTAGGTGAAATCAGAGTAGCGACGGATGATGGTACTTATGGGATCCATGGAAACGTCGGGAATCTGCTAATGAGTACTCATAAGCAACCAAAAGCTGTCTTTGCTTGTGGTGCAAATGGTCTCTTAAAAACAGTCGAACAACTTTTTGTGGATCACCCAAATGTCCAATTGTCCTTAGAATCACGAATGGCTTGCGGTATCGGTGCTTGTTATGCGTGCGTTTGTCATCGACCGGATGATGAAACTGGAACAAAAAGTGTCAAGGTGTGTGACGAAGGGCCAATTTTTAAAGTAGGAGAGGTTGTCTTATGAGTAATCCCTTAGCAGTTAAGCTCCCAGGTTTGGAATTGAAAAATCCGATCATGCCAGCCAGTGGATGCTTTGGATTTGGAAAAGAATATGGGAAATATTACGATTTGAATCAATTGGGGTCGATTATGGTCAAGGCGACAACGCCACATGCAAGGTTTGGTAATCCCACCCCACGTGTGGCGGAAACACCCTCCGGTATGTTGAATGCGATCGGATTGCAAAATCCCGGTCTGGAAGTTGTCATGAATGAACTGTTACCAGAATTAGCTGTCTATCCAGATTTACCTATCATTGCGAATGTCGCTGGTGCCTGTGAAGAAGACTATGTCGAGGTTTGTTGTAAAATTGGTGAAGCGCCGAATGTCAAAGCGATCGAGTTGAATATTTCTTGCCCGAATGTCAAACATGGCGGCATTGCCTTTGGGACAGACCCAGACGTTGCCTTTCAATTGACGAAAGCTGTCAAAAAGGTTGCAAGTGTACCAGTTTATGTGAAACTTTCCCCTAATGTGACGGATATCGTGCCCATCGCACAAGCAATCGAAAGCGGTGGGGCAGATGGCTTTACGATGATCAATACGCTTCTTGGAATGCGGATCGATCTGAAAACACGTCAACCTATTTTAGCTAATCAGACAGGCGGTCTTTCTGGTCCTGCGATCAAACCAGTGGCAATTCGTTTGATCCATCAAGTTGCTGCTGTTTCCGAGTTACCGATCATTGGTATGGGCGGGGTCCAAACCGTTGACGATGTCTTAGAGATGTTCATGGCAGGAGCCAGTGCCGTGGCAGTAGGAACAGCTAATTTTACGGATCCGTACATTTGTCCGAAACTGATTGAAGAACTACCCGTACGAATGGCAGAATTAGGGATCGAATCCCTCCAACAACTAATCAAAGAAGTAAGAGAGGAACGAATGAAATGAACCAACGACCAATTATTGCTTTAGACTTTTCGACGTGGCAAGAAGTGGAACAATTTATGCAACTATTCCCTGAAGAGGAAAAATTATTTGTAAAAATCGGAATGGAATTATTTTATCAGGAAGGACCGATTATTGTTCGTTGGTTGAAAGATGCTGGACATGAAGTATTTTTAGACTTGAAACTTCATGATATCCCTAACACGGTGGAAAAAGCCATGCGTGGGTTAGCAAAACTAGGCGTGGATATCACTTGTGTCCATGCAGCTGGCGGAATCAAAATGATGCAAGCGGCACTACGTGGGCTAGAAGAAGGAACGCCTGCTGGCAAAAAACGCCCATTGTTGTTAGCAATCACTCAGCTTACTTCAACGAGTGAAGCGGATATGCATCATGATCAATTGATCCAAGTTCCCTTAGAAGAAAGTGTGATCCATTATGCGAAATGTGCCGAAGCTGCCGGACTAGATGGCGTTGTTTCTTCTGCCTTAGAAGTGAGTGGCATCAAAGCAGCTACCCGCCAAGATTTCATTTGCCTTTCTCCGGGTATCAGACCAGAAGGAAGCGTCGCAGGTGATCAAACGAGGATCGTCACGCCTGCCCAAGCTCGAGGAATTGGTTCAACGTTTATCGTGGTTGGACGACCAATCACTCAAGCGAAAGATCCCTACCAAGCCTATCAAACAATCAAAGAAGAATGGAGTCGATCAATTTGAATACGATTGAAAAGAACATTGCCAAAGATTTGTTAGCTATTGAAGCGGTTTTCTTAAGCCCAAATGAACCATTCACGTGGGCAAGTGGACTAAAAAGCCCGATTTATTGTGACAACCGCATCACGATGAGTTATCCAAAAGTCAGAAAAGCAATTGCTCAAGGGTTAGCAGAAAAAATCAAGCAAGCATTCCCTGACGTGGAAGTCATTGCTGGTACAGCAACAGCAGGAATCCCTCACGCTGCATGGGTGGCAGAAATCTTGGACTTGCCTATGGTTTATATCCGTAGTAAAGCGAAAGATCACGGTAAAGGCAATCAAATCGAAGGACGGATTTTTGAAGGTCAAAAAATGGTTGTGATCGAAGATTTGATCTCGACAGGCCAAAGCGTTTTAGAAGCAACGGAAGCAGCCAAAAGAGAAGGCGCAAATGTATTAGGCGTAGCAGCCATCTTTACGTATGAACTACCATCAGGTGAAGAAAATTTTGCCAAAGCAGAGTTACCACTATTTACTCTCACGAATTATTCTGTCTTGATTGAAACGGCATTAGCCGAAAAATATATTGATGAAGCGGAATTAGCCTTGTTAAAAGAATGGAAAAAGAATCCAGCGGACTGGTTAAAACAGTAACGAAGGAAATGAAGATGGAACAAAAACAAAAGACTCAAAAAAGGGCTTTCGTTGAACAAAATCCATGGTATACTAGGATCAAACAAAACAACTGAATGAAACAAAGGAAGCATTCAAGGCGAAAGTTTTGCTATGGACGAGTAGCGCGATTACGAAATTTCGTAAGAAAAAAATTCCTGCGAGGTTTTAGAGCTATGTTGTTTTGAATGCTTCCAAAACTTATGTAGTGACTGAAAAGACAGCTTCTAAGTTTTAGAGCTATGTTGTTTTGAATGTTTCTGAACTAATAGTTGCTGTACTTCGCTTGTCGTTTTTAAGGCGAGGAGCTTACACAGAGTTGGTTTTGAATCTTATGATTATTTTGATGGAAACTAGAGTTGTTTTTCTGGTTTCTATTTTTTTATAGCAAGAATGGCATGATTCTCATCAAAAAAATTAATTTTTCGTTGATTTACAAACGGGATGTTTGCGAAAGATAGTTATTTAATGATAAAATCATCGGAAAAGTAAAGGGGAGGCTATTTTATGGGATTGAATGAATTTATTTTAGGTTTGAATAATTTGGAAAAAATTACACGAGCGCCAGGGTTCTTTAAATTTACTGAACATACGGTAGCCGCTCATTCTTATCGAGTGGCTTCGATTGCTCAAGTCTTAGGTGACATTGAAGAGGTTCATGGTCAAGCGATCGATTGGAAATTACTTTATGAAAAAGCGTTAAATCACGATTACACAGAACGTTTTATCGGGGATATCAAAACACCGGTCAAGTATGCAAATAAAGAGTTACGGGGAATGTTACAAACAGTTGAAGAAAAGATGACGGATGAGTTCATCAACCAAGAGATTCCGGAAGAGTTTCAAGAAGTATACCGCCGGCGATTGTTTGAAGGAAAAGATGACACAGTGGAAGGTGAGTTATTAGCAATCTCTGATAAAGTCGATCTATTGTACGAATCATTTGAAGAGATCATCAAGAACAATCCAGAAAAAGTATATAAAGAGATGTTTATTGAAGCGGTAACTACGATCAAAGGGTTTGAGCATCGTCCTTCTGTCAAGTATTTCTTCAACGAGATTTTCCCTGAATTACTGAATCAAGAATTTTATGGAAAAGAAGACTTTTTAGCGACTGTTTCAACGATCGTTAAAAATAGTCAACAATAGAAAATTTTGCAAAGATGCAGGAGGAATAAAAGTGAAAAAGAATATGGATGTTGAATGGGGATATACGGGAGAAAGAGGACCGGAACATTGGGCTGAATTATGCGACTGGTTTGCTAAAGGTGCGGCGTTTGAATTGCAGTCGCCCATTCCATTGACCACTTGTGAGCCAGCGAAGGATCAATCAGATACCATTGCTTTTCATTATCAGAAGCAACGGTTTACAGATAAAGAATTTAAAAATACGATCCACTTGGTTCCTTATGATCAGCTTAGTTATGTCGAATTTAAAGGTCAGAAATATTATCTCACAGATATCCATTTTCATATGCCTTCTGAACATCTGATCAATGGTAATCAAGAAGATATCGAGTTCCACTTTGTTCATATGAATGCTAAAAAAGAAAACTTAGTTGTTGGTGTGATGTTTCAGCTAACGACGGATGAAGGTTGGTTGTACGATCGAGACAATGGCGATAGTTGGAATGTAGAAAAACATGAACATTGGACCAATCCATTGGTTCTTTTTCCTGAACAAAAAAGCCATTACCATTATGTCGGCTCTTTAACTACGCCACCAACGAGTGGACCAATCCAATGGTTTGTCATGGATCAAGTGCAAAAACTAAATAAAGATTTCTTGATTCCTTTTAAAGGACAGTATGCACAACCAAACAACCGTCCGCTCCAACCGTTGAAAAATCGTCCAATCAGTTATTTTGTGAGGGATCATCAGTGAACTTCCAACAATTAAAATATGTAATTGCTGTAGCGAACAATGGGAGTTTCAGAGAAGCAGCTAAAAAACTCTATGTCGCACAACCAAGTCTTTCCGCAGGAATCAAAGAATTAGAAACCGAGTTAGGGATCACGCTGTTCACTCGAACGAATCGAGGGGCGTATCTGACTGAGGAAGGACAAGAGTTTTTAAAAAGAGCGGAACGGATTCTCTTACAGTTAGAGTCTTTAGAAAACTATTATTTGACGAATGAGAAGCGTGAAAGCTTTTCAATTGCTTCGCAACATTATGATTTCTTAGGTCCTTTAACAGCAAAGTTGATCTCTTCTTTCAAAAGTGAGATCAAACAGTTTCGAATCGTTGAAACAACGACTGCTAATGTGATTGAAGAAGTGAAGGATCAGCATAGTGAGATTGGGATTCTTTATATGAATGAACACAATCAAGCAGGGATCAAGCGCTACTTAGAGCAAGGGGAGCTAGTTGCCCATTCATTAGGAGAATTTCAAACGCACATTTTTTTACGTCAGGGACATCCGCTCAGTGAGAAGAAAGAAATTTTTAAAGAAGAATTACTTCCTTATCCCCAAGTGAGATTTACACAAGATGGCAATAATTTTCCTTATTTTTATGAAGACTTGATTGAAAGTCCTGATCAAGAAACGGTTATCTATACGAGTGATCGGGGAACATTGATGAATATCGTGTTAGAAACAGATGCTTATGCTTCAGGTTCTGGGCTGGTCATTGGTGAGATCAAAGAGTATTTACGTTTGATTCCATTGGCAAATAGTCCCCAAAATGAATTGTATGTGATTTATTCTGCTAAGCGCCAATTAAGCGAAATTGCACAAAAATTCATGGAAAGTCTAACCGTTTTACTAAGTCAGATCAAAACAAATTGAAAAAGCTCTTTGTCAATAAGGGCTGATGAGTGGTGTAAAATCAAATCTGGGTCAGAATGAACCTCATTCTGTCTCAGATATTTTTTGTGTTTTGAAAGACAATGAGACAAAATAAATACCAAGTAATATTTTTTTCTTCACATTATTTAAGTCTCCTTAAAAGGTGTTAGATAACACTTTCAACAAAAAAACGCTTTCTTATTCTGATATATTATATACTTTAAGTTATGTAAAAAAATTTCATAAAATATGTGTTTTACGTCATAATCGCTAATATTTACTCCTCCGTAATTGTTTAATTAAACCAATTTTTCATGGTATCTTTTTAGATATCTATCACTAAATTATCTCTCGCTACTCCTTATAGTAATTTATCTAGTTGATTGATTTGTAAAATACGATCAACCTGTACAAATGAACAATGAATAAATTTATAAATTACCTTTATAAAATATAATAACAATTGTAAATTATTTGTATGCAAAAAATTTTGACTTTTTATATCAAAACCTTAATCTATATCCTAAAATGAATTGAATTTCGTTGCTCTTATTGACTGTGGATGTGGAAATAATTTTTTATAAATAAAGGACAATACAGAAAAAATGAACGATTATGACATGAAAACTATTTTTTATGACTTTTATATATATAATTTGATTTCTCTGTTATGATTTATCCAGAAAGCGCTTTCTGTTTTTTGGATTTCGAGGTAATAGAAAATGAAAAATAAGTTTATCTTATCTTTAGATATTTTAACTATTGGAATTAGCGTATCTGAAAGCACAATCTCTGGATATGCTTCTACAATAAATGAACCATCTACTGTGGCAGATAGTAGCCAAGGATTAACTCTTTTAGATAAAAATGTAGTAGCTAAGGTAAATATCTATTAAAAGTGAAGCGTCTCTATGTGCACTCTATCGTTGGGTACAAAAATAGGAACGTGAAGGACTAGTTGGTTTGATTAGAAAGACTCGAACAGACTTTGGGAAAATTAAAGTTTCAGACGTTAGATTTTTGGTCTAACTTTTGTTGATCGGTGCATTATGGCTTTTGAAACAGAATTTTTTCTGTATAAGTTTTTATTTTCCATAGGATAAGTGAAAATCATTAAATGAAAAGGAGATTGATGGCATATGAGATTAGACAAAATGATAGTTACTTTTCTTAATGCTTTAAGCATAGCAAGTGGAATAGGCGGAGCAAGGGCACTGCCTAGTTTAGACAACCAAAATCAAGGGAGGGGATTAGGAAAAGTACTAGATTTAGAAAACAGGAATGAAACCACCCGTTTATCTGATAAAACTTATTCACACAAAAAACTACACTCAAAACACAGAAATAAGGGGAACTTAAAACATTTAGATGAAATACAAGATGATGTTTCAAGACAACCATATTCTGCTAAAAAATTTTTACATAAAAAAATAAAGAATCTTATTAAGCAAGAAGAGACAGATTTTAAAAAATTAAAAGAGGGAATTTCTACTGAAAGTTCTATAGAAGTTAATCAATTACAAACGAATCTCCAGCGGGTTCAAAATTTTTGCTCGAAATTCCGTAAACTAAGAAATGATATAGTAATTGAATATGGTAAAATGACACAGCAAAAGGTAAATTTAAGAAAGCATAAAATAAAGAACAAAAAAATGCTTAAAGAATGCTATAAAGAAATAAAAGTTTTAAGTACAAATAAAAAGCATATCGACTATCTTATATCCAATTGTAAAGACATGGTAAATCAATTACAAGAGTCTATAGAATCAAAGAAAACCCATTCTGTGAGCACAAGTAAATCAACTATGACAACATCACACACAGAGCAACCTACGACAACATCACGCACAAAGCAACCTACTATTTCTCTACAAGAAACAGAACGTATTCTAATAAGAAGTAAAAAACTTATATCCCAGTTCAACGAGAAAACTCAAGAAATCAATGCTTTCCGTAGGCAAGAAAAAGAGTTACTTTTACTATTACAGAATCAGTATAGGACTCAATTTGAAAATCCTCGTAATATTAGTGACGTAAAAGCAGACCTTAATGAGATAAATCGTAACATAATTCCAAAATTAGAGTCGGAAAAATTTCATATTCAAGCTGAAATAATTAAGGAGGTAAATCATATAAATTCGCTTGAAGGCAAAGGGAAAATAAGTCCTTTTGAAGCAAAAAAGTTTCTTAATGAGTATAATAAACTCAATATTAACTTTGCTAAAGAAAGAAATAAAAGAGACATATCATTGAAACAGAACCTTTCAAAAAAACTAGAAAGTATAGTTATAAATAATTCAGAGAAATCTATTGCACAAAATACAACTATATCTATGACAAGATAGTTTACAAAAAGTGTGTAAACCTTGGCTCTTTGTCAATAAGGACTGATGAGTGGTGTAAAATCAAATCTGGGTCAGAATGAACCTCATTCTGTCTCAGATTTTTTTGTTATTTCATGTTGATTAATTGATTAATCAAAAAGATCCTAAGTTATCACAAAGAAAACAAAAAGAAATACAAGGAGAATCCATTTAACGTGGAAAACTGGCACTACCTTGAAGAACAAGATGAATACATTTGCCCAGCTAATCGTCCGATACCGTTCAAAAATGATAGTCGAAATATAAAGGTGGCTTTATTCAAGATTTCAAAATCTATGAATGTGAGGATTGTCGGAACTGTCCAGTCCGTCGTTAATGTACGCGTGCGAAAAGTGAACAAAAGCGAAAAATTCAAGTAAATAATAATTGGCGCTATTTCAAAGCAGAATGCAGAAAAAAGCTTTTAGAGGAGAAAATCGAGGTCGAACCAGTGTTCGGGCATCTAAAGACTCACTTGGCGTTCCATCGTTTCCATTTGCGTGGGAAACAAGGAGCAACGATTGATATTGGTTTGGCACTGATGGCATTAAATTTAAGAAAATTAGGAAAATATATGGAGAGGAAAGTGTACATAATAGAAAAAATAAGTTCGATTTTGACACTAGCCATCAAAGTCGAACTTATTTTCTTTTTGAGAAAGAACTATTGTCCCACTCTCAAATTATAGAGCCATTGAAAAATTGGTTGAACGATCGACAACAGCGATCGTTTGACCGCTTTTTCTTTTCCTCCTATTTTTCGTTTTTATGAAAAAGAAACTGAATTTGTTGAAAAAAGAAATAACAACGTTGTTAGCCTATGGTGATTAATGGCAATAGATAGAATACATGCTTGTTACAGTGAGGGTTCATAAAAGATACAGATAAATCGGTTTATAAAACACCATTATTAATACAGTTAAAAAACAGATAGAAGATGAGTAAAAAAGTTGCTTTTTTACGAATACTCCGCCATTATAGAAACAGTTAGTATTTAGGAAGCGTTTTTTATTCAAATAGAAAACCAATAAATTGATTTATCTAATTTTATCAAACAGTTTGATAAGGTGTACTATTTTTCGTTGGAGGAACAGATGATTGAATTGATCAATGTAACTAAAAGCTATGAAGGCACGCAAGCGGTAAAGAATATTCATTTGACAATCGAACCAGGTGAGATCATCGGAATTGTTGGGAAAAGCGGTTCTGGTAAATCTACGTTACTTCGTTTGTTGAACTTAATGGAAGAACCTAGTAGTGGGGAAATCCTAATCGATGGTGTGGCCGTTCAAAAGTTGAACAAAAAAGAAAAAAGGCAGCAAAAACAAAAAATGGGGATGATTTTCCAAAACCATAATCTATTAGATAACTTAAAGGTGTATGAAAACGTGTCATTACCATTGAAGCTGCAAAAGAAAAAGAATCGTGAAAAAATCGATTATTTATTAAATTTTGTTGGGATGGCTCATAAAGATGCTGTTTATCCAATAAAACTATCTGGCGGTGAAAAGCAACGAGTGTCGATTGCTCGGGCGTTGACACGTGACCCAGAAATTTTATTGTGTGATGAAGCCACCAGCTCACTAGATGAAGAAAATACGGAAAGTGTGATTCGTTTATTGCATAAAGTCCATGAAGAATTTCAGCCGACAATTTTCTTTGTTAGTCACGAATTAGAAACCGTGAAAAGCTTATGCCAACGAATTTTGGTCATGGAAAATGGCGAGTTGATTGGCGAATTAAGAAATCACCCACAACGTTATACGGAAGAAAACTTGACGTATTTTGAAAAAATAAAAAGGAGCTTAGCGCAATGATTCATTCACAAAGCATGATGGAGTATTGGCCAGCGCTACTGACCAGTCTCGAAGAAACGGGCATCATGATGGCTATTTCGATGGGCGTGTGTGTGGTTGGCGGATTGCCACTAGGTTTAGGGTTGTTTTTGGCGAATCCTAAAGTTCGTGGTCGTTATCCTTGGATTTATTGGACTTTGAATTTTTTAGTCACAGTGATCCGCTCTTTTCCCTATCTATTATTTGTGATTGCGTTGATCCCAGTAACTCGCGCGATATTAGGCAAAGCCTTTGGTCCTATACCAGCTTCTGTACCACTTAGTATCATTGCGATCACTATCTTTGCCCGGCTAGTTGAACAGGTCTTGCTGGATGTTTCTGACGAAACTTATGCATTGGCCAATTCATTAGGGACGACTCGCTTTCAATATATCTGGCATTTTTTACTAGTAGAAGCGAGAAGTGGTTTAGTCTTGGCGTATACGACGACGACTGTCAGTATGGTTTCCTATTCGACTGTCATGGGAGTCATTGGCGGTGGCGGAATCGGTGATTTTGCTGTTCGTGTCGGTTATCAACGCTATGAATATGGGGTCATGTATGTCGCCATTGTGATCATGATCGTTTTAGTCTTTATTTTACAAATGCTGGGAAACTTTGTTGCTCAGACACTGGATAAACGAAAATAGGAGGAAGAAGAATGAAGAAGTTTTATTTGATTGGTTTCGCAATGATTGCGATCTTAACTTTAGCAGCTTGTGGAGGTCATTCAGCGGATAAAGACAAAAAGGAAATCAAAGTGGCTGTTCAGTTAGAGTCATCAAAAGATATTTTGGAGATTGCCAAAAAAGAAGTGGAGAAACAGGGTTATACCATTGATATTATGGAAGTAAGTGACAATGTAGCTTATAATGATGCCGTTCAACATGACGAAGCAGATGCCAATTTTGCACAGCATGAACCGTTTATGGAAATGTTCAATCAAGAAAAAAAAGCAGATTTAGTCGCCGTCCAACCCATTTATTATTTTGCGGGGGGCTTTTATTCCAAAAACTATAAGAATGCTGATCAATTGCCCAAAAATGCTAAGGTCGGTATTCCAAGCGATCCAACAAATGAAGGTCGGGCATTAGCAATCTTAAATAAAAATGGTGTCATCAAATTAAAGGACAACATCGGGTTCAACGGCACAGTGGCGGATATCGTTGACAATCCTAAAAATCTTCAGTTTGAACGAATCGATTTATTGAATCTAGTAAAAGCCTATGATGAAAATGACATTGCGATGGTCTTTTGTTACCCTGCTTACTTAGAACCAGCGGGCTTATCGACCAAAGATGCGATTTTACTGGAAGATGAAGCTGCCAGCAAACATTACGCTCTGCAACTGGTAACGAGAGAAGGGGAAAAAGACAGCGAGAAAATCAACGTATTGAAAAAAGCAATGACGACGAAAGAAGTCGCTGAGTATATTAAGAAAAATTCTAAAGGCGCAAATATTCCAGCTTTTTAAAAGAACAAAGAAAGTGAGAAGAAATCAACAAAACGCCTGTTTTTAACAAACGAGTAAGGGTGGCATTCGACATCTTACTCGTTTTTTTGCTGTCATGAAAGACAAGAGTGAAGTTTCTTGGATGAACCCGTTCAAAGATAGCAATAGACTAGATAATAGAAACAAGTGCCTGTTCCAGAAAAATCATCCGATATTTTCTGGAACAGGCACTTGTCATGTTAGCGAATAAAAAGGGGAGTGCTTACTCATCGATGATGGCCAGATGCGATACTGTTGACTAGATTAAATTGCATTACATCAGTTAGTCATCTGTTTAATCTTGTTGATCTTTTCTTCTTCCGGAGTAACAATGATCGTTTTTTGATTTTCATAAATCACATAGCCTGGTTTTGCGCCATTCGGTTTGCGCAAATGCTTGACTTGAACCAAGTCCACTGGTACTTGGGCGGAATGACGGTATTTTGAGAAATAAGCAGCTAATTCAGCGGCTTCAGTTATCGTTTCATCAGATGGCTGGTCACTTTTGATAATGACATGAGAGCCAGGGATATTTTTGGCATGGAGCCAATAGTCTGTTTTCTTCGCCGTTTTTAAGGAAAGTTGATCATTTTGAAGATTGTTTTTCCCTACCAAGATCAACGTACCATCAGTAGAAAGATATTGATCTGGCTGTGAAGGTTTCTTGCGTTTTTGTTTTTTCGAAGATTTCTTTTTTAAATAACCTTCTGCTGTCAATTCTTCTTTGATCACTTCGATATCCATAGGTCCAGCAATCTCTAATTGGGACAAGACAGATTCTAAATAATCGATCTCATTTTTGGCTTCTTCGATCTGTTTACCAATCAATTTGACGGCATTTTTTAGTTTTTGGTAGCGATGGAAATATTTTTGGGCATTTTGATTGGGCGTTAATGCTGGATCAAGCTTGATTGTGATCGGCCGATCTTCTTCATAATAATTAGGCAATGTTACTTCATTTGCGCCCCGAGGTACTTGAGCCATAAAAGTAGTTAATAGTTCGCCATCTCGACGATAATCTTCGGCATTTTCCGAATCTTTTAAGGTCTGCTCCCGTTTTTTCAGTTTATTTCTGTTTCGCTTAAGCTCGTTTTCAATCTTGCGGATGAGCTCGCCACCTTGTTGTTTGGCACGGTCTTTTTCCGCTTTTTCTTGGTAAAACGCATCTAATAACGCACTGAGAGTCGGGTACATCTTTTTTTGTTGCGTATTTGAGTCAAAGAAACGATAGTTGATCGGCGTAAAATATTCTTTCTCCGCTACTTCATAAAGGCTAGGGGAGAGTTGGGTGTCGATTGCTGTGAAGAATTCTTGCCATACCAACATTTTTTCATTGGGGCGTTCTGTTAAGCGAGCTACCAATTCTTGCGCAGTATCAAAACCGATTCCTTGAAATTGTTGTTGGATTCCTTTTGGTGTCAAGTCCATTTGAGAAAGCCGATGGAAGACTTTTTCTTTTTCCTGACTAAAGGGATTCAGCTGGTTTTGTTCAGGTGGAGCAATATAGTCTACACCAGGCAGAAGGGAACGATAAGTGTTTTGTGAACTACCAATATGCTTGATCGCATCTAAGATTTTTCCTGATTCTTTATTCACTAAGATGATCGTGCTATGTCGACCCATGAGTTCCACAATCAAAATGATATTTTGGAGATCTCCTAGTTCGTCTCGTTTCGTGAAATGAAAGTGGATCACTCGGTCGTTTTCGATTTGTTCGATCGACTCCAAAATTGCCCCATCAAGATGCTTGCGTAACATCATCACAAAGTTCGGTGGTGTGTCTGGATTTTGATAGTCGATCTGAGTGATCTGGATTCGAGCATAACTAGGATGTGCAGATAAGAGCAAACGCTGATTTTTACCACGTGAGCGAATCACTAATACGACTTCATTTTCGTAAGGTTGGTGGATTTTAGAAATCCGACCAGATAATAGAGTCTCACGCAATTCATTGATCATTGCATGAGTAAAGACACCATCAAAGGACATGGTTCATTCCTCATTTCTTTTCATAAGTAGTTTCATTATAACGAAAAAAACGTAAAAAGACCAATTTACTAGGTAGTTATCAACTGATTTGATCATAAAAAGATACTGGATTGAAAAATAATCGATATTCTTTAAATGTATTTTTTCTATCTACCTCAAACTTAGGTATAATAAAAGAAAACGAAAAAGAAGGTGATCGCTATGTGGAAAGAGATAAGTGAGACCATCAAAGTCAAATACCATCATTTTTTGGCTGATTTCGATACGCATCCACAACGCTATTTTATGCGTTTATTGTTCGTATTCCTTGTTTCACTGGTCATTACGATCACGATGTTTGTCTTTCCTAAAAATATTAGAGAAGCACAGGTGGAGAGCTTAGTCTATGCAGACATCGATTCTCCTAAGCTTAAACCTTTGAATATCAATGAAGCCTCGCAAACAATTGAAGAAAGTAAAGCTATTTCAGTTTTGTTCAGTGTGCCAAGTGGAGAAATGTATCAAGCATTAATGGACATTTTTCATGATCCAAAAAAAATGGCGGAATTGAATCGCCCTATTTATTTTTACCCATTGGTTTATCAGGTCAATGAATTAGAACAACGCTACGATTTAAAGCAAGAACATTTGACGGTAATCTTTTTCCAAAATGGCAAAGAAACCAATCGCTTAGTCTATAACGCAAATCAGTTAAGTGATTTCCCTACGCAGCTGATTCCCGAATTAAATCGTTTGCCATTAGCGAATATCAAGAAATTAGAAGAAGAACTTGGGAAAGAAACGCAAACGACTTCGACTAATACTCAACTGGGAACAGATCTTAATGCTGGAAATAAGACGGAATAAAAAAACAGTTGACGAACATGCTAAATTCGATTAGACTTAGATTAATTATTAAGGAAAGGGTGATCCACAATGAACTTATCAAACCAATTTTTAGCAGGAACAACTCAAGCTTGGCGTAACTGGCGTAGATAAGTTGTATTGATGGCGAACTTTGACCGTAGATACAACTTTTTAGAGTACAAATCTAAAATTTGTATCTGTGCTGGACAAGAAATTTGACTACCGCATAGATTCGATCTATGCGGTTTTTTGTATGTAAGAAGACAATTACCGTTGGGGTGATTGTCTTTTTTTGTCAGTTCGTGTCAGAAACCAGACTTGAATAATAATGATTAAAGGAATGAGGGGGAAGAAAAATGAAAAATAAACGTTTGATCACAGTTGTTGCACTTATTATGCTTTACTTAGTAGGAACCTTTATTTATGAAAAAATAACGCCTGCTTCTACTGAATCGAAACCAAAAGAAACGAATCAAACTGTTTCCGTTGGGGTTTTGCAATATGTGAGCCATCCGGCATTAGATGAAATTTACCGTGGGATCAAAGACGGTCTCGAACAATCAGGGCTTGAGGAAGGAAAAAATTTAACGATCTCCTTTCAAAACGGGCAAGCTGATCAAAGTAAATTAGCCACTATGAGTCAACAATTAGTACAAGCTGACCCAGATGTCCTAGTAGGGATCGCTACTCCGGCTGCTCAGTCTTTAGCTAATGTAACGAATACGATCCCACTAGTCTTAGGTGCGGTCACAGATCCAGTTGGTGCCGGCTTAGTGAAGTCTTTAAAAGAACCAGGTGGAAACATCACAGGCGTATCTGATCAGCCTCCTGTTGAAGCGCAAATCAAGTTAGGCGCTGAATTGTTGCCGAATGCGAAGAAAGTCGGGATTTTATACGCTTCTTCAGAAGATAATTCAAAATACCAAGTAAGCCAAGCAGAAAAAGCGATTCAAAAAGTAGGTTTGACTTCAGTAGAATATGCTGTACCTTCTACGAATGAAATCGCCCAAACTGTCCAAGTGATGAGTAAACAAGTGGATTTCATTTATGTTCCTTTAGACAATACAATTGCTAATGCTATGCAGACAGTGGTAAAAGAAGCTGATAAAGCGAAGATCCCAGTGATCCCTTCAGTTGATTCAATGGTCGAACAAGGTGGCTTGGCAACGATCGGAATTAACCAATATGATTTAGGTGTCCAAAGTGGGAAAATGGCTGCGATGCTTGCACTAGGAAAAGAAAAACCAGCAACGACACCTGTTTACGTCTTTGATAAAGGCGATGTTATTATCAATGAAAAACAGGCGGAAAAATTAGGGATCACGATTCCTGATTCAATAAAGCAAGAAGCTAAAAATGTTTCAGAAGAACCGAAAGACGAGGGGGATGAACAATGATCGTATCAGCAATTTCACAAGGGATGTTATGGGCAATCTTAGGATTAGGAATCTTTATGACTTATCGGATTTTGGATTTTCCTGATATGACGACTGAAGGATCATTTCCATTAGGTGGAGCAGTTTGTGTGACAGCTATCACTCATGGGATCTCCCCAGTTTTAGCAACACTGCTTGGCGTTGGTGCAGGCATGCTTGCCGGACTAGTTACGGGGCTGTTGTATACCAAAGGAAAGATCCCAGTGATCCTTGCCGGAATCTTAGTCATGTCTGGATTAAACTCGGTGATTTTATTCGTGATGCGCACACCAAATCTTTCTTTATTGAACCATTCGATTTTACAAGATACGTTCAATGGTCTTCATTTACCTGACTATTTTGATACCGTGTTACTTGGCTTGCTTGCATTAAGTCTCTTGATTGGTGTCTTACTGTTCTTTTTCAATACCGATTTAGGTCAAGGGTATATCGCGACAGGAGACAACGAAACGATGGCTCGTTCCTTAGGGATCAAAACAGATCGAATGAAAATCTTAGGATTGACTCTTTCAAATGGTGTTATTGCTTTATCAGGTGCATTGATTGCACAAAATGATGGGTATGCCGATGTCAATAAAGGAATTGGTGTCATCGTGATCGGGCTAGCTTCTATCATTATTGGAGAAGTGATTTTCCACGAATTAACGTTAGCAGAACGCTTGATTGCCATTGTCGTGGGAAGCATCATCTATCAATTATTGATCCTGATCGTCATTAAACTTGGGTTTGACACAACATATCTCAAACTCTTCTCCGCTATTATTTTAGCCATTTGTTTGATGATTCCTCAGTTAAAACAAGCATTGAAACTTAAAACCGGTTTTGAAAAGGAGGTTTGACCATGACAGCGATCATCACAATTAAAAATGGAAAAAAAGTCGTTAGCAATGGCATGAATGAAGAAAAAGTATTATTAGATGGAATTGATTTGACAATCAATAAAGGCGATTTTATTACGGTCCTTGGTGGAAATGGTGCGGGAAAAAGTACGCTGTTCAACACGATCGCAGGAACATTACATTTAAGTCAAGGGTCGATCGCTTTTAAAGAGCGGAATATCACGAAAGAAACAGAAGAAAAACGGGCTTCTTTTCTTTCTCGGGTGTTCCAAGATCCTAAGATGGGCACAGCTCCAAGGATGACAGTAGCAGAGAACTTGCTTTTGGCTCAAAAAAGAGGAAAGAAAAGACCCCTTCGTCTCCGTAACCTAAAGAATCAAAGAGAAAAATTTTATCAATTGTGTCAAGAAGTTGGAAATGGGTTGGAGCAGCATCTAGATACGCCAGCTGGGGAATTATCAGGAGGGCAACGCCAAGCATTGAGTTTGTTGATGGCGACCATTGAAGCGCCTGAGTTGCTGCTATTAGATGAACATACAGCAGCGCTCGATCCTAAAACTGCCAAATCATTGATGCAATTAACCAATCGCAGGATTACTGAACAACACTTGACGTGCTTGATGATCACCCACCGGATGGAAGATGCCTTGAATTATGGGAATCGTCTGATCGTTTTACAAAAAGGACGGATCGTGAAAGATTTGTCTAAAGAAGAAAAAGAGCAATTGTCACTAGCGGATCTATTACAATTTTTTGAAGAAGTGTTAGATTAGTTTTTGATTACTGACTGCTTTTCCTTCTACTTTGTGCCTAGTATGCCTATAGTACATTGATTTGTTTTAAATGAATGAGAAAGAGGCCCTGCTTGTTTGACAATCATGTTGACAAGTTTCTCATACCTCCTTTAAACTTAGAAAGACTCGTCAATCATAGACATAAGAAAAAGCACAAGAAACAGAACTAAACAATCGACCATCTGATGTCTCGTGTCATGTTTACGAGGATTGGATGGTTGTTTTATTTTATAAGGAGGAAAAAGATGATCTCTGGTAAAACAAAACTCACAGGCTTTTTTGCAAAGCCTGCTTCTCATAGTCTTTCACCGTTGATGCACAATCTGGCATTTTCACATTGGGGTATTGATGCCGTTTATCTGGCTTTTGAGGTAGATCAAACGAACCTAAGACAAGCCGTTGAGAGTATCCGCACATTAGATATGTTGGGCGTGAATGTTTCAATGCCGAATAAAACGGCTGTCTTAGCATACCTTGATCAGTTAAGCCCTGAAGCGGAATTGATCGGAGCGGTCAACACGATCGTTCACCAGGAGCAACGTTTGATTGGTTACAATACAGATGGTATGGGATTTGTACGTTCCGTCAACGAAACGGGGCATCCAATCAAAAATCAAAAAATCGTTGTTCTGGGAGCAGGTGGTGCAGCAAAAGCAATTGTCGTCCAAATGGCACTAGAAGGCGCACAAGAAATCACGATTTACAAACGTTTGAATGCCACTTTTTTACCACTAAAAGAGTATTTTGTGAAAGTCTCTGAGAAAACAGGTTGTCCCATCCGATTACATGATTATGCGGACGAAAGTCAACTGGCATTAGATTTGAGTCAGGCGAATCTATTGATCAACGCAACTGATATCGGAATGGGAAGCAAGAAAGACCAATTACCGATTGCTGATGTAAAGTTGTTGCATTCGCAATTAGCCGTCTTTGACTTGATCTACTTCCCTAGTGAGACACGATTAATCCAAGAAGCCAAAAAAATGGGAATCAAAGCCTATAATGGTTTAGGTATGTTGATTCATCAAGGAGCAATTGCTTTTGAACTGTGGACACATCGAGAAATGCCAGTCCAGAACATACGAGAACAATTAGAACAAGAAGTGTGATGAGCTTTACGTGTAATGGCTTGTTTCATTTCGTTATTTTTTATTAAATTGTGGTTCAAATAGCTGTTTTTATCAAGAAGATAGCGTATCCTTTATTTACTTGTACAGATAGCAGGGAGGAAACAAAATGAGTCGGATGGATCGTTATAAGAACATCCATAAAAAAGCAAAACCATTAAAAAAAGAATCAACCGGTTTTTTTAGACGTGAACGTCAAAAGGACAAAGCGTTGAATGATCCAAGAGATGAAGCTACTCGGATCTATCAACCTGATCAGGATTCTTCTTATTCTTCCAGAGAAGGACAAGCTAATGACTATCAAACCCCTTATTCCTATGCAAAAGCAGGAAACAAAAAAGGATTTAATCAAACGAAGAAAAATTTTTTTAAGAGGAAGAAAGAGCCAAAAGAAGTTCGTCCAAAAAAGAAACGTTCGTGGGGGAAAATCATTTTAGGCATTATTCTATTTTTATTCTTATTTTCAGTCATTTCCTTTTTTGTCGGGAAATCCATGGCAGAGCATGATACCAGTTTGCCGAGTGTTACAACGGAATCATTTGATGGTGTACAGTCTTCGAGTGGCGCACATAATATTTTGATATTAGGTAGTGACACTAGAGGTGAGGATGCTGGTCGTGCAGATACGATCATGGTGTTACAGTTAGATGGACCTGCTCATAAACCAAAATTGATCTCATTCATGCGTGATAGTTTTGTAGCAATTCCAGGAGTTGGTCAAAACAAGATCAATGCAGCTTATGCATATGGCGGTGCTGATCTGGTCCGTCAAACCATCAAAGAAAATTTTGGACTTGATTGCCAGTATTACGCAAAAGTCGATTTTAAATCGTTTGAAAAAGTGGTCGATGCATTGTTTATGAATGGTATCAAGATCGATGCAGAGAAAGATTTGAATCTGGATGGTGTCGATATCAAAAAAGGTGTCCAAAAAATGGATGGTCATACACTTTTACAGTATGCACGTTTTAGAAAAGACGAAGAAGGCGATTTTGGTCGAGTAAGACGGCAACAACAAGTCATGAATACGATTTTTAGTCAGCTAAAAAATCCCCTAAACTTGATTCGTGCCCCTTACGCTGCCGGAAAAGCCATTGGTTATACCTCAACGGATGTTTCATCATTCTTTATTATCAAAAATCTCTTGTCGATCGCTCGAGGTGTCGGTGGTGTGGATCGCTTAAGTGTGCCTGTTGAAGGTTCATGGAACTTCGGAAACAGTAGTTATGCCGGAAGTATTTTGGTGATCGACAATGACGCCAATCGTGCAGCAATCAGTGATTTTTTAAGTAAATAAATGGAAGAAAAGAAATAGGAAGTTACTCTCTGTAATCATCTATTTCACTTCGTTTAGGTAAAAGTCCTCCATTTTTAATAGGTGGACGATTCAACACTTTGGATTTTCACCAATTGTAAAAGCTAAGTTCATAAAACGACTGTTAGACAAGGGTCTTCAGTCGTTTTTTTCTTTTGAAAAAATAGTTTTTGGGTTGTCATATGCGAATGTTTGTTCCATAATAAAGAAGTCTGTTCTAAGACTGAGAATCATGGAGGGGATAAAATGAAAACTGTTATACTGGCTGAAAAACCTTCCCAAGCAAAAGCTTATGCTGAAACATTTAAGAAACGAATACGTCACGAAGGGTATTATGAGATCGTTGACCCGTTGTTTAGTGGGGAAGTAACGGTTACTTATGGATTCGGTCACTTAGTGGACATGGTCCCTCCTGGTGCATATGAAGAACGTTGGAGTAAATGGTCCTTAGCTAACTTACCAATTTTCCCAGAAACCTTCCGCTATGAAGTGCCGAAAGAAAAACAAGCACAATTTTCAATCGTCAAAAAGGAATTACAATCAGCGGATACGATCATTATTGCGACAGATGGAGACCGTGAAGGAGAAGCCATTGCTTGGTCGATTATCATTCAAGCACAAGCCTTCACCAAAAGCAAAAAGTATCAACGTTTGTGGATCAATTCGCTGGAAAAAGAGGCGATTTATGAAGGCTTTAAAAACCTTCGTCCAGGCGAGAGCTATTTTCCTAAATATAAAGAAGCGAAAGCTAGACAGAATGCGGATTGGTTGATCGGGATGAACGGGAGTCCATTATATAGTCTCTTACTGCAACAAAAAGGGATCGATGGCAGCTTTTCTTTAGGACGTGTCCAAACGCCAACCCTATATATGATCTATCAGTTACAAGAAACGATTAAAAACTTCAAAAAAGAACCATACTATGAAGTAGAAGCGACGATCAGTTGTGATGATGGACGGTTTACAGGGAAAATCGATCCCAAGCAGAATTTTAAAACCCTCGAAGCGCTACATCAAGTAATTGAAAAATCAGGCGCGCATTTAGGGAAGCAATCAGGACAGATCTTATCGGTCATTAAAAAAGAAAAACAACTAAGTAGTCCACGTTTATTTTCTTTATCTAGTCTCCAGACAAAAATGAACCAATTGATGAAGGTGAGTGCCAAAGCGACATTAGATGCTGCCCAAGGGCTCTACGAAAAGAAATTTTTAAGCTATCCTCGGACAGATTCTACTTACATTACTGAAAATGAACATCACTACTTGGTGAAAAACTTAGTACGTTATAAAGATTTTTTAGGGATCAGCAGCGTAGAGACTCCTGAAACATGGTCGAAAAAAAGATATGTTGATGCGACAAAAGTCCAAGAACACCATGCAATTATTCCAACAAAAACGATTCCTTCCAAGGAACGTTTTGCGCAATTATCACGTCTGCAACAAGCCATCTATTTACAAGTAGCGAAAACGACTATGGCAATGTTTGCCGAAAATTATGTATATGAAGAAACAACGATTTATACTGGTGTCCAAGAACTTCGCTTAAAAAGTACAGGGAAAATTCCAATCAAAAAAGGGTGGCAAATGATCTTAGCAACCAAAAGCAAGCAGAAAGAAGTCCAAGTATTACCAGATGTGGTAAAAGGTCAGGTGGTCGGCGTTGATCTGAAAAGTATTCAAAAAGAAACCCAACCACCAAAACCATACAACGAGGGAACACTAATCACTGCGATGAAAACGGCAGGGAAAACATTGGATGATGAAGAAGCACAGGAAATCTTAAAAGAAGTTGAGGGAATCGGAACAGAAGCGACTCGAGCCAATATTATTGAAAATCTAAAGCAACGTTACTATATCGAGGTCACTAAAAATGAAATCACTGTTACGGCTAAAGGAATCACTCTTTGTAAAGCGGTCGCTCAAGAACCTTTGTTGACTAGTGCGGAAATGACTGCTCAGTGGGAAGGATACCTCAAAAAGATCGGTAACAATGAGGGCACACCCGAAGTCTTTTTAGCAAATATCAAAAAATTCATCCTTCATTTACTCGAATCCGTGCCAAAACAACTGACTTCAGTCGATTTATCTGAAGAAATCACTGGAACGCGCCAAATCAAAGCGCTGGAGAAGAAAAATGATCAACTAGGCAGATGTCCAAAGTGTAAACAAGGGATCGTCATGTTGTATCCAAAAGTAGCAACTTGTACCAATGCTTCCTGTGATTTTAAACTTTGGCCAACGATTGCAAAGAAGAAGCTGACGAAAACGATGATGCGGGAATTATTGTCTAAAGGTAAGACTAGTAAAGTAGTTAAAGGGTTGACTGGCAAAAAAGGGAAGTTTGATGCGGTACTAGAACTAAAAGCAGATTATTCGATCGGTTTTTCTTTTCCGTGGATGGAAAAATCATGAGAAAAAAATAAAGAAGAAAAATAATTATTCCGAAAAGTGTTGGTTTATTTATCCAAAAATAACATACGATTTATAAATAAGGAGTTTAAGCGTTTGAAAAAAGTTCATTCATTGTTAAATTATTTGATGGGAACGATCACGATTGTTGCTGTTTATCAAGCATTATTAAAATATCCAGAATATGGTACGAAATTATTGTCTATCACGAAAGATCCTACGGCTTACTCACCTACACTGCTACTATCAACACTAACAGCTGGAGCGAAAAGTGCCACATACTTTTTACACAAAACAAGTAGTCTGTTGAAACGAAAGAAACAACGTAAGCAATTACTGATGGTCATCGCAGCACTAGTAATCATTTACTTTCTACCCGTATTGACACAATTATGGCATCAGTATTTTGGTTGATTACCGGAAATAAACCACATTCGCAGTTATAATAGAGCATAATGATTCACTTTGAAATTTCTTTATCATAAAAGTATCATGATAAATTAGTAAAATATATAACTAAAGATCTTAGAACACATTTGTGTTTTAAGATCTTTTTCTATTGGAAATGCTAGGTTAAGTCCGTTTATTATCAAGGAATTAAGCTCACTTACTTATAACATCCATGAATATGTCGGTTATTGATTTGTTAGTGATTATAAGATTTGAACATTAGATGTTTAAGAATGAAAATTGTCGTTTTAGACAAGTTAACAGCTAAAGCTCGCAGAAGTGGGTACGACAATTCATAAAAAATTAGAGAATAACAAGTTATTTCTTGTGGTGCTTTTTATTTCTATTTATGGAAATTAATGGATTATTTCTCACTAATAATAATTATAAAATAAAAGCGCATTAAAAAATCTTTTGTTTCGACAAAATCTTATATGCCAGATATTTAATAAGGTTAAGAACTAAACAAATGATTATTTTTTATGCAAAAAATAACATAAATAGGAAGGTGCAATCATTATGCCGGAAACAAATAATCAAATCGAGGGTTTAACGTTAACGAATGATCAGGAGCTGTATAAACATCTGAATTTTTCTGAAGAAGAAATCGAAACAGATCAACAACAAAAAATAGGTGAACGTATTGATGTGAATGATCATATATTGTTGGATGGTATGATTTCAAACCATCAAAATGAGTTCTCTAAATTGCCCGATGATATAAAAATACCAAGCGAAAAAATACGTAATATTCATGATGATAATCCAATGAATAAACTACT
Organism: Enterococcus sp. C53; assembly: GCF_040887425.1. Classification (NCBI taxonomy): domain Bacteria; kingdom Bacillati; phylum Bacillota; class Bacilli; order Lactobacillales; family Enterococcaceae; genus Enterococcus; species Enterococcus sp. C53. The sequence continues at coordinate 134,248 of NZ_JBFOFT010000004.1, forward strand.
ATGCTTACACCAAGGCAAACTCTATTATATTGAAAATTTGGACCCACAAAAAGGAGAAAAAAAAGCTTATGTAATTGCTGAGGAAGTATGGTATGGAAATAAGCGATTGTTCCAAGCGAGCATTCAGCATAACATCAACCAAACCTTAATTAGTTTTGCTGAGACGACAAAAAATAAGAAAAATGGTACTCGCACGTTACTTGCTAGTCCAAGTTTAGTGTACAATATTATCAAGAATAATGAAATTTTCGAAAATGCAAAAGAAACTCAGGGGATAGCTCGTACAGTAGCACAATCAGACCCAACATATATTGGTGAGCGTCTTAAGATAGGGATCCCTAAATATGGCACTAGGGATCCGGAAATGAAAGTTCAATTAATGTTGCATGAAGATAAGCTCTATCAAATTGACCGCCAAAATAAACAGTCAAAACTACTCGCAGATAACGTAAAATATCAAGATGGAACAATCTATAAGAGAAATGAGCAAGGGCTAAGAATGGTGCTATTCAGACCTAATACTCTTAAAAAGTCTCACAATATTGGTTGGATAAGATCATTTTTTAGTAAAGAAAAAAGAGAAAAAACTCAAACGAAGTATGTAAGAGCCGATACCCTAGCGGACATCAATCAGCGATTACAATATTTTGAAATTATGGAAAAGAAGGATCAGATAGAAAGTAAACCTTGGCCTGAGGTGGATGTTGATAGCATACCATCGTTAAAGAAGTTAACAATAGTAAAAGATCCAAACCTTCACAACGATAAAGACCCAATCTATTACGATTACGACAAAAGTGCTCTTTATAAGTTAGAGATTAACGATCGCGGGAAAGTCCAAAAAGCTTATTTGCTTACTAATAAACACCTTGATAAACAACTTCATAAAAGCGATCTTGCATTAAACGATATCAATAAAAGTATAAAATTGAATTTATTTCCTGTACCAAAGTTGTTTTCCGGATTGGAGTGGACACAAAAAGGGGAAATAGAAAAGAAAGTGGCGCATTTTATTGAATTCCAAAAAATGATTGCTCATAAAAATAGAAACAAAGATGTATATACACTTTTGTTGAAAGATACCAATTTGTATTTAGTTGATCATAAATCTAAGGTGGCTATGAAGGTTGCCGCTAATGTCAATTTTGAAGATGGTAAGAACAAATCAGATAATAAAATACTCTTATCCAACTTATCGCATAATGAAAATATGAAATGGCCAATATCTTCATACAAAGCTTCTAAAATTTTTGAAATAGCAAAAATAAACCAATCGAGGAACATCGCTCAAACAAGAAACTCTTTAGAAGGTTTAACAATGCACGCACAAAACTTCACTAAAACTGAAAAAAATGTTCAAAACCAAACTCAATCCCTTACTAAAAATAGTCCAAAAAAGACACGTATGGCTCCGAATCTTTCCGACAGACCTGTGGGAACGTCTAGATAAAATGATTATAGTATTCGGATTTATTGCATTATAAAGAAGAACGAGAGTTTCTTATTAAAAATGCATTAAATAAAGTATATTTTTAGATAGGAAGATGTAATCACTATGGATAATATAAATATTCGAAGTGAAGACCCCACGCCAACAGGTGAGGAGCAACTGTATAACCGGCTAAATTTTTCTGAGGAGCAAATCAAAGAAGACCAACAACAAGCAACGCATGAATGGATTAAGGGAAACGATCATATATTTTTGGATGATCTTATTTCAAAACATAAAAATGTTTTCTCCGAATTACCTAATAATATAAAAATACCAGGCGAAAAAATCTATGGGATTCATCATCGTGAGCCAGGGGATAAACTATTATACTTACACCAAGGCAAACTCTATTACATAGAAAATTTGAACCAATTTAAAGAAAAAGGAGAAGCTTATGTAATTGCTGAGGATGTACGTTATCGAAAAAACCGCTTGTTCCAAGCAAACAAAAAGTTTAATATCTACCAAAATTTAGTTACTAATGTAAAGATGACAAAAAATAAGACAAATGGTGCTCATACGATGTTTGTTCATCCGGATTTAGTGTGTAGTATCATCAGAAATAATGAAATTTTCCAAGAAGCAAAAAATAGCAAAGGGGTAGATCGTAGAATAACGCAACCAGATCAAAATTATATTGGTAAAGGACTTAAGATCGGGATTCCGAAGTATACATCAAGTAACCCCAAAATGACTGTTCAATTAATGTTGTACAAAGGCAGTCTTTATCAAATTGATCCTAAAAATAAACAGTCAAAATTTCTCGCAGATAAAGTAGAACGTCGAGGTGTTCATTTTTTCAAGAGAAATGAGCAAGGACTGAGAGTGGAGCTATTTCAAGGTTATGTTGAAATAGCTCAAAAAAATAATTTTTTAAAAAAATATTTTAAGAATAAAAAAAGAAATAAAACTGAAACAATCCATATGGAATCGCATACTCTAGGGAAGATTAATCAGAATTTGCAAGATTTTGAAACTATGGGAAAGAAAGACCAGATAGCAGGTCAACCATGGTTGGAGGTGAATCCTAATGGCTGAGTAAAAATGAACCGGTAGTATATTATCCATTAGATGCTAAAAACAAGAGCGGTTATGACAAAGACGAGCCATTACTATATTTTGGGAACAATAACCTATATAAGGTTGATCATGAAAAGGGACGGGCGACCCTAATTGCTGAAGGAGTGCAGGAAATTAATCGAAGTTTTGTATGGAACGATGTGACACTTCTAAAAAATTTACCGAAAGAATGTGGGGAAAATCAAGCCGTAAGAGTCGATGAAAAATGTTTAGAATCGATTCGAAAAGTAGTTGATATAGTTAAAAGAAAACAAAGTTTGGAAAATAAACTAGAAAACAATATTGAACAAGCTAAGGCAAGATATGCACAAACATCTCCCAGTTTAACTTTGGCATCAGCAAACCATACTAATATAGACAGATAAAAAACTAATGTTCCTTGATTATAGTATTTCTTTTAAGATTAAGTTGAATTGTTGCGTAATAATGATGTAATTGGATTCTTAAAACAACGTGAATTATTATCATAAATCAAAGGCATATTTAACAGTCTATAACCCCATATAATCGTTCTTACACTTTAAAGGTATATTAATCAACTGATAAAACACTACTTTCTAGGATACATCTATCAATCATTGCTCTAACAAAATATGGATAGATAAATTCACATCAAAATCTATTTTTGGTGTGAATGATTTCTAGATAGCTTTAATTCTAAATGGTTTATGCATGCGTATATATATATATATATAACTGATTAGTTGAACAAGAAAAGAATCGTTTTTATACTATCTGGCAAAAAGAAATAGAATAAATAGCAAGAAGAGAGGGTTTGCGGCTTTTTTAAAGGAAGGAGATAAAAATTTTATATTTTAGTTTACATAATATATATTATACAAAGTAGATTCGAAGTGAATTAACCCCCCATCAAACCAAAATCAAACTAAAAAGATAAAAAAATGACTCTTTCGAACCATTGCAAAATTTTAAAATTATTTTGTATTATAAAATATCAATTAAATCGTGTTTGACAAGATTTAAACACGAATAAATTTTTTATCTGTCTATATTAGTATGATTTGCAAAAGTCCATATCCATAATTTACAAAATTAGAAACAAAAACTCCACAATATTCACATGTGACATTCTCTACAATAAAACAATCATAATCTTTACATTTCAATTTCATACAAGTCACTCCTTACTAACGATCAGATCAACAGCACTCTTATAATTCTCGATCATTTGTTTGTGTTGTTTTGTCATGCGTTTACGTCCGTTAGCAATCAAACCAGCGACATAACACCCTGAATCATTACAACACTCGTCTAAGACCGCTAATGACACCGATACTTGTTTTTCTACCCAGTTTTTAGTTCTATAAAGCGTCATTTATCCGAAAATCAATTAGCAATAAAATCGTTGGACAAGCTAGCATACACAGAGTTGATACAATTTAGAGAATAAATCTAGTTTGACAGTATAACCGAAGAAACAATAAAAAGAGTAAAATAAAAAATAAAGAAAGAGCGACTAATCTATATGTCTAGTTGCTCTTTCTTTATTTTTATTGTTTATGTATGAATTCTATCTTTCTAAGAAAGAACCTTCTGATTTTTCTTTGGAAGGGTTTTTATTGATTGCTTTATCCTGTTTGTTTTCGGAAAGTTTCTTGACTTTCCTCATAGCTCTGATTTCATCAAACTTTTTTGATTGATTTCGCATTTTTTTAATGCTGTCGTCATAATCAGGTTGTATTGGACCAGGTCCATTTATCCAAACACGTTGCGTTTCATTGAATAGAGAAAAAAGTTTTACCCACGCTTTATTTTCTTTAGACAATTCTTTTTTTGGGTTTGAGTTATCTTGGTAAGACAGTCCTGCTAGTGCTATTTTAAGAGCGTCTTTATATCGAATTTTTTTTGAGAGGATAATATTTCTGAAATATCTGATCCTGCTTCTTTAATAAAGTTTTCGTAATTTTCTTTTCGATCTCTAAGGAACAGGCCTTTAAAGTTATCTTTATTTAAATTTTTGTGCATTTCGTTCATTTCCTGAAGCAACATTTTTAAACGTTTACTATGTTGGTCGTCTCCAAGCGTTTCTATCTTGTTTAAGACATCTAAGTTTGTTTTTTTATTTCTAGAAAAAATATTGCTTAATACTATTGGAGGATTCCCACCATTTTGTTGCAAAAATTGATTTATACGATCTTCGATATCTTGTTCGTTAACAGGACTTGCAGTTTGTGATTCTTGTTCGCTAACAGGATTTGTAGGTTGTAATTCTTTCATTTTTTTCTTCCTTTATTTTTATTTGTAATTATAAATAAGAAAAACCAATAATGGGGTTTCTTGTTTTCCCCTGAATTAGAAAAATTAACATAAAATTAAATCCCTGCCGATCTAAATGAAACAAAAAATGTATCGTATTTCTGATATAGCATTTCTCTATTATACACTGTAGGGATCAGTGCACCATTATTATACAAGTAGCGAGTCACTAAAAATTGATTACATTGTATACATTATGCCAAGTAGATCCTTAACATAATAAAAATTCACTCTGTTGTTCGTCCACATTCTGCCTTTTTTTAGAATCATTTTTATCTATAATTTTTTCATATTCGTTTTTTCCAGAAACATATCCACCGTCTGCTCTATGTAACATCCCCTCATATAAAATCAAAGATACATGATCAACGTGGTACAGATCCGGCCTACGCCCTTCAGGTGCGTTTAGTTGATTCATACGGCGCTGATGACGTTTAAATTTAAATCATCTCCTTAAATTTTTACATTATTTTTTCAATTGTTTATCTCATAAACCGACCTTACAGGTTTACCTATTGATATTATAAGAAGTCTGTGAAACGGGAGAAGCTATATTGGTGTCAGATCCAGTAGTTTTATCAATATTGTGTCTTGTCTCGGGCGTGACATTTGTAATAATGCCTGCTCGTCCATTCAAATGATACAGAGATTTATTTATCATAACGGACTGAGAATTCCCACTGCTCAAGATATTGTCAGTCTCTAAACCATTTGCTGAATTTTGTACACTCTTTCTTTCCGCTGACTTGCGGATAAGTTCATTTAAAAAAGATTTGTAATGGCTGTTAGTTTGGGGATTAGGTTGTGTTTTTTCAGAGTATCTTTCTGTGGTGCCCCATCCAGTATTTTCATCCATGTCTAACTTATTCTTTTTAAGGGACTCCCCTTTATTATTTAGAGGCTGAGACTGATCTTCTTGTTTCTCCGATGAACTTGATTGAGACTGAATGATAGTTGAATAAATAGCTTTTTCCGATTTCTGTTTAACTCTTCCTTCAAGCAAGCCAACTAGCTCTGCATCTATCATCTTCGATTGATCTTTGTCTAAAGTATTTTTCTGCCCATCAGATACGCTTCTTAACTCCTGAGTATTCTGCTTTTCCATATACTATCTCCTTTCATTTATCTAGTAATTTTACCAGTCATCTTCTATTCTTTTTAGTTGAATAAATAGTTGTTTCCGGTTTCTGTTTGAATTTTTCTTCAGGCAAGCCTACCAGCTCTGCATATATCATCTCCGATTGATCTTTGCCAAAAGTATTTTGTTGTCTATCAGATACGGTTTGCTCTGTATGTATAGAGTGAATATCTTGTTGAACTGCAGATTCTTCTAATCCGCTTCTTGAGTCCTTAGTATTCTGCTTTTCCATATACTATCTCCTTTCATTTATTTAGTAATTTTACCAGTCATCTTTTATTCTTTTTAAGCTGATTCTGCTCTAAATCAATTACCTCTTTCATTTTTTTATTGTTGTTTCAAATGCATTTCCCAAAAAAGTTACCTAATATGCTACCATTTTATTACAATTCACTTTCTACTAGAGAACTATTTTTTCTAAAAAAAAATTAAAAAGGAAAACGAGCAAAACGCTCATTCTCCTTTTTTTCATTCAATTATCTCACGGTGTTTAATACGTTTCTTTTTTTCTTATTTATGTATGAAGTCTATCTTCCAACTCTAGGTGGCAAAGCTGGTGGTCTATCCATATTAGGGGTAGAATGCGACAATGGAACAGATGATTTTGAGCCTCCCATTATTTGTTCAAATGCCCGAGGCGTTCTATTCATATTATGAGTAGAATCTGGTAATATAGCAATTTCTTCTTTAGATTTTCCTCTTATTTGTTCAAAATTCCGAAGAGTTCCTTGTTTAAGTTGTTTATCTAACTCTTGCAATTGTTGTATATAACCCTCCTTGTTTGACGATGCTTCTTTAGTACGTTTTTCTATAGTTTTTATAAATTTTTTTATATCTCGGTATTCTTTTCGTTTAGAAGGATTAAATCTATCCATACCTTTTAGTCGCTCAAGCCTCACTGTCATGGTACTATAAAAATTTTCTTTAGCACTTGCCCCAGCAATTTTTGAACGTAATTCAATTTCTTTTTTTATCAACTCAGCATTATCTTTAGGCATTATAGTACTTATCTCCTTTTTCTAGAATAAAATAATCATAAGTGAAGAAAGAATATTTATTGCATCTAATTTAAAAAAATAATCTTATTCTGCTCTAAATCAATCACCTCCTTCATTTTTTTCTTGTTGTTTCAAATGCATTTCCCAAAAACTTTACCTAATATGCTACCATTTTATTACAATTCACTTTCTCCTAGAGAACTATTTTTTCTAAAACAAAAATAAAAAGGAGAATGAGCATTTTGCTCGTTCTCCTTTTTTTCATTCAATTATCTCACGGTGTTTAATACGTTTCTTAATTCATTGACAGATTGTTTAAACATTTGTTCTTCTTCTGGTGTAATTGATAATTCAATAACTTCTCTTACACCCTTTTCATCAACGATGGATGGAACACCTGTAAAGATATCTTTCACTCCATATTGACCAGATAAATAAGCAGAAACTGGTAATACAGCTTGTTCATTGTTTAATACAGCCTTGACAATTCGTGCTGTACTCATACCAATTCCATAATAAGTCGCTTTTTTTCGATCGATGATTTCATAGGCAGCATTTTTAACTTTATCAGCAATGATATCTAAGTCCTTTTCGTCGATTCGATGATCTTTTTCGACAAATTCCATGATTGGTTTTCCGCCAACTGTTGTATGGGACCAAGCTGCTACTTCAGAATCGCCGTGTTCACCTAAAATATAGCCGTGAACGCTACGAGGATCGACAGAAAGTTTCAAGGCAATTTCTTTTCTAAAACGAGTTGTATCTAATGTTGTTCCTGTTCCGATTACTCGAGAAGAAGGTAACCCTGATTCTTTCCACGCAATGCAAGTCAAAATATCTACTGGATTAGAAGCAACAACTAATATTCCGTTGAATCCTGCTCCCATGATTTGTCGAACAATATCCTTCATAATTCCAGCATTTGTTTTCACTAAATCTAAACGAGTTTGTCCTGGTTTTTGGTTGATACCTGCTGTGATTACTACTAGATCGGCATCGCTGCATTCGCTATAATCACCTGACCAAACAGCAACATTCTCTTCGCCCCATGCCATACCATCTAAAAGGTCTAAAGCTTCCCCTTCCGCTTTTTCTTGGTTGACATCGATCAAGACTAATTCATTCGCAATTCCTTGATTGATCATGGCATAAGCAATACTTGTTCCCACAAAGCCTGTTCCAACGATCACTACTTTTCTACTGGTTTTTCTCATGTTGATACACGCTCCTTTTCATCTCATATGTTATTTTCATGAAAATTATAGTTCTGATAGAAACATTTTTCAATATAATGATATTTATAGTTACTATAATATTTTTTTATAGTTATGGCAAAAAAACAGATTATTAGTAAACTAACAATCTGTTCAAAGTAAAATAAGATCTATTTCATTCGTTTATATTGGCTTTGCTTAGAAGCACCTTTTGAAGATCCGCTTTTATTTGCAGGCTTATCGGACATTTTTTTACTTAATAACAACATCAAAATAACAAATAGAACGGCTCCACCTAAGAAGAAATACATATAATCTGATAAATAAGTCGTGAATAGACTTATGAAATCGGTTTGTCCAAGCACACTCGAATTGATTAACTGTAACCCAAAATTTTCCATATATTACCTCCTAATGTTTAGCTGAGAAAAAATTATTCTCATAAATAAAGCATAATACAAAGAAGGTAAGCGCAGACACCATTTTTTTCTAAAATCGGAAAAATAGTTTTTGGATAAAAAAAGACAGCGTAAAAGCTGTCTTTTTCATAGGATCACTAGCAACTGACAAATCTATTTTTTAGTATCTTTTTTAGATGTCAATTCTTCAAATTTTTCTTTTACTTCTTCCGCTAATTTTTCCACTTCTTTTTCAAAAGCATTCGGTTTCTTTGGTTCTTCCTCTTCAACCGAATTAGAACCAGATAAAGCGACATCCTTGACTTCGCCAGAGTTTGTGCCAGATAACGATTCTTGTTTGTTTTCTGTTTCACCAGAATTTGTCCCTGCTAATGCTACTTCATCATCGGTTTTAGGCGCCATCGAACCTCTTAAACGTTTGCCTTTTTCGCCGTTATAATTTGTCATGAGAATTCCTCCTTACAGTTATTTATTTTATAGTACATAAGAACAAAATAACTGTCAAAACATGAGGTGTCCTCCCCATCATATTTTAATGGTTTTGTTTTTTTGGTTCTCATCAATCTTTGCTTAATCCTTCAGAATGATTATAAACAGCGAATGGTTTATTTGTTTGCTTGCGCTTCTTTTTCCTGGATCTCTTTGATCCCTGTTTCTAAAATGTTCATTTGTAGAAGTGTTTCTTCGTCTTTCACTACTTTTTCGGCTCCGTTTATGAGCGTTTCATAGACTCCCTCATAGACCCGACTATAGTCCCCTACTTCAGAAATCACTTTTTCCTCATGGTAGTTTCCATTTTGGTCCATATAGGTAAGTGTGCCGTAGTGTTCTGGTAAATCAATACCAAAATCTTGATGGTCCGGGAAATAAAATAGTTTAAGATGCTCTTCTTGTCGATCTTTTGTCTGTTTTACAAACATCCCTTTCTTCCCATAAACCACAAAGCTTGGGCGTTCCTTAATACGAAAATAGCTTGATTTGACAGAGATTTTCATTGTTCCATAATAAAAATCTAAATCGAAATAATCATTCATTCGTCCCGTTCCTAATAATTGGCGCACATCATAGTGGATGTCATCTGGTTCGCCAAAGTAAGAAATTACTTGATCTACTGTGTGACAAGCATGACCGTAGAGATAACTATTGACTGTTGAAAATTCCGTTGCCGATTCAGGAACTTCAGGTCTGAAATAATCATAATGCATCTCAATTTCTAAAATATCGCCTAATTTTCCACTTTCCAACACTTTTTGTACGGTCAAGAAATCAGAATCAAAACGACGATTTTGATAACACTGGATAAATAAATCTTTTTGCTTCGCTAGCTCAAATAACTCTTTCGCTTCTGCAGAAGTTTCAGCAAACGGTTTTTCTACCAGGACATTTTTTCCATGCTCTAAGGCTAATTTAGCATATTCATAATGAAATTGGCTCGGAGTCGTAATGACAGCTAGTTGGATTTCTGGATCGTTCCATAGATCTTCCAATTGATTGGTGTAATGGATATCCTCAAATGTTTCCCAAGTGGGTTCTGAACGTGAAAAGATCGTTTTGATTTTGATCTTATCTTTTAGTTTTCGTGAAAAAGGTAAATGATAGCGGTTGGTACTTTTTCCATTTCCTAGATAGGCAATTGTTAACATACGTTTTCCTCCAATTTTTGTTTTTAACTACTATCAGTATAAATGACTGGTCCCTTTAAAAGTTAATTTGAGCGCAGTTAGAAAAAAATGTTCAAGAAAGTGCTCTTTTTAAGTGAATAATCGACAGGTATGTTTAACCTACACAAAAAATAGTAGTCAAAAAGAGGGATATTCAGTAAGATGGATGAGGAAGGTGAGCATATGTTAATCGAAGACCAATTGATACGACAAGAAGCATTTACAACAACAGAAAAAAGAATTGCTGATTATCTCAAAGCAAATAGAGAAACAGCTGTTTATATGACGATCGAGGAATTGGCAAAAGCGACGTATACTTCGCATTCAGCCATTATTCGCTTATGTAAAAAATTGAGTTTTTCTGGTTTTAGAGAATTTCGTTTTGAATTTGGTCGTGAAGTCCATCAGATGAAAGCCCAGTTCAATCAAATCATTGATCCAAACTTTCCTTTTACTGATCAAGATGATAGTCAATCGATCGCTAAAAAAATGGCCGATTTGTCGATCCAATCTATCAAAAAAGCACAGCTTCAATTGGAGAAACAGTCAATTGATGCGATTGCCACAGCATTGAATCAAGCGAATCGCATGTTTATTTTTGCCAAAGGGGATTCTCAAATCACAGCACGCAAATTTCAAAATAAACTAATCAAGATCAATAAATTTTTGATATTAGCTGAAGAGTATAGTGATTCTTCTTGGAATGCAGCTAATTTAACGGAAAAGGATTGTGCCATCTTTCTAACTTATAGTGGAAGGATTCACCATTATGAAAAAATTATGATGCATTTAAACCATGTGGGTGCTAAAACTGTATTGATCACTGGAAATGAACATTCAGAAATGGCAAAACAAGCAACGATGAAACTCATCGTTACGCAAGATGAATTAGATTTTGCTAAAGTGGCAACATTTTCCTCACAAATTGCCTTCGACTATGTTTTAAACACTCTTTATTCCGTGATGTATGCACAAAACTATCAAGAAAACATCCAGAATCTCAAACAAAAACAAGACTTGATCCAAAAAGGTTTGTTGAAGGAATATCGCCATTAGAAAACAGTTGTTTATTACCGTATGTCAAAGCCAATAGAGCGCGCTTCATTCTTTTTGTTATGATAAAACTTGAAACTAAAAATCTACAGACCGAGTACTGCAAAGATTGAGGTACTCGGTCTGTAGATTAATTTTGTTCTTTTTGCTGGATACATTGTGCAATCAAAGCACCTAGCAAGTGATAGCCTAACTTCGAAGGATGCAACCCATCGTCTTGCAAGTAAAGTGTTGGGTCCTCAAAAGATTTTTCATAATGATAAAAATCAATAAAACTTACTTTGTTCTCATCTGCTACTTCTTTTGCGATCTGAGTATACTCTACTAAGATCTCAGGAATTGTTTGGGTTTTGATCTTTTCATCAACGTAACTAGGCCCTATTAAAATCACTTGGCTATGTTTAAAAAAGTTGATCAATTGTTCCAAGTTTTTTCGATAGTTTTTTTGGTTATCTCTTTGATTGATTGCATCATTAACGCCAACATTAAGAACGACGTAGTCAGCTGTACGTTCATCTTGGGGAAGTTGAGACAATCGTTCAAGACTGCTTGTCGTTGAATCGCCTTTTTTTCCTAAGTTAATGATCTTAAAATCAGCTTGTCCTAAAGCTTTTAAGGTCGTTGATAACGCATGGTCCAATGCATGGACGACCTCCCCCTGGTACAATCCAGCAGCAATGCTATCACCAAATAGTATAATTTTCTTCATCTGTGTCATCCCTTTTCTTTTCTTACAATAAAAATTCTATCACGGAGAATCAAAAAGGAAAAATCGTTGCTCTCAACTATAAGAACTTTCTATCGAAGGTTTTTATTTGGTTATCGATGATGACACAAAGAAGTATCGAAGTGTTTTTCTGAATACGGACACTACTTACCAGTTAAAAAGAAACGGCTAACAAATGAATCGAGTGGATTCAAGATTCACTTCGTTCGGTTTTCAAACCTTTTTGCAGCCATTTTACCTTGTAACGATAATCTTGCAACAACTCATCAGTAGTCCAGTCATTCGCAATGTAATCCGTCAATGAATTGATCACAAGATCCATGACAAAATATAAAAAGCTAATCGCTTCTTCTTCCGAAGTAATGTGAAAGCCATTTGCCTTCAGTAACTTAAACCATTCCTTTAATCTTCCTGATTCAGCAGAAGGCTTGGTTCTTTGGTGATTGGTAAAATCATCACTTCTCGTTAAAAAGCGGATGGCCTGCCAATAACTACTTTTTTGTTCCAGCTCACTACACCACGCAAGGTAATTTTCAATTCCTTGAAAAAAGTCTTGCTTGTTTTGACTGATATATTTCAAAATATCTCGATGGATTTGAATCGAATAATACTGGATCGTGTAGGTATAGGCATCTTCCAAGTCTTCGAAGTACTTATAAAAGGCCCCTCTTGACATAGCCATATCTTCGACAATATCTGCAACTTTTACTTGGCTAATATGTCGAGCTGAAAAATTTTCAAGTAAAATTTCAATAAGCCGTTGTTTCTTCTCATTGGGCAGATTAAGAAAGGTCGATTTAGGCATCCCACCCCTCCGTTTCTTCGATCAAATCACCATCTTTCATTCGGTAGACACGATCGCTCCATTTGATCATCCGAGCATCATGTGTAACCATGACTGTTGCTTTTTGTTTTTCATGTGCTTCTTTGACAAGTAACTTGACTACTTCAAAGGCATGATCTGTATCTAAGCTAGCGGTAGGCTCATCTGCTAAGATCAAACTAGGGTCATTGAACAACGCACGAGCAATTGCTACACGTTGTCTTTCTCCACCAGATAAATCTCGAGGATAGCTTTCTTTTAGATCATAAATATCTAATGATTTCAATAAGTCATCAATCACTGTTTCGTTTTGTTTCTGATGGCTGACTCGATCAACTAAATAAAATTGTTCTTTGACCTTTAGAAATGGAATCAAATTAGAACTTTGTAAAATAAACCCAATTTCTTTAAAACGTAAATCGGCTCTTTTTTTCTCAGATAAATCGGAAAAAGACTGACCATTAATGGCGATTTCTCCAGAAGTAGGTGTTTGTAGCCCACCGGAAATGGTTAAGAAAGTACTCTTTCCTGAACCAGAGGGACCGATGATGCTGACAAATTCTCCCTGTTTGACATTAAAATTAATTCCTTTTAGTGCAGTCACTTCAGTATGTCCACTACCAAAAGTCTTGACGATATTTTTCATCGTTAAAATATTCTTCATTTTTTACCCTCCTATGGCGGTGATTGGGTCCACTTTTGTGATCGTGCGTATTGAGAAGACGCCGCCTACAACTGCTACAACGAGTAAGACCCCACTATATAGCAACCATTGTGTCCAAAAAATAGCGAATGGCATCGCACTTGGTAAAAACAAGCTAGTTAGATAAGCAGCTAGAACTGCTAAGGCGACACCAATGACTCCAATAACAAATGACTGTGCAATCAACGATTTAGCAATAAATGAATTGCGAATCCCTTGAGCTTTCATTACGCCAAAGATCGCCGTTTTTTGTAAAGTGATGACATACATAAAAATGCCAACCACTGCTGCTACGACAAGAAACAAGAAGTAAACCATTGCATTTAGTGTCATATTTTGTGCAGAATAACCTGGAAGACTTTCAATAAAATCAGGAATCGTCAGTTTTTGTAAATCTTTTGATGCGCCATCTTTATCAATTGCAGCTGATTGTTTGGTCACGATCGCATTGATCGGCTTTTTGTCATCTGAAGCAAACGGTTGGGCTCCATATTTTAATTGTGTCCAAGTTTCTAGATCTGTATAGATGACTGGTGAGACCGTATAATAAGTGGCAGGAAAAATTCCAACGATCGTAAATGCTTGGTCATCGCTACCGATTTTGATTTGATCTCCCAACTTATATTGATCTTGTGCCAGATTTTGGGAGATAATTATTTCATTTTTCTTATCAAACATCCGACCATCTGTGATTTTAGGTAATAAAAAGGCATCGTTAGTCGTACCAAAGACTGTCACGTTTTCTTTGTTTTTGCCCTTGATTGCTCCACTGAATAAGCCAATCGGTGCTTTTTCTTTCGCATTTACTTGATCAAGGTCACCTCTTGTCAATTGAGATGCTGCAAACACTTGATTAGCATCTTCGGACAAGACGATTTCTTGAGCACCCCAATCATCAATCGCTTTTTTAAATTCTTCTGCTAATCCACTTGCTAGACCTGATAGCATGAAAACGACATAAGCAATTAAGAGCATGATACCGATAATGAGTCCGTATCGTAGTTTTGCGTATTTCATTTCTTTCATTGCTAAAAACATTACTTTCCCTCCTACATTTTCCTTTTTCGATAGTGACATTTTGTCACTGTAAAAAAGTATAGCGCAACAGTGACAAAATGTCACTAAACAAAACTCATGAAACAATTCGTTCATACTACAAGATCATTGTCTTTCTGTTTATTGGTTACAGTTTTTCTTATAGTTGGCGATGTTACTATATATATGAATCATGAGCAAATAAACGTTGGTATAAATAGATATCAGTAAAAGGAAATAGAAGAAAAACGAAAAATAAGCTACAATAATAAAATAGAACACCAGTTTGAACAAAAAGGAGGTTCTTTTATGGATCAAAAAACACGAAAACACATTCAAGAAAAGTTAAAACAACGCATCGCACAGCTTCCTCCTATTTTCCAAGAATTTTTAAAAGAAAATCAAAAAAAGCTTTCATTAAGCAGTCGTTATGAATATGCAAAAGATTTTCATTTATTCACGGATTATCTTCACGAAGCTTTAGATCAAGAGATCACAGATGAAGTTATTCTTCGTCTTGAAAAACAAGACTATTTAAATTTTTTAGATAAAGTCTATCAGCATACTCGTTCGTTTCAGACCACAGCTGATCAACAAACAAACCAGTTATTTAAAAATAGCTATTATGGTCTTTCACGAAAACAATATTCGTTAAATCATTTTCTACGGTTTTTGTATCAAAAAGGGTTATTGACTGAAGAAATATCTCTATTAGGAAAAACGCTTCCTGAAACTACTGCTGCAGCGCCTCGATTCATAGACGCCTCTTTGTTTCAAGACTTTGAGCATCTGTTTATTCCTATGAATGGCTTTAACTCTTCACGAGAAGCACGCTTTGAAATAAGGAACCGACCAAGAAATTTAGCGATCGCAGCTATTCTTTTATATTGCGGGTTAAAGATCCATGAAGTCGTTGAATTAAAAAGAAAAGATATTGACTTAAATAAACAAATCATTCATCTTAGCCGTAAAAAAAATCGGCTTAATCAGTCGCCAATTCCCAATGAAGCACTGCCATTCATTAAAAACTATTTAGCAATAACTGATACTGGGACAGGACCTGATTCTTTTGCTTTTCGTTCATCTCATGACCAGCAAATCTCTCCACGGACGATTCGCCAAATACTAAGTAAAATCACTGTATATAAAAATATTTCGCCAGAATTATGTCGTAAAACTTACGGGTACTACGTTTCCCTTTATTTTGATGATCTGGATATCGTCAATTTCCTTTATGGTAATCGTTATATCAATGAACATTCATTTGAAGAAGTCCAACAAAAGATGTTAGAGTTCTCTTACAAGGAAATAACAAGTAATAAAAAATGAAATAACGAAATATAATTCATTTTTTCACAAAGAAAGCTGTTTTTTATTTAGGGTTTGTGCTAAGATTATAGCTGAATTTGCAAAGTAAATGATTTAATTCACAAATTTTTCTTACTTTGCTTACCAACTTGTCTATTAAATGAAATCGGAGTGTGACTTATGGAAACAATCGCTTATTCCCCACTAAATCTTTTTTCTAATTTTCAAGAAGCAGCGAATGCTACACCAGATGTACCAATCATCTTTGACCAACCCTTAGCAGCTTTTCCGGAACTTGGTTTTAAAAGCACTTACAAAGATACCTGCCAACTCGTTTTGACTCGTGCCTATCAATTAGCTCATTTGGGTGTCGGACTTGGTGATAAGGTCATGATCTACAAAAGTTCAGCTTTTGATACTTATTTATTAGCTGTAGCAACAGCTTATCTTGGGGCGGTACCAGCAATGATCTCTTATCACTTCCCTACCCCCACTTTAGAAGTCTTTGTCGACCGTTTAGAAGATCCATTTATCCTTTTTGATGATGAAACGGCTGAACGAGTGGCTGGCATTTCAAATGGATCAAAAGAAAAACAAATTGCTGTTTCTAAACTATTGACTCAACCAGCAGAACCAGTGGCACAAAATCAATTGGGGAACGATGAAATTTCTTATATGACCCATACTTCAGGAACAACAGGTATTCCTAAATTGATTTGTCATTCTGCTCATTCAATGGGCTGGCGCACCAAATGGCAAAAAACTGTCTTTACTAAGATCGCAGAGAAAAAACTTGTGGCTTTCCATATCTCTCCTGTTCATTCTCGCTTCAATATTGGTATTTCTTCGTTAATGGCGATGGGCTTTCCAATGATGCCGTTAGCGGATGCTCAAGGGGAAAACGTTGTGGCCATGTTAAAAGAAAATCCACCGATTGCACTTGAAACACATCCAAACAACTTTGTTCAGTGGAGCTTTACAGCGAAAGAATATCCAGAAGCTTTTGCTGGTATTCGTTATTACCATTCCACTTTTGATGCGATCAACAACTCTACTATGGAAACATTCTTACGGACTTCTCCTAATCAAGAAGCTGTTTTCTTACAAGTTTATGGCCAAAGCGAATGCGGACCGATGATTTTAAAAGCTCATACATTAGAGAGTTTAAAAACGAGTAATGCGAGAGACATGGGTGTGGGACTTGGCGACTTAACCAAAGCGCGGATCGCAGATGAAAATGGGAACGTCTTACCTGCTAATACAGATGGACACATCCATTTATTGTCAAAAGGTCGTGCATTAACTTATTATAAAGAAGATGCTCGTTTCCAAGAAAATGTTTATGGTGCTTGGTGGGACAGCGGTGATTACGGCAGCATGGATGAACAGGGGCATTTGTTCTTAAAGGATCGTCAAGTGGATTTGATCGATACAATCAATAGCAATTTAGCGATCGAAGATTTCTTGTTAGACTCATTAGAATTTCTATCGGAAGTGGTCATCGTTCGTGATAAAAACAATGCGCCACAACCATTGATCGCTCTTGCTCCTAATCACGAAATGGACTGGGATCGTTGGTGGAAACAAGTGCATGAGTTACCTCGATTGAATACGCCGATTATCAGAGATTATGAAGATATCCCACGGACTGCGACAATGAAAGTCCGTCGACTACAAATTGAAAAAGAATTAAAAGCATAATAAAAAGAACACTGACGTTATCCTCTTACCTAGCAGGTATAACGTCAGTGTTCTCTTTTGTTTAAAAAATTTTCAGTTGTAAAAAATGTAGGAATAACAAAAAAAGATTCAATTTATTGATAATGATATCTAATGAAGTTGTTTATTTGAGTATGCATAGCTTAAAAATCAGGTTGTTTTCTTCTAGCTGTTAAGTTGCCAACAATACAGTGTACTTGTTTCATTCAGATGATAGATAAATTTTAGTGATCTAAAGACTACGCAAAATTGGATGACATAAAAATATGCCAATTGGCTGTTTTCTTTTCTAACAACTTTCGTTATACTCTTTTCGTGGAGGGAAAACAATGAGAAAAATACTTACAATTGGTGGTTCTGACCCTTTTGCCGGTGGAGGAATTCAATCCGATTTGAAAACTTTTGAGAATTTTCAACTTTTTGGAATGAGCGCGCTCACCTGTGTAGGCATGTTAGACGAAAACAACGCATTCCTCTTAGAAAATCTACCTGCTAAGTGGTTGGAACAGCAACTTGCTTCGATCCAGAAGATGACAGACTTAGCGGGTATCAAAATTGGCTTATTGCATTCTCTTGAAGCAATCATGATCGTCCGAGATTTTTTAAAAAAGCACCCTCAAATCCCAATCGTTCTTGATCCGGTTTTAGCTTTTAAAGAAACTACTTCATTAGCGAATCAACAGTATATTGAGTGCTTAGTGAAAGAACTCTTCCCCCTTGTTGATCTTGTCACGCCCAATCTTAAAGAAGCGGCTCTCCTTTCTGGAAAGAAAAAAATTTCAAGCATCAATGAAGTGATAGAGACAACCAAATTTATTCATACTTTAGGAAGCAAAGCGGTCGTTGTTAAAGGTGGCTCTGGGATCCATGGCGATGAAGCAATCGATGTTTTGTATAGTCATGACGGACTAACCACTTTTACAATGGAAAAATTAACACGATCAACGGTGAATGGCGCAGGATGTACCTTTTCTTCTGCTATTACAGCGAATCTCGTCCATGGCTATACGCTCCCACAAGCCATTCAACGAAGTAAAACTTACGTTTATCAATGTATTTTAAACGGTGTTGAAATGAATGATCAAACAGGCAGTGTCTGGTCTGGCGGTAACATCAAAGGAGGGATTTAATCGTTGAATACGAAACGAATGACAATTTATGCCATGCTGATCGCTTTAACAGTAGCATTATCTTTAACAATTTTAGTTCCAATACCAGCAACTAACGGCTTTGTCACGCTCTGCGAAGCTGGCATCTACACCACTGCTTTATTATTTGGTCCATTTGGTGGGTTCGTTGTCGGTGCCTCAAGTGGTTTATTCATCGATTTACTGTCAGGTTATCCGCAATGGGCCCTTTTTTCCTTATTGATCCATGGTTTGCAAGGATTGGTCAGTGGCTATTTTGCCGAAAAAACAAGCAAAGGTCGATTTGTCGGTCTTTTTATCGGTAGTTGTCTGATGATTAGTGGCTATTTTTTAGCAGGTTGGTTTTTATATGATTGGCCTGCGGGGGTAGCTTCTATTCCTGGAAATATTTTTCAAAATATTATAGGGGTTGGATTGGCTTTACCACTCACTCAAGCTCTAAAACGAACGAGAGTACAAAAAGAAAGTAAGTAATGAAAGGAAGAATAAAATGAGCATCACAGAAGAATCTTTAAAACAAGAATTAACCAAAATGGTCAACGAGGTATTAGCAGAAGCAAATTTAAAATCTGGCGATTTATTTGTATTAGGATGTAGTACCAGTGAAGTGGTCGGTGGACAAATTGGTAAAAACTCAAGTGCTCCAGTTGGACAGTGGATTATCCAAACGATTAGAGAAATATTGCAACCCTTAGGAGTCGCTTTAGCTGTTCAAGGATGTGAACACATTAATCGAGCCCTTGTCGTCGAACGCTCCGTAGCAGAGCAAAAACAATTTGAAATTGTTTCTGTTGTACCAGCCTTACACGCTGGTGGCGCTTGTTCAGTAGCAGCGTTTGACCAATTCGATGATCCAGTAGAAGTGGAACATGTGGTAGCGCAAGCTGGGATCGATATCGGTGATACTTCCATCGGTATGCATGTCAAACACGTTCAAGTACCTGTTCGACCAAGCAGTCAAACATTAGGAGCCGCGCATGTTACAGCTCTGCGTTCACGTCCAAAATACATTGGTGGTCCGCGAGCTGAGTATGAAGTGATTTAAAAGAATCAATTAACTGATAACCTACCTAATATTTATGTAAATGTTATTCTTTATTATAAAATATTCACTTATTATCTAATTTCTATAAAGGTACAGTCACCCAACTTCATACAGTATGTCAAAAAAGTTTGCCTTGGACTTCATTAGAAAGCTCAAGACAAACTTTTTTTAGTTTCTTTTTTTACTGGTTACAAATAATTTCGCTTCATAAGGATCAAGCTTACCCACTCGTTCAAATACACGTTCTTCTTGATTCGTGAGAAGTAATTCCCAAGGAACATCAACTTCATTCGGTAATGAATATTCCGCTACTTCACTCGTTAGATTGACTATAATCAGATAGTTTTTATCGGTAAATGATCGTTCATAGACATAGAGTTGGTCGTGTTCAGCGAGATATTCTTTGAATGAACCATAGATCAATCCTTGATTTTCACGACGGATGCGGATCATTTGTTTGTAGAAAGATAAGATCGATGAAGGATCGTTTTCTTGTTCTTCTACGTTAAGTGTATGATAGTTGGGATTTACCATCAGCCAAGGTTCGTTTGTTGAGAATCCGGCATATTTTTCTGATCCCCACTGCATAGGTGTTCGGCTATTGTCTCTTGTTGTATCAGCAACGATATCTATAGCTTCCTCAGGAGATTTTCCTTCTTCTAGCAATTGGTTATAAAGACGTCTTGAATCGACGGCATCGATTTGTTCGATGGCAGTAAACGGCATATTCGTCATACCGATTTCTTGTCCTTGATAAATAAATGGCGTGCCTTGCAGGAAAAAGTACATCATTGCGACTGCTTTTGCTGATTTTTGCCAATAATGTTCAGGATCACCAAAAAAAGAAACTGAACGAGGTGTATCATGATTTTCCATATAAAGTGCATTCCAACCCTTACCGTCTAAAGCGGTTTGCCAGGCACTTAACGCTCTTTTTAAATTGATAACATCAAGTTTTCCTTCTTTTTCGTGCTTCCAAATCGAGATATGGTCAAATTCAAAGATCATGTCAAAATACCCATCAGCGCCGACCCATTCTGGACCTTCTTCAGCCGACACCCCGCTAGCTTCGCCAACAGTCATAATGTCATAGTCATCAAAAACATCTTTTAATTCATTTAAGTGTTCATCGATCCCGGAAACATTTTGAAAAGGAGAAAAGGGGTTTTCAGTTGCTTTAACAGAATATTCATCTTTTTTCACATGGGAAATCGCATCTAAACGAAACCCATCGATCCCTTTATCTAACCACCAGCGAATCATAGAAAAAAGTTCATTTTTTAATTTCTCGCTTTCCCAATTCAAATCAGGCTGCTCTTTAGCAAAGACATGCAGATAATATTGTTTCGTCTGTTCATCATATGCCCAAGCTGAGCCACCAAAAATCGATTGCCAGTCATTCGGAGCGTTTTCAGGTGTTCCATCTACCCAGATATAGTAATCTCGGTAAGGATTATCCAGTGACTTCTTGGATTCAATAAACCACTCGTGTTGATCAGATGTATGATTGATGACTAGATCCATAATGATTTTGATTCCTTGTAGATGTGCTTCTGCCAGTAATTGATCAAATTCGGCCATTGTTCCAAATTTTTCTAAAATATTTTGGTAGTCACTAATATCGTAACCGTTATCAATAAAAGGTGAAGAATAAACTGGATTGATCCAAATAAAATCAATCCCTAATTGTTTTAAATAAGAAAGCTTTTCACGAATACCATTGAGATCCCCAATGCCGTCTCCATTACTATCCATAAAACTGGCAGGATAAATCTGGTATCCGACCGCTTCTTTCCACCAAGCTTTTGTTTGAGTCATTGTTTTCTTCCCTTCTCTTTTTCTCTATTATAAAACAATGCCACTATTTTTTGTTGATGTTACCGATAACATCGTTTTCTCTTTAACAGTTTCCTTTTTTGTTTCGTTATCTGGTTTGCAGAATGTCAGGATTTAACAGTCGATTAACGATCAAAAAGAGTCTGATAGATAAACTAAATGGTGTTTAACCATTCGCTACAATGCGTTCATAACCTCTTCCCGTTGTTCCAGCAGTCGCTCTAACAAAAAAACAAGCCGAAAATCCAAAAATAGGAACTATTTTCGAATTCTTCGGCTTGTTCTCAGAGCTAGGAACTTCTGTCACAATCTCTCTTAGTCGATGAATGGACTTATACGTGACTCCAGCTATTTTCAGCTATTTACAAATAGCGAGCAATCAATTGGATCAATTGCTGTGGTAACTCGTTGATGTCTGTCATATCAATGAAACGATTTTCCCCATATATCTCTTTGATTTCTTTTTGATCCTGTCCAATCGCAGCAGCCACAAAGATGACGCCTTGACGGTCATATTCAGACAGAACGCTTTGGATATCTTCCCTTGCCTTCTTCCCAGTATAGTCTGGCAAAGCTTTAGGCTGGCCATCACTAATCGAGATCAACAATTTAGTCGTGGCAGATTCTTGGCTTAGTTTGTTAGCGATTAGTTTCAGACTGGCACCATCACGATTGTTTTGTCGTGGTTTCATCGTCACTAACTTTTCATCTAACCATTGGAAATCATCACTAAATTCTTTATAAGAAAAAATTGAGGTCTTTTCTCTCGTTGAGACATCTGCTGTATCTCCATAAATCATTAAAGGAATATTTACACGTTTAGCAAATTCTGCGATGGCGATCGCTGCTTTTTTCGCTGCTTCGATTCGTTCATCTCGAATCATTGAACCAGATTCATCAATCCTTAAAGCCACTGCCAATGAAGGTTGTTCGTGGGGTGGATTTTTCTTATCAAAATAACCTAGGTCATTATAGGCCACACGACTCGCATTGAACCGTTGTCCTTCATATTTTCCTTTTTGATAAGTCGTTGATTCATCATTTTCCAACAAATCTAAAATTTGACGGCTTAATGTTTCAACGATCGGTAAAACTTGTTGTCTGATTTGTTCTGCTTCTTGTGCTTTGAGTTCAAATTTTGGTCGATGAACGATCAGTCCTTCTTTTTCGTGCATCGTCCCCTTCATTATTTGTCGTGCTTCTTTCGTTAACTCACGTTTGATTTCTTTGTCGTAAGCCTCCATATCAGAGGCAGACATTTTTTCTGAATTATCTTCTGCTTGTTGCTCCTGTTGCCCCTGACCTGAAACTTCTTGACTTCGTTCTTGTTCAAATGAAAAAGACTCTGCCTTTTTTTCCTCTTCAATCTCAGCATTCTCCACTGGTGGAGTTTCTTCTTCGATCTCAGGCGACTCATTTTCCATTAAAGACAACGTTTCTTCTGCTAGTTGATCGATATTACGTTCATCAGCTTCTTCATCGTTAAGGATTCTGCCTCGATTTCTTGAAGCTTCTTCTGAAAGACGTCCCCACTTTATTTGCCGTAATAATTCACGAAGTTCTTCAAGAAGCCCACTTTGTTCTAATGCTTGGGTTAATATCTCCAATTCTTCTGGAACAGTGGTCAATTTATAGAGAACTTTAGGATAAATCGATTGGAAAAGATCTTGCCCTTGTTTCCAAGTATTTGCCCAATAAAAGTAAGAACGCATACCAGCCACTCCCTTGATGGCATTCGCTTTGGCAGTATCATCTAATAAACGAATGATCTCCGCTAATTTCAAGAGCAGTTCAGGTTGTTGAATCTTTGTCTTACCTAAGGCTCGCTCAGCCATCACTTCAAGTGAAGGTAAATCCATCTTCTCAGCATGTTGCATCCGATCTCTCAAAGATTCATTCAACGGACGATTACCTTGGTAGTTCCGATTGGTTGTGATGATGATGACGCAATCTGGATGACGGACGACGACACCCGTGGGTAAATTCAATAATCCATTTGGCTCAAGAGCGGAATTTAAAGCAACTAATACGGAAGCATCACGGATCACCGTTGGCTCCTGGATTTCTAACAAATACCCCTTTTCGATCGCACGAACAATTTCAGAGGGATAATATTTATAGCGAACGTTACTATTTTCATTTTGTTCCATCCGCTTGATGAAATCAGCCAGTTTGGATTTAGCCATTTCTGTACTAAGATTATAATGATGTTTGATTAACCGTAAGACAGCCTCTAAAGTCTCTGTTTGGTTGATTGCATCAATCAATTCTTGATCTTCATCTACGTCAGACTCAACAATAGGCAATAGCGCACCAAAGACATCTGATTTATCCATATCCGCAAAACAAGTTATTTTCGTATAAGGAAGTTGTAAATCAGCCGAAAGAGCTTTAGCCAGTTGCGTTTTTCCTGACCCAGCATCCCCTTCAAGCAAGATGTTACTGATCTTCATTTCAGGATCATTCCAGTTTTCAAAGATTTCAGCTGCGATTCTTTGTTCTTCTTGACTGGTTCGATGACTCGTTGGCTTTTGCCAAATCATTTGTTTTTCAACACTTGAAAATTGACGGTCTTTTGTCAGTGAGAAATCTTCCAATGTACCTCACTCCTTTTTTCCTTAATACCCTAAATCATCTAATAGACGTTTCAAAATTCGGAAACGTTCTCCGATCAATTCGCCATCTTTTTGTAACGTGTCATAATAGAGCATAATATCTTCATCGATCTTAGGATTTTTGGTATCCACTTCAACCGTCATTCGATTTCCTTGAAGTCCAATAATATCGACAACTGGATTTTCAGGATCATAAAATTTTTCATAGCGATACGCATCTTGAAAATACAAACTCCCTTGCGCAGCTAAAATTGCTAGATCTAAGATCCGAGTGATTGGTAGTTCTTCCGATTGGCGTGACCATTTTTCACCCGTATGGCGCCATACCTTGCCTGAAATATCAACTTTTCCACGATCATTCCATTGTGCTAACCCTAAAGATAGTCCTTTAGCATCCGTATGCAAAGCATTTCTACCATCAACTTGATCATAGTCTTCAACGACAATAACAGGTTTGTGTTTTAAATTTGTTGGGATTTCCATCTAAATCCATCCTTTCTCTTTTAGTAAATTACTAACCTAGTGATTTACTCATTTACTAAACTTTTAAGGATTATACGCCTTATATAGAAAAAATGCAAAAAAAGCATCGTATCCCAATGAATGAGAGACGATGCTTGCATTGAATTGAATAATCTAAATTATTGCGCAGAGATGGCAAGCCCGATTGCTTTTTCTCCTAAGTGACTACCAATCACTGGACCAAAATGACCAATCTCAATGTCAGCATGCGGGTATTGCTTTTGTAATTTTTCTTTTTCTTGTATGGCAACTTCCAAATTATTTGCATGAATCACATAAAGTTTAACAGGTGGTGCAATTTCCTCATTTCGCATGCCGATGACTTTTTCGGCACGAGCGAAAGCTTTTTTACTTGAACGGATTTTTTCAAATAAAACGATTTTTCCTTCTGAAAAAGTCAAAATCGGTTTGATTTTAAGCAATCCACCTATCAATGCAGCCCCATTAGTCAAGCGTCCACCGCGTACTAAGTTGTTCAAGTCATCCACGATGAGATAAGCATACGTATTATCTCGAATACGATCGATATGTGCGATAATTTCTTCAAGAGATTGACCTTTTTGATTTAAATCTAGAGCAGCTTCTACCATGTGACCCATTGGCATACTCGTGATCTTAGAATCATAAGGAACGATTTTTACACCATCAATGTCGTTTTTCATAGCATGTAATGTGTTGACAAAGCCGGAGATCCCAGAGGATAAATGGATACTTAAGATGGTATCGTATCCTTTTCTTTTCAGTTCTTCGTAAAGCGCCAGTACTTCTCCAACTGCAGGTTGTGAAGTGGTCGGGAAGTCTTTGCTTTTATTTAGAAGCCCATAGTATTCGTCAGCTTCTATGTCTATTCCTTCATTGTAGATTTTCCCATCCAAAATGACAGGGATCGGAATAACGAACAAATCAGGATGATTTTGGATTCGTTCAGGCAAATAAGCCGTACTGTCAGTAACTACTGCAAGTTTCATTTATTTAATTTCCTCATTTCAAAGAATTTTACCAGTCTATTTAACTATATCATAAGAAAGATGACATTTGAACCTCTCACTCAAAAAGTGAGAGAAATAATCACGTCCCTCTCACTTTCTGTAGCTTTAAAAAATTATCATGAACTGGATGTTGTTCCTAATTTTTGGTTGAGTGATGCCGATGCTGGAAGTTTTTAAGTAATTGGAGCCCATTTCTGCCAAATTGAGCAAAGAGAAATGTCAGCCCACCTATTCCACCAAGGCCAACACAATAAACAACAGCATGGGCTTTCGACGTCATCGTCAATTGGAGGTTCAATAGGATAAATACAATCGAACAAAGAACCAGCATCAACAAGGTTGAGCGGAATGTTTTAAGAAAGAAAAATCTGATTTTAGCTAGAGGTGCGATTCGATACTCTTTACACATATAGAAATAACCTCTGATAAACACGATCGCAAAAGCCATTGTGTTTGAAAAACTCATACCATAACCGCCAAATAGTGCTAATCCAATCACTTGAAAGACAATTTTCAAAATAATCGCTTCAACGGTCAGCCGAATCGCAATCATATGATGGCTAAGTGATTGTAACATCGTCGAAAGAATCGTGAACAATGAAAAGAATAATGAAGCGAGTAAGGCAAATTGGAAATAGCCGACACTATCAGGATCATATCCAAAAAATAAGGTATACAATGGACCCGCCAATAATGACATCCCCGCAAGAGAAGGAAGTAAAATCAAGACAGCAATTGAAAAACTATCTCCTACTGTCTTTTCAATTTGCAAACGATCTTTTTTTCTCAAAGTACTTAAAATCGGCAAACTGCTGATTGCGACTGTACCAACCATAGAAATCAAGATCAATGTCAACTTGTTGGGATTAACTGACGCTCGACTAAATAAAAATTCCAATTGTTGATTCGTGATTTCAGGTCTGAAAAAATGCAACAACGGCTTCATCGTCACTTGGTCAATCATTTGCACGATGGTAATAACAGATCCCACAAAGATGAAAGGTAAAGTTTCACGAATGATCGATACCGACTCTGCCCGATTTTCATGCTTGAAATAACGACTAGAGATCAAGAAATCTTTTAATTTGAAATAATCATTTTTTATTCCAACGAAATACATATGGATAATTGCTGCTAACCCACCAAAGAAGGATGCCACTGTACTGATCAGAACAGCTTCTAAAATCGTTCCATCGGTCAAGACGCGTAAATAAAACGTTCCTGCTAAAATGACCAGGACACGAACCGCTTGTTCAATGATTAGTGAGGTCCCATAAGGTCTCAGATTGTTTTTCCCTTGAAAATAACCTCTCATTGCACTAAGAACTGGAATGGCGATCAATGACGGACACAAACTACGAGTTGCTAAGATCCCATTATTTACATTTGCAATTGGGCTGATTCCTGCAAGCATCGGGGCAAAAAGATACATCAGCACAGCAGAAATGATCCCAATGACAAACATGATATTGATGGTACTGCGAAAAATCGTTCGACAGCCCTGTTCATCATTTTCTTTCGTTGCTACAGCGACTTTTTTAGCAATCGCATTAGGAAACCCAACTGTTCCCAGCATCAGGAACAAGCCATAAGGTAAATAACCTACATTGTATAAAGTGGTCGCTAACATTCCTTCTTGATTGTTCCCCATCATACTTAGCCATGGGATCAAGTAAACAACACCTAATACCTTACAAAGCAAATTAGCAAAGGTTAACCAAAATGTTCCTTGCATCAATTTTTTATTCATTAAATTTTCCTCAACTATCTATATTTAAATCAATACCTTTCCCATTATAGCAAAAATTCAAAGAAGGACAAATCATCCTTAAAATTTTAATAAAAAAGGCAAAAAAAAAGCCATTCTCTAAAACTAAGAGAAGGCAAAATTTTGGAACTGTTTAAAACATCGACAGCAAAAATACCGAAGCAAGTCCAGTTACTACTGATAATGCCATAGAATGAGTTTTATACGCCACGCCAACTACGAGAACCATAGCTAAGATTTTGATATTCCAAGCAATGGCTAAATGTTCATGGGTAATAAAGACATCCTTGAATGCTAAAGCTGCGAATAGCGCAACAGGCACATATTTCATCCATTCACTAAACCATGAAGGGACTTTCCGATGGGTAAAATAGAGCATCGGGAATAGTCGTGGCACATAAGCCACCACGAATAAACTAAGTACTAAAAGAATAAGATACGTCTTAGTCATGATGTTGACTCTCCTGTTCTGGGAAGTTGAATAGTGGTTCATTGACATGTTTGCCACGGTTTTTTAATCGTTTTAATTTTTTTGCCTTCTCTTTTTTGAAAGCTTTCTCTAAAGCAAACCCTGCAAAAGAGGCGATCACCGTCGCAGCAATTAAACCTAATGTATTTTGGAACATGACCATGAAAGTAACGCCTAATACACCAGAAAACAATCCTGTAAAAATGAGCAGCTTATTTTTCATTTGCATGACAAACATGAAGATAAACATCGCAGTCAGTGCAAAGTGAACGAGATCAGCATCTACATGGATAACAGAACCAAACATGTTTCCAATCATGTTACTACCTGTCCAAGAAGCCATCGAAAACCAATTTACATATAAAGCTTTACGCTTATTCCATGTAGGATCAGTTGAATATTTAAGATAATTAACCGCATAATTTTCATCATTTAACGATTGTGAAAATACCGCCAAGAATAGTCTCTTTTCTTTCTTCATAAAACCTGAAAGACTCGACCCTAACAATGTGTAACGTAATTC
Source organism: Enterococcus sp. C53 (assembly GCF_040887425.1). Taxonomy (NCBI): domain Bacteria; kingdom Bacillati; phylum Bacillota; class Bacilli; order Lactobacillales; family Enterococcaceae; genus Enterococcus; species Enterococcus sp. C53. The sequence goes on from NZ_JBFOFT010000004.1 coordinate 162,810, forward strand.
CAAGAAAAATACCATCAAAAGTGTCGTTGCAAAAGATGCTTGAGTTGTTAGCATCGAAGCAACTAAAAATTGCGCTCCACCCGAAAATACTAATATGGACAACAGACCGGTTAAGATTGGATCAAAACCCACTTTTTGCAATAAGACACCACAAGCTAACCCAACTGGTATATAACTTAAGCAAAGTGGCATTACTGCGTGCAAAGCCTGAAGCCATGGCGCACTTTTCTTTTTATTCATCAAAATGTCTCCTTCAATTACAACAAATAAACAGCGGACTCATTGTAACATAAAAAAACGAAATTGTAGCCGTTTTATCTAAAAACAATATTATATTTTTCTCATTTTAAGCTTGAATATTGAAATTTCAAATCATAAACAAGTTATTTTTATGCAACATAAAAGCATTTTTTGCTGAAGAATCAGCATGGTCATCTTCGATAATTAGGGTCATATTTATCAGTTTCAATATAAATATAAACTTTTTTATCATTTAAAGACTGACGAATCGTTTCTTCAATGTTATTGATGATTGCATACGATTCATTCTCTGGGTGATCAAAGATATCAATTTTAGCAGCTACCAATACCTCAGTTGGGCTCAGATGAACGGTCTTTACATCGATCAAACGAGAGACTTCCGGACGCTCAAAGGCTTGCTTGATTTTAATCAAGTCACTCGTTGTCACACTTTCACCAACAATCAAACTATAAAATTCTTTTGCTAAGAAAATGGCAGCTCCCATCAACAATAATCCGATCAATAGGCCGCTAATCGCATCAAACGCCGCAATTCCTGTTACCATCGTCAAGACTGTTCCTAATAAAGCAAGAATGAGTCCGATCACGGCACAAAAATCTTCAGTAAAGATGATCAAAATTTCACTGTGACGACTTTCTCTCAAAAATTTCATCAATGATAATTTTTCGGTATTCAACTCATGGATTTCTTTCATAGCGATACGTAATGACGTTCCTTCAATGGCTAATCCAAAAATTAAAATAATGATAACGATCAATGAGTTATCAACTTCATGCGCAGGATGGGTCAATTTTTCAAAAGCTTCCATGATTCCCAAAGCTCCCCCACCAAAAAAGAGCATGGTTGCCACAATTGTGCTAAAAAAATATTTTGCTCTTCCTTCGCCAAATTGGTGTAACTCGCTTTGCCCTCTATTCGCTCGTTTATCCCCAAAAAGCAATAGAATTTGGTTGCTGCAATCGACGATACTATGAATACTTTCATTCAGCATTGCCGCACTTCCACTAATGGCATAACCGACAAATTTACTGATTGCAACTAAAATATTCGCACCTAATGCAGCAATCACAGAGAACATCCCGCTCTTTTTAAAATTTTCCATCTTATTTCCTTCTTTCTTTTCTTCTCAACAGTTTCTCAGTTAACTATCTCTCGGAAGAACCGTGTGATCTATTGCCTGCAGACGGAACAAAAAACATGCGACAATCTCTCTAAGGATTGCCACACGTTTATATCCTGTCTAAGCCTTTCGAACCATCAAAGGAACCAAAAATTCGTAATTGATAAAGAAATCAATCACTGATCGATGGTACTCCCCAGAAGAAACTTCAAGCATTGTTTGGTTTTTCTGATTTTTGGAAATGATCATGGATTGTCCTTTATCTAATAGAACTTGGTATTTTTCTTCTCCAATTTTTTCAAAATCATATTGAGGATTTTTCATCGCTACGATAAAGATGTCATCTAGTACCTGGTCAGTCAATTCAAATTGACTTTGAAGATTCAGATGTAACGGTTGGGTGTTATCTAGTAAAGTTTGCTTGACTAAAAAACCTAAGTGACGTGCATGAGCTAATATTTGGTTGAACTTATGATTGAAAATAGTCAGTTGACCAGCAGAGAATACCCGTTCAACAGACCAATAACGAATCAAAGATAACACACGGTCATCCTGAACCGTGATTTCCATCGTTTCTGGTGAAACTTCCAATAAGTTGAGTGATTCCACTTGGTATCGTTGATCAATCGTCGGAAGAACAAAAGAAAATACTAATTGATTGGAATCATTCAAACGATAGTTGATCGAAAAATGTCGTGTTTCCCAAGTATCATAAGTGGTATTAGAGAATTTCAACCCAATATCATTTAAAGGTTTTAGCAACTCATAAGTAAAGTATTCGATCAAACTTGTCTTACCAATCGGAGAAATAGGTTCTGCTTTTAAGATATAGCGTTCAAAAGCATCTAATAATTGTGAAAAGTCCGATTCAAGTAGATATTTCCGTAAGCGTAAATCCGCTAATTCTGCCTCTGCTGTTTCAATCAAAAGAACAATGTCTTGATGGTCTTTTTCTTTTGTTTCTAAATAGACTTGATTTTCCCTCGCTTCATGCGGATGACTGGATTCAATTGCCTCTAATTGTTCAGAAGTGACCTGTTCATTTTCATCAAGCAAATCATCTTCAGAAGCAGAGTGATTGCTGGAGTTTTCAGGATCTGTTTCTATTGCTTCTTCCGTCACAGTCGTTTCTGCTAACGATTGTGCTTCCAGCTCTTCATTTTTTTCTAACTCTTCATGCTCATTCATTACTCTACCCCTCCCTCTTGCATCGATACTTCTGGGTTTTTATGTGGGTCAACATTTCCTAAGTAATTCATTAGGAAATGATGGATGGCTTGACTGAACCCTTCTATCCCACCGAAGTAGCGATTGATTTGTCGTTGTTCTTTTTCAACGATCGCTGCACGTAATTGATTCGCTTTTGCTTCGTTAAGTAAAGCAGCTTTTTGATTTTGGATTTTTTCAGGTGCTTCAAGATAAGGCATCCAGCCTAATTTTTCATTCGATAATGCTTGTTTTTGTTTTTTTAGTTCTTGGATTTCTTCATCAATTTTTTTACGATTTAAGAATCCTTTAGTGTCATCCAGATCAGAGATTTGGCGATCCACTTCTTTTAATTCTTCATCCAGACGATCAATCTCGGCTTTTGCAGTGATGACTTTAGCATCAAGTTCGTTAATTTGTTGACTGTAGTCATCCGGTTCCTGGTTTGCATAGGTGCCCCACTCTTCGTCAATTTGGGGCAAAACGAAAATTTCCGGTAGACTAGCATCGATGCCAATTGTTGGCCTTTCGTGATAATACGTACCGATCTTGTAATAACTCATCGTAGGAGAAATATTTTCGACTAGCTCCATAAATGGAAATTCTTGAATAAAGCGATCATGAATTTTCCGCATTAATAGCTGATCGATTTCATGGTTTTCATTCGAACTTTTTTTCAATTCTTCATTTAAATGACCATTATACAGTTGATAGATTTCTGGAATGTTTTCTTCACGAACAGCTCTTTCAAATGCTTGTAAATCCTCTAACAGTTGAGATAGATTCGTGCTAGCTTTTTCTTTGATATCAAAAAAAGTAGTGTCATCTTCTTGCTGAATGATGATTTCTTCGTTATTTTCTTGTGGTGTTTCTTTCATTTTGATTACCTCCTCACAGTTATCCACTTTCTTGGACAGAAGCACAATAGGTTGAGTTTACTTACTATTGAATTGATAATTTAATAGTACCATTTTATAGAAAAAAATGTTACAAAGGGCTTCCTCCTCTATGTATCTTTTAATCAATATTCATTGATTATCCACCGTTTTGATAAGGTCTGATTATTGTACTTTCACTATTGAATAATCTTACGTATCGAGAGTAAAACAAAAGAGTGGAAAGAGGATTGAAGCGACCTCCAAAAGTTAGATTCTAACTTTTGGGGGTTACTACAGATCCCCCCACTCTTTTTCACTCAGTAATTTTCTTATTTTTGAGGCAGATCTCTGGTTGTGAAGTGAATGCGCAGATTTTCATCACGAGATAATAGTGTTTCTTCATTCAAATAAGTAAACTTCATCTCTTCTAAATCAGTATTTTCGAGCATTTTTTCATAACCGGTAAAAATCGAACGGATATATTGTTTATATGCGTTTTTCTTTTTCTGTCTTTTTTTCATGTGACACCTTCCTTACCAAAACTATCATACCAATGAATTTAAGATGAAACAAGCCAGATTTGAGATTTTATCTGTTGTTTTAATCCGGTGTTAGTTACTAGTTGACGAAAATCAAAAAAAATGAAAAAATGCTTTAGTACTTAAGGAGGGAATCTCGTGAAAAAAATCGGTTTTGATTCAGAGAAATATATCGAAGAACAATCAGCATATATCCTTGAACGAGTGAATCACTATGACAAATTATATTTAGAATTTGGAGGCAAATTGGTCGATGATAAGCATGCCAAACGTGTTTTGCCTGGCTTTGAAGAAGATGCAAAAATCAAATTGTTACAAAAATTAAAAGATCAAGCAGAAATCTTGATTTGCGTCTACGCTGGAGACATTGAACGTAATAAAATTCGTGGGGATTATGGTATCACTTATGACATGGATATTTTACGCTTGATCGACGAAATGCGTGGCTACGGATTATCTATCAATAGTGTCGTCATTACTCGTTACAATGGTCAGCCAGCTACGAATGTCTTCGTCAATAAATTAGAAAGACGTAATATCAAAGTCTACAAACATTCAGAAATTGAAGATTATCCAATTAATGTTGAAAAAATCGTTTCTGAAAACGGCTTTGGCAAAAATGAATATATTGAGACCAGTAAGCCAATCGTTGTTGTTACTGCTCCTGGACCTGGTAGTGGCAAACTAGCAACATGTTTGAATCAGCTTTATCATGAAAGCCAAAAAGGACAATCAGCAGGTTATTCAAAATTTGAGACCTTCCCTGTTTGGAATGTCCCATTGAAACATCCACTAAACATTGCCTATGAAGCTGCCACTGTGGATTTAAAAGATGTCAATATGATCGATTCCTTCCATTATGATGCCTATGGCAAGGTTGCTGTAAACTATAATCGAGATGTTGAAACCTTTCCAGTAATCAAACGGATCATTGAAAAAATCACTGGTAAAGAATCAATCTATCAATCCCCTACCGATATGGGTGTGAATCGTGTGGGATTCGGAATCGTTGATGATGAAGTTGTGCAAGAAGCTTCTCGACAAGAAATCATCCGCCGCTATTTCCAAACAGAGTGTGATTTCAAAAAAGGATTGATTGATGAGGAAGCAGTAAATCGAATTAAATTGATCATGGAAGAAGTAGGTCTTCAACCTGAAGACCGTCAAGTGGTATTGCCTGCTCATGAGTATGCAAAAACTGTTCAAAATGACAGCAACGATCCTTCTGCGGTGATCGCGATCCAATTACCCGATGAAGTGATCATTACAGGACGCACCAGTTCTTTAATGAATGCTTCTGCTGCCGTCATTTTAAATGCGATCAAACATTTAGCACATATCTCAGATAATATTCCATTGTTGTCGCCGCTTGTTCTAGAACGGATTCAAGGGATGAAGTCTGCCGCACTGCATTCTTCCGTTGATACATTGAGCCTAAATGAAGTACTGATTGCTCTTTCGATCAGTGCGGTAACCAACCCTATCGCTCAAGTAGCTTATGACAAACTTGCTGAATTAGATGGTGCTCAAGCTCACTCGACAGTCATCGTCAATAAAAATGATGAACAAACGTTGAAACAATTAGGTATTGATATCACAAGTGCTCCCTTCTATCCATCGGAAAATTTATTTTATCAATAAGCATTGTTTTTTTATGAACAAATAGCTGAATAAACTCTTAAAAGATTTTATTTAAATTGCACCTGAAAAAGTGCAACTGATAATCTTTTAAGAGTTTTATTTTGTTGTATCCGTTTCAATTGAAATGTATGCGTTTCAGTCTAAAAAAGCGATGATAATCTTAGCAAAAAATTAGTATTTTAACGATAAAACGTGTAAAATTAAACGGAATTTTGATTAGGAGTGATAGTTTGAGTCAGATTTTAGGAATTATTGGATTACTTTTTATTTTTAGCCTTGCTTTTTTGATTAGTACCAACAAGAAAGCCATCAAAGTAAAACCTTTACTATTGATGATCGTATTGCAATTTATTTTTGGTTTTATTTTGTTACGAACGACTTTTGGTACAGCAGTCGTTTCCATGTTAGCGAAAGTATTCGATCATTTACTAGCGTTTGCAGGTGAAGGAGTCAATTTTGTTTTTGCTGGGGTAGCCAATAAAGGCAGTGCGCCGTTTTTCTTAAATGTTTTGATGCCGATTGTTTTTATTTCTGCAATCATCGGGATTTTGCGTTATATCAAGATCTTGCCATTATTCATGAAGGCAGTTGGATTGGGTTTAAGTAAAATCAATGGTATGGGGAAATTAGAATCTTACAACGGTGTTGCTTCAGCAATACTAGGTCAATCTGAAGTTTTTATTTCAATAAAAAAAGAATTGCCTTTCTTATCTGAAAAACGTTTATTTACCATGAGCGTTTCTGCCATGTCGACTGTTTCGATGTCGATCGTAGGTTCTTATATGGCGTTGATCGATTCTAAATATGTAATTACTGCGCTGGTATTGAACTTATTCGGTGGGTATATCTTGGCCTCCATCGTTAATCCCTATGAATTAGAAGAAAAAGAAGATGAGTTGATCATTGAAGAAAACAAAGAACAAACTTTCTTCCAAATGCTTGGAGAATATATTCTTGACGGCTTTCATGTAGCGATTACAGTTGCTGCTATGTTGATTGGATTCGTTGCTCTTATTGCTATGATCAATGCCATTTTTAGTGGAATCTTTGGGATCTCTTTCCAAGAAATTCTTGGTTATATCTTTGCTCCACTAGCATTTATCAGCGGGATTCCTTGGAAAGAAGCTGTGGATGCGGGTAGTATCATGGCGACGAAACTTGTGACAAATGAATTTGTTGCGATGACAGAACTAGCCACTGGGAACCTGCATTTTACTGAACGTACAACAGCTATTTTATCTGTCTTTTTAGTATCTTTTGCTAACTTCTCTTCCATTGGAATCATTTCTGGTGCTATGAAAGGTCTAAATGAAGAAAAAGGAAACTTAGTTGCGAAACATGGATTAAAAATCTTATTGACTGCCACATTAGTCAGCTTTTTAAGTGCGATCGTCACTGGTTTATTAGTCTAAATGATTAAATTTAATTGAATTGTATATTTAAAACACTCTCTTTGCTCTTTAGACGATTTTCTAAAGACTCAAGAGAGTGTTTTTTATAAGACAAAATTTATTGTCGTCCACCTGGAATATCTATGCGAAAAGAACAATTGCTAAAAGAAACTTTCTCGTGTATCGTTTAATAAAGGAAATAAAGATTTGAAGGAGATTCATGATGAACAAATGTTATGTATTTATTGGTCCTTCTGGTTCAGGAAAAACCTCCATTGCTAATGCTCTTTTTGAACCAAAAGAAAAAATTGTCACTTCGACGACTCGTCCTCCTCGAAAAGGTGAAACCGATCAAAAAGATTACTATTTTCTCTCTGAAGACAAATTTGAGCAGTTGATCACTGAACAGGCATTTGTGGAATGGGATGAATATGCGGGACATAAATATGGTTCAACTAAGAGGGAGATTGCTCAAAAGTTGAAAAATGGTGATTGTTATACAATTTTAACAGCTGCTGGTTTTTGGGCACTCTTCCATGCATTTGGGGAACAGATCCAACCAGTATTTGTGACTATCGCTAAAAACAAATTGAAGCAGCGTTTAGAACAACGTGGAGATGCTCCGGATCAAATCAAAAAAAGGCTCGCTCTTTTTGAGCAAGACACGAAGAAATTAGATGAGTTAAAAAAACGACCAAACCTCATTGTTTTAGCAAATAATGAAGGGTTAGAAGCCACCAAAAACCAATTTAAGCGACAAACAAAAATGCTCAAAGAATGATCTTATTTTGATAAACAGGATTGATTAGCAAAAAAATCTCTCACTAGCTTCAAAACATAAACTAGTGAGGGGAATCAAACCAATTTTTGTCGTTCTGTATGTCCAATACCACAAATCAGCGAATGTAGTTCCTCTATTTTAGAATACATGCGTAACCAATTAGTCGGCTGATCTAATAATAAACTGAGCAGTTCTAAATGATGGACCAATGTCCATTTTTTCAATACACCTAAACCAGGAAATTTTTTTTGTTGTTTCAAAGAAAGCAGGGCTAATATACCCGTTGTAATCAACAGTTGATCTTGGTTCCTCAATACCCACTGTTGCATTTTTTCAACAGCTTCAAAAAACTTTAGTGCTTGATCCTTAGCTGAATCGTTCGTATCAGAAATAAAATGTATTACTCTGAGATTACCATATGCATCAACATAGGTCAGATGAAGTGCCAATGCCCGACTAGGAAAGCCTTTATCAAAATAGCGACTTCCTTCAATCGTAAAATCTGAAAAGCCATGATTCCCCTCTTCTTTAAAAAACAAATAGTCGTCGCTAAAAAAATCATCTATTTTTTCGCTATAATCTTCTTCGTGTTTTCTTGGTTTAAAGGCTTCTTTTATGATGATTTTGTTTTCTGGTAACCAGATATGGAACCGACTATGGTCTGGTAACAAAAAATGAGTATCCATTTTTGAAAGTTCTTTCCATATTTTTGGATCACGCGGCTGATGTTGTCCATCAAAAATGATCAATTTAGGTGGTTGCTCCATGATCTGTTGGTAATTATCGGACGTGATGATCATTGCATGTTGAATGGAACTATTTTCTTTTTCTTCCCATAAATGTAAATGTTCATCAAAAAGTTTGAACTGACCCACTTGGGGATTATCGATGATGATCAGCGGGTGATTTACTTTTTGGAATAACTCGACAACGTTTTTAAAGGTAGCTGAATCACGAACTGGTTCGATGATGGGAACCACCTTTTTAGATAATAGATTCTGTTGAATCATTTCTTTTAATGCTAAAAGATCAAACTGTTTCCCTCTCAAATAAGGATAGTACATACTTATTCACTCCAATGGCTCTGTTGGCAAGCGTCTAACTTGCTGCTTTTGTCGCAGATTCTCATAATCTTGCTGTAAAGCGTTGATTTCTGCTTGTAAATCTTGGATCGCTTGATTTTCTGTTTCCTCAATAAATCGTTCATAATAACGCTCTTTGGCAAATGGATCTTGAGAATCTGAACGTTTTTTTAATTCTTTATACAACTGATCAGTTGGAAAATATTTGACGCCTCGTTCCATTTGTTTGGCTTTTCTTACTTCTCTAAATAATGAAGCCATAAAACGGTTGAGCAGCGCCTCTTCTGCCACTGCTAACGGTTGCTTCATTGCTTTTTTAGCAATAATGAATGTGCCAGAAGCTGGCATCTCTTCTGCTATCCCGTAAGGTCGATAAACTAAAACACCGATACCAGTGGGGATTTCAGCTTTGACTTCATCAAAAAGTTTTTGAGGTAATACAAAATAATTGTAATTCCCGACAAACGATAATTTTGCAGTGGAACGAAAGTCCGCTTTTGATACTTTCAACTCATAGCAACGCCACTCTCTTGTACCATCAAACTTTGTGAGACAACTTAACGTATCCACGATACCATGGTCGTCAGGCATGGTCACCTCTTCTACGACAATGCCCCCTTGTTCGATACAGTATTGATAAAGAGAAGTTTCCATCTCGATCGTTAAAGGAGTTTTCAATCCCTCCACCTCCGAACATATTTTCGCCTACCCATTCTACCTTAGATCCAACAAAAAATCTATCGTTAATTATTATTTGAATCGTTTCCTTAAAAATATTTAGAATTAGTTTTTGTTCACTTTGATTCGGCTAAATGAATGGGACAAAACATCGTCACGAGGTAGCTGACAGCCAGATAAAAAACAGTTGAGTCTAAAGTTTTCTTAGTCCCAACTGCTTTTCTTCAACTGACTATTATTGATAACTTGGCGGTAAATAGAATTTTTGATGATTTTCAAAGATTTCGCCAATTTGAAAGAGCAAGTCTTCTCGTCCTCTGGCAGCCATGAATTGGATACCCAAAGGCAGACCTTCCTCACTGATATGTGTGGGTAAACTGATTGCTGGTTGTCCCGTCAAATTTGCCAGTTGGGTGTAAGGCGTGATCTTTAAACTTTCCTCAAACATTTCAGAAATAACTGCTAAACTTTCTTGTTCGTTGCATTCGTTGATTCCAGCCATTTTTGCCCGAATTTCATCGCTTTGAAGATCAGTGGAAATTTCTGGAGCAGTAAATGCTGTTGTCGGCGAAAGAAAAAGATCAACAGTTTGAAATAGTTCTTCCATTGTGATTGCTGCATGATCCCAAACATGAAGCGACTGGATATAGTTCGCTGCAGAAACCTTCTTCCCATACTCTAGCAGGACCCAGGAAATCGGTTCAAGTTCATTTTGAGCAACCGGTCGTCCTAATCCAGATTCAATCGAGTGAATCATACTAGCTGTTTCTGCTCCATTCATTTGATAATAAGACTGAATCAAGGCTCTTCCATCAAGAGGGTAATTGATTTCAATGATTTCTTGGCCTTCTTGTGCTAAAAATGTCACCGCATTGGTCACTGCTTGTCGTGCTTCATCGCTGATTTTTGTGTGGATCGGTGATTCTGTGCAAACAGCGATTTTCAACCGTTTTTTTGGTGGATGCTCTTGCCATTCCGCTGGCGAAACTTGATAAGGCGCTCCTGAATGGATACTTCGCAGTCCTGCAAATAAAGCTTTGGTGTCTCTCATAGAAATGGTCAAACCAAAATCAATCGCTGCTCCTTGCCAACCTCGCCAAGCATGAGGACCAACTGGCATCGTTCCTCGTGAAGGTTTTAAGCCAATCAGACCACAAAAGGAAGCAGGTATGCGAATTGATCCTCCACCGTCACTAGCACCAGCGATCGGTAAAATGCCAGAAGCAACAACGGCTGCTGCCCCACCACTTGAACCACCTGGCGAATGCGCAAGATTCCAAGGATTTTTAGCTGGACCATAAAGTTGTGGGTCGGTGATATTTTTAAATCCAAACTCTGGCGCATTTGTTTGTCCAAGTGGGATAAGACCAATTTTTTCAACTTGCGAAACAAAATTTGAATTTCTAGATGAGCGATGAGTTTGAAAAAGCTTTGAGCCTGATGTAGCTAACCAACCTTGCTTTTCCTGTCCTAACATTTTCAACGGGAACGGTAAGCCGCTTAAAGGCTGTTCATCCTTTAGAATTGGTGCCTCATCTTTAATCGGTTGATCTGTTTCAAAAGTAACGAACGCATTTAATTCTGGATTTAATTTTGCTACTTTTTGGCTAACCTCTTTGACTAATTCCTTGTAACTGAACTGCTTCTTTTTTAGATCCTTCACGATCTCCATGCCATCTTTCAAGTAAATCCCTCCTTTTATTTGTCATACCTTTGTGCCATTTTCTCATATTTCTATTCAACAAACAAAAAGAATGATTACGCTTCATGTTAGAAACGGTGGTGCTATTATCAGTAATTATATACACCTATTGTATCCTAATAGCTAAGGTACTATTCATGGCAAACCAACGAATAGACTAAAAGCTAACCACCAGTTATTATTCTAAAACCACCGGATTGCATAAAAATAAGCCAAAGATTTCCAAAATAAGAGAAACTATGTTTGGATTCTTTGGCTTATTTTTTATTGTTGTCTTTTATTTCATCACTTAGAGAATCGTTAACGATTAAATCGTTTTTAGTTTCCCTCTAAATTCATCGATGGTTCGATACCCTTTTTCTGTCATGATCTGTTCGAGTTCTTTCGTGATCCGATCAAAAATTTTCGGTCCTTCTTTGTGAAGTTCGGTACCGATTTGTAGCATAGTTGCTCCACATAATAAATGTTCAAAAGCATCCTGTCCATTTCGAATGCCTCCAGTACCAATAATTTTTATCTCTGGTTTCAAGCGAGTATAAAAAGCACGGACATTCGCTAAAGCGGTTGGTTTCACATATTCTCCACCAAGTCCACCGAAACCCTCTTTAGGTTTGATCACGACTGCTTCTTTTTGAGTATCGATATACAAACCATTGCCGATACTATTAATAGAATTTACATAAGTTAAAGGAAATAGATTCAAAATTTCAGCCATTTGATCAAAATGCGCCAAATCAAAATATGGGGGCAATTTGATTCCTAATGGTTTGGTGAAACGGGCAAAAACTTGTTGCAATAAATCTTCCGTCGCCTCAAAATCATAGGCTAACTGTGGTTTGCCAGGAACATTGGGACAAGAAAGATTCAATTCAGTGATTCCTTGAAAGTCACTCTTTTCAATCATTGTCAACATTTCCAAATTTTCTGCTGCACTCATACCTGCAATAGAGAAAAAGAGCGGTTGTGTCTGCTGTTTTTCATAGTTCAATGCATAATCTAAGTAATAATCAAATCCACGATTAGGTAATCCCATGGAATTAATACTTCCAAGAGGTACATCGAAATAACGAGGTTCTGGATTTCCAGCACGTTCATTCAGTGTACAACTCTTTGTGATAAAAGCGCCAGCATTGGATTGTTCCAATTCAACTAGTTCTGTCGTTGTCATGCAATGAACACCGGAGGCATTCATAAAAGGGTTAGCAAAAGTATGATTAAAAAAAGTCGTTTCTAAGGTCAAGTCATTCTCTCCTTTGATGAATCATTTTTTCTAGTTTATCATCAAGTCAAGCAAAAGCAAAGAGGATCAAGACAATTAATCATCATTTTCAGTTGCTAAAACTTCTCCTGTTTGACTATTGAGTTTTACTTGAGTACTCTTATTCCCGTTTTTCACTTTCACTTCCCAGTAAGTGGTACCAAGTTCCTTACTAAGATCCCAGTCAGTGGCTGTTCCCCCACCCGCTTGTTTTTCAGCGATCTTTGCTGCTTCTTCAATACTTAGAAGTTTACTTGTGTCCAAAGCATCTTCTTGTTTCTTCTGTCCATTTTGTTCATCTTGATCTAAACGCTCAGGATTTTGTTTTTGAATTTCTTCGTTTGCTGCATTGATCTTCATTTCGTATTCATTTTGATCATCAACACCATCGATTTTATAGAAGAAACTTCCCCAACTACTATCTAATTCTAAACTGGTAATCGCTGCATTTGGATATTCTTTTTGAAACAACTCAATCGCTTTTTGTGCAGATACTTTGATCTCTTTTGTTGCATTCGTCCCAGAATTCATTGTTTGATTTGATGCTTCGGTTGAAGAAGTTGTTTGTTGACCAGTACTTGTTGACGTAGTCGCTGGCGCTGGCGTTGATTCTGGTGTAGCCTGATTCGATTGACACCCTGCTAACAATAGTAAAGAAAACAGCCCACAAAAAATAACATTAGTTTTCATAAAATTTATTTCCTTTCTTGAATAAAAATCACTTTAATTTAAGTATACACAAGTAAAGTTGTTCTGTCATTTTTGAACAAATCAATCATTAAATAGCAAAAAAAGACAAGACTAAAAAAGTAATCAGTCTTGTCTAAAAAATCAAAATAAGAAAAAAATTGTCTCCGCTTCTACGAACAAGCAAAACGTGTTTTAAGTAAAAACGCAACGCTTCCTTTCAATTGCTAATATGTAATATCTTTATTGACTGCTATTCTCAGTTTCAGAAATGTCAGGTATGATCCAGTAATTATCTTTATTATGACTATTGATATATGTACGAAATTTTTCTGATCGGTAGGCTTTCTTAATCGCTTTTGCCCAATCCGTTTTTTCATTTTCTTTTGTCACAGCAGCTACGATTTGTAATTCAGGCACCATTTTTTCTAGCTCGATCAAATGAAGTTGTTGTCGAATTCCTGCATCTTCAACTGTGCTTCCAGGTATGACTTCAAAATCAAGGTCATCCAACACGTGTGGTAAAGTGTTCGTGTCCATCTCTTTGATATTTAACTGATAGGGGTTATTTGTGATTGCTTTTGCAGTCAAGTCGGTACTTTTCACTTGTTTATCCACTTGAATAAAACCAGCTTTAGCAAGAACTGCATAGGCTCGTGCTGCATTACTCGGATCTTGGGGAATCCCAATCATCATTCCTTTTTTCACCTCTTCTTTACTTGTATATTTGGAAGAGTACAAATTACACGGAACAGAGGGTGTAGCAACTAAAGGAACTAAATCAGTCCCATTCTCCTTATTGAAAACATTCATATAAGCGGAGTGTTGAGCAACATTTACATCAATCTTTCCTTCACCTAAGGCAGTATTTGATTGGATAAATTGAGAAAATTCAATTCGTTTAATCGTATATCTTTCCGATTCTAATACGGTCACCTTCTCATAACTAATTAGTTGGTCAATAAATTCATTATCAGGAATTTTATTTGTTAGAAAATACATCGCAAAAAAACGTTCTCCGCTAATATGTATGGTTTTGATATCATAGACCGTCCCCTCCATTTTACTTTCTTGAAAACGAGCATAATTTGTGGCATTCATCAGGAAGTAAAGGACATAATTAAAGGAAATCGATTCTTTTTTTGGATACTTAGGATAAATCATATCTGCTAAAAATTCACGAACTAAATTGCTTTGAGGGCTTAAAAACATTTTTTTGGTTGTTGCCTGTTCAATAACTTTTCCTGAATCAATGACAGCCACTTCATCACAAATTTCTTTTATCGCCTCCATTTCATGGGTGACCAAAATGATGGTGGTTCCTAGTTCCTCATTCACTTTTTTTAACAAATTTAAAATACTTTTTTTAGCGGTTGGATCAAGAGCGCTAGTAATTTCGTCGCATAATAAAAGCGAAGGCTCCGTTACTAACGCTCTAGCAATCCCCACTCGTTGTTTCTGCCCACCAGATAAATGGGAGGGATATGTATTTTTTTCTCTATCATTGATACATAATGTAAAACGTTTTCAATTCTTTTGTCGTATTCCTGCTTATTGACTTTGCTAAATCTCAGAGCAAGTCGAATGTTATCAGCAACAGTTTTTGACTGCAATAAGGCATAATGTTGAAATATTGTGCTGCTTTTCACATCTTGTGATAGAGATATATTACCTTTTGTTGGTTGATCTAATCCGTTTATTAAACGAATCATTGTACTTTTTCCTGCACCACTTCGTCCAATGATACCAAAGATTTTACCTTTTGGTATAAATAAATTGAGATCATTTAGGATCATGGTACCTCCAAAAGACTTTGAAACGTGTTCAAATGAAATCAAGCTCTCATTCCTTTCCGGCGTATTCATATAAAAACTTTAACTATGTGGGAATTAATAGAAAGACGATAAAAATCCTTAATAATTAAGTCTTTTTATGTAGTAGATGCGCACATCTATATTTTAATTTCTTCTTTTTGAATTAAATATAGCATGGAAAAATAGCCATGTCGAGACTAATATGTGATTTCAATCACATGGGCATTGATAAAAAGCGAGAAGCAGAATGTTCCTTTCTTACACTTGATGAAAACAGTGATCAAGCAATGAACTACCTCGAAAAATAATCAAATGCAGTGGAAATGCAGTGGCGACAAAAAAATAAAGCTAAAAACATCAACAGAACGGCTCTGTATCAATGTTTTTAGCTTTGTATGTATTCAATTGGCGGGAATGTGTAGGAATCGAACCTACCCAAGAAGCTCTTAACTCCTCATACTGGTTTTGAAGACCAGAGGGAACACCAGAACCCATCCACTCCCCTAATAAAAACATTCTAACATTTTTCGTTTGTTCAATCAATATCAAATGCTAGAATGTTTGTAGTTATAAAAGACTAGACTAGCTTTAATATCTGTTAGTCGTTCTCTTTTTATTTTACTAGGATACGTTGCGGTAAACGTTTCATAAACCAAGCAACGAGTAAACAAGAAAGCATCTTATCCACAATATTTCCTGCAACAGTTGCCCAATAAGTTGCAGTGATCATTTCTTTACCGGAAGCCTTGAAAGCAAAAATGAGGATGTCCGTTCCTGAACCGGTAAAACCACCAAATAAAGCTAAACGGATCGGCGCACCGATCATTGGACAAACAACGGCTAATAGTCCCCCTGCTATTAGCGCTTTTTTGTAAGAAAATCCATTCTTCGCTAGTAAAGAACAGATAATTGCTACAACAATATTTACGAATACAAAAGGAACAGCCAACGGCCCACTGATGATCCACATTAATAAATTAGTGGCAATCCCAGTCATTACCCCATAACTCATACCAAAATTGGTTGAAATATAAATCGTTCCCATCGTATCTAAAAATAATAAGGGGATTTTCATTAGTGAAACAGCCTCACCTAAAACAACATTTAAAACAACGGCCATTGCACATAAAGTCAATATTTTCATTTTATTATTCATCGTTTACTTTCCTTCTAAAAATAGTTTTAATTTCTGATATAAATCGCCTTGTGATTCTTCTGTATACCAAGTTGGAACTTCAAAATAAGGATTAACAATCCCATGATTCTTACATAATTCAAAATACTCTTCCATTAGTACGCCTCGCTGTGCTGAGATGGAACAATTAGGACTTTCATTGATCCCGATGATTCCCAAATAGCGATAATCATTCGCTTGGTACTCTTTGATTTGTTGAATGACTGGTTGCAACATACTTTGACATTTTTGACGATAGCCTGGTATAGCAACATATTCTTGATAAGTCATTGGTGGTCTCTCTTTTCCTAAGGTCAAAAATTCAGGACAAGGCAATTGTAGCAACGCAACGCCTTGATTTAATAAAGAAATGGCCAAAGGAAAAGCACCACGAGCCCGCTCCCATCCAGGTATCACCGCATGTTGATGAGCGATATATTCATAAGGTAATGGCACAATTTTCCCTGGTGTTTCAATTGAAACTAGGCTTTCTAAAGTATCTTTTAAAATACCCGTTTGCATGTCAATATTATGTGGTTCTCCGGCATTAGCGCCCATCGGTACACGTGGTGCTACAGCTCTAGGTGAACCATTTTGCCGTACTACTGGTGGTAATGCGGCGATTAAAATAGTAGGAATCCCTGCTTCCTCAATTGCTCTCTGCACGATCACGGCAGTTCTGTGACAGGTCCCTCAACCAGCAGTTAAAACAACTGCGTCAACTTCTTCTTCTACGAGTTTTTGTGCGATTTCTGGTCCCGTCTGTTCATTAAAGGCATCTTGGTCACCGCCGCCTCCCATAAAGCCATAATGTACAGGGGCAGCTTCTTTAATAAAGCCGTCTTTTACTAATTCATGTAATCGGTCAATCGGAAACATTGCATTGACATCCCGATTAACGTCTGCGTTGTCATATCCACCATGTGAGACCATTAAATCTTCAGTTGGTACTCCATCTGGAATCTCACGATACGTTGTGTCTCCTGCCAAATTAAAGCGTGTATCACTTTTTAAGTGGACACCAGCTGCCGTTGCCAAAGCAATCCGCATTTCTTTCAGCTCTTTTTTAACGGGCGTAAAGACGGATTTGGGTGTGATTGGTACAAAAATTTCTGACTGTAATCCTTCGAATACTGTTAAACTCATCTACTCATTTTCCTCTCTCATTTTTATTTTCTTCTGTTGATTTTTTAAACGTCGACGTTCATGTTCTGTGATTGCTTCAACGTAATGAGTATTGGCTGCTTCTTCCAAAACCTCTGGATAACTCATCAAAAATCCAACTTCTTGTCCTATTTTTAAATCGTACTCTGAAATAATCATGCGCCGCGGAATTTTTAATTGACCTAGTCGTCCTTTGATATCAATAGTTACGCTCGCATCTCGAACTTCAACAAGTATCCCTTCAAACATTTGTTCAGTAGAGACATACTTTAATTTTTCGATTCTATCCATTTTGCACCTTATTTTATTCTTTTTCATAAATTTCTTGACGTTTTTTACTTTTCAGCAAAGATTGCTCATTTTCTTCCAGGTCTATTTTTCTTCCTGTTGTTTTTTCGATAATCTCAATGTTGTTTTGTTTGACATTCGGATTCCATTTACGTTCAGCTGGTTTAATTGTTCCTCCACCCATTAACGTTTTTAACATAGCTAAATCACGAATGGCGTCTTCTCTACACAAGGTATTATTTGATAAAATTTCATTTTCAATCCCTTGTTTTGATTTATTATTATCAACCATTGCGCCCATTTCAGAATTACCAACAACTAAGGCTCCTTGAACAGCACTATAAGAGTCGCCAACCACTTTGATTCCACGTTTTCCAATTTCTTCCATGTGAGAAGCGAAATCAATATGATTATTTCCGAAACCTTCAGTGGTTACAATGGCACCATCAATGTCCATGGCTTCGACAGTCATTCCTAAACGTTTTGAAACATAATATTTTTCAGTATTCGCTTGTGGAGAGCCGACGAACATAACACCGACTAAATCAATTTCTTCATCTGCCATTGCTTCTTTAACAAGCGGTTCCCGCCAATAATGGCGTGAAGTTTCTTTCGAAGCCGGTCCAATACAAGTTAACGCATGGATTCCTCCATCTAATACTTCTGTTGGTGCCAATAGGATTGGCAAATTGCCAAGGTCAACATTTGGTTTTGCGCCAAATGTTCCAACTGGCTCGATGGGCATAATCAAATTATCATGCATCGCACCTTGCCCCATTATTTCTTTGATGATCAAAACTTTCTTATTGCCAATTCGACGTTTCTGTATAATTTCTTCTGAATGTATCACCAATGATTCATCCGCTTTTTTGAGGGCTTCACGAATTTCTTGAGTGATGTAATCAGAAGCTTTGTGAGCGGCTAGCGGACCCGGACGTTCCATATTCGCGTGTTCTTTGATTGTCACTTGGGTTTTAATAAAGATTTCTCCTTTATCTGGTGCTCCAGGACGTCCCCACATAATGTTACGATCTAATTCTCCTTCAGAAGAACCAAATTCACCGATTTGAACTCCATTAGCATCCGTCCCTGTAACAACCATGGCGACACCATCCAGTACTCGGGTAATTCCATGCCCAAGATCGCCTTCAACTTTTGCGGCAATTGGCTGAACGTCCATAATCGTTTCACTATATTCAGTGTATTTATCTGGTGTAATGATTTCTAAAGTCATATCTTCAACGAGCTGTTCCAGTTCAACTGCTTCAGCACAAATTTCTGTCATTTTTCGTAAAATTAAAGTTGTTCCTTCGATTTTTGTTTCTTCCCCAAAAATCACCTGATCAATTTTTAGATGATCATGTCGTACAGAACGAATCACTTTTTCTTTCACCTGATTTGAGTTTCCCAAAACCGGTGCTGGTATTATTGGCGTTACTTGCTCAGGAATTATTGATTCCGGTGCAGGATTTACCGTTTCGGTTAACTGAGCAGCCATCATTAAAGGAAGCTCTAAATCAATTCCTTTTCCTTCAGCAATATGAATTTTAATAGTCTGACCACTTGTTACAGAAGATGAAGCAGCTTGGGTTGGCGTCGCAATTGTTTCAGAAGTCTCAACTTCTTTTTTTTCATTTAAATGAACTTCTTTCATTCCTTCAGATACACCTTCCAGTAATTCTTTTGTCAATGGAATCAACGCATCCGTTGTTTCTTTTAATGTTGTACCAAGTACTTGTTCAATTGTTAACACATCTTCAGAAAATTCAAGTAACCCTGATTCTTCCAGATCAAGAAAAATTGCGGGGTCCTCTAGATTTTCTGGCGTAATCACTATGCCTGCTTCCGCACGACAACAGAGTACAGCTAGATCTTTTGCATGTTCTTGGGCAGTTTCAGCCGTAATAGACATTCGTTAAATCCTCCTAAAATTTAAATTTATTTCGTTGTAGGTAATTTACGATATAGTCTGTGCCCATCTGCCCGAAGTACATGATCTGTATAATGATAAACCGGAACTCCTAACCTAGGAGCTACACCAATAACGGTGTTCGTTCAATCAGAACAAGTTCCAGTCATCACAACTTCAGCACCTGCTTTTTTCAAAGTAAAGACTGTTTGTGCTTGTCCTGGACATATACCTGGCAAGGTACATCTATATCTTCCATTCACTTTTACCATTCGCTTACAGCGTTGTGTAGCAACAACTTCAGCACCCATGTTTTCAGCTATTTCAGTCATTCTTTCTTCTGAACCGCCGCATTCACAAAGTAATAGTCCTATTTTTCGGTGTTCTTGAGGAAATGGCATAGCAACCAATACCCCTCCGCTGGTTTTCGTAATGGGGGTTTCTTCCGTGCCGCTATGACCAGTCATTGGTCCACCGATCACAATTTCTCCATGGGGCTCAATAAAACCTCCAACTTGATCAATTAATTGCTTGACAGGTGTTCCAATTGGGACATCTTTAAAGACTGTTTTCTTTTGTTTTACACGACCAGATACCGTAAGATCTTTATCAATAAATGGCTTTCGCTGTTCAATCGCTTCGACAATGCGTTTAATTGTTTCAACATTATCCACTACTGCTCCGATTTCGATTGGTAGTTGACCAGGGTCTAAAGTGATGTTCAACACTTCACGAATCACTACACGTTCATCGCCTGCAGGATAGATGTCAGGTAATTGGTAAACATCTACTGTCGGTTCATTGTTGGTAAACTTTAACAATTGTATGACTAACTCTCGATGTTTTCCTTTAACGGCAATGATTCCTTTGGGTGCTTTCGTAATGCTCATGCAATACTTTATTCCACGAATCAATTGTTTGATTTGACTTTTCATTTGCTTTACATTGTGAAGTAATAAAGCTTCACATTCTGCACCATTTGCGATAAAGATGCCTTCTGGTATTTCACAAGATAATTTTATATCTGTCGGAAACCCAGCTCCACCAGCTCCGACAATTCCGGCTTCTTTGATTGCTTGAATATAAGAGGATGTTTCTGGAATAGGAAGATAACTTGAAAAATTTTGCTTTTCATCAATCTTTAGCACAATCTGATCGTTGGTTACTTCTGATACAACACCTGAAAAGCTAGAATGAATGTTTGCTCCTAATCCATCTGGTTTAGCAATTTTTTGTCCACGTTGCACATATTCGCCTATTTTTACCATACTCTTTGATGAAGCGCCTACATGTTGTTTTAATGGTATAAGAATTTTTTCCACTCTTTTCACCTCCCTTGTTTTACTTGAACTTGAGTAAACTAGCCACCCACAGCTCATGTTTATAATATCACAACACGGAGGTTTGATGAACGATTTATTTATAAACAATTGTTATTTATAGTTCTATAAATACTTTTATAACAACGAAAATATATGTATTGTTTTTTATTTAAATATAGATAAAAAATAACAACATGCACTTAATGATTATATACATAGAGTGAGAACTGATGGAAAATCTTTTTTCACTTTATTGAACGACACATATAGTCTATGCAATTTTGATTATCATAATTTTTTCATTTTCATTCATCAAAAAATACAGTTTAGCACGGTTGCTCTTTCAATATCTGTTCTATTCTATTGGCAAAATCAGCTCGATAATCATCTCCTTTTTAGCTAATAAAAAATCAAAAAAATAGGTTGGCCAGCATTAGACATTTTCACAATAAAAAAGGGACTGGGACAAAAGTTGTCTCAGTCTCTTCTAGTATCTCTAAAAACGAGTAAACGGTGTTCAAACATCAGCTACTTGAAATAAGCCTGAATTTTTCAAAACATGAGAAGCTGTTTCAAAAAATTCTTTCTTATTGTCATCAGAGCTACCCGATGTTTTTACGACCTCTGATTCACGGCGTTCAAGAAGCAACTCCTCAATAATAAGGGAGGAGCTAAACGCTTCTTTCAAAGCCTCTTTTCATGCGAATCTTAATTAATATTTTTTATTAGGTTTTCCCCTTATGCACGATGCATTGGAAGATCATTATTACTTGGTTGAACAAGTAAGTATTGGATAACATCAATGTTACTTGATTCAAAAGATGCTGCACAAGCTTGAAGGTAAAGATCCCACATTCGATAAAAGGAATCGCCCATAGTTTCTGTTACCTTGTCTTGTACTTTATGGAAATTATTTGTCCAATGTTCTAAAGTAAGCTGATAGTCCCGACGCAAACTTTCTAAATCAATTAACTGTAAATCATTATCCGTAATATCTGTTACGATTTCTGCTAATCCTGGAATGTATCCACCCGGGAAAATATATTTGTTGATCCAAGCATTAACTGCCCCACCTTGCTGACGAGTAATACCGTGAATCAACGCTGTTCCTTTAGGAGCTAGTAATTTTTGGATGACACCAAAATACTCTTTTAAGTTGTCTGCTCCCACATGTTCAAACATCCCGACACTTGTAATATGATCAAACGTTTCATCTTTTAGATCACGATAATCCATTAATAAGACCCGACATTTATCTTCCAGATGTTCTTCTTTGATCCGATTAGTAATATGGTTATATTGTTCTTCACTCAAGGTAATACCAGTTGCTTTTACATTGTATTCTTTGATAGCTGTAAACATCAAGGTTCCCCAACCACAACCGATATCTAATAACGTATCATTATCCTTGATAAAAAGTTTATCTAAGATGTGGTGGACTTTATTGATTTGGGCTTGTTCCAATGTATCTTCAGGTGTCTCAAAATAAGCACAAGAATAGGTTAATGTTGGATCTAGCCACATTTCATAAAAATCATTTCCTAGATCATAATGTGCATGAATATCTGCTTGATTTTGTTTTTTTGTGTGTTTTTGCTTTTTAGGAAGCCATTTTAAATAGTCGCTCCCTCTTAAAAAGCTGTTTGCTTGTTGGTAAGCATCGTTGATCAACGCTTGAATACTTCCCTCAATCTCAATACGATGATCCATGTAAGCTTCACCTAGAGCTAGAGAGGCGTTATTTGTGATTTCTTTCATTGGTATTTCTTCATGGATCTTAATTTTGATTTGGGGAGGATTGTCAGTATCTCCATAGCGTTTTGTCGTACCATCCCAGTAAGTAACTTCGACTGGAAGGGAGAAAGAACGTGAAAATAATTGATTATATACTGTTTTTTCTAACATGATTTTCCTCCTTAGAATTGCTACTATTTAACGTTAATACTAAAAATTAAAAGAATCAACTCAGAAGGGTATTTTTCAGAAAAAAATCTTTGTTACCTATCAAATTTTCATTATTTTCACATTTATTTTCTCATAATTAGTTGATGATCTTAGGCCTTGACTTCATCTTTAAATCCAGTTTTAGCAAAAATCCATAGCAATAAAAGAACTGAAACAGTTGATTGAATACCTAACATCAAAACAAAATCAAAATAAAAGAATCCAACAATCGTGGCAATAATGGAGCCAACTCCAATCACATTCAACATTAAATTGGCACTTTCTTTGAATGTTTGGATGGAAGAAAAACGACTCTTTCTAGTTAGCCATAAAAAGAAAGAAGCACCAAATAAAATGAAGCTAGTCATTATAAATAAGATGATTCCTAAACTCATACTATAAGATAAAATAATCATTGGACGATTACTGGCGTAAAATTCCTGTTCTAAAAATGCTTGAAACTCTTGTGGCGTTCGGACTGATTCGGGATTGAAAGACGCTTGGTAATTCATTTGATAGGTTCTTATACGCCCCTGTTCTTTTTGCTGGATTGTCCAATGATTTTTTGCGAAATCAATAAAGGCGTTTTTTTCGTTTTTTTGTTCTTTCGTCAATCCTGACCCAATCAGTATTTCGTTATTCTGATAAATCGTTATTGGTGAGTGATTTATTTGCCCATTCTCCATGGGTAATTCTAAAAATTTATTTACTCCATCTTGATCAATTAGTTGGTGAACTGTCAAAAATTGCTCCATAGGGATTGCTTTTACCTGATTGGTATAATACATGGTAATCGGCATAACCATCAACGCGACCAAGAAAAGAAAGATCAGACTCAATTTAGGCCATGACAACTGTCTTCTACCAGCAAAAAGACGTCTAGGACTATTTAAATGAGAAAAGTAATTCAAAGGAAATGTTTGCATCAACACCTGCTCCTAACCTTTTGTACCACCAGAAGTCAAACCAGTGACAAAGTTTTTTTGTAAAAAGAAGAACAATAAACAAATCGGTAATGCAATGAGGATCGCTCCTGCGGCAAATAATGAAACCCGTTGATTTGTCACATCAGAAATGAATGTTTGCAAACCAACTGCCACTGTTTGATTTTCTGGTGTGCGTAGTAAAAATTTAGCGAGCATGAAGTCTCCGAACGGTCCCATAAAGGCCCATAATGCTTGAACGGCAATCATTGGTTTAACTAACGGTAAAACGATTTGTAGAAAAATCCGGAAATGACCAGCTCCATCTAATTTAGCAGATTCATCTAAATCAAGTGGAACAGTATCAAAATAACCTTTCATTAGCCAAGTATTCATCGGAATTCCCCCACCAATATAGATCATTGTTAAGAACCAGTATCGATCTAAGGCGTTAAGTAGAAAAGCCATGACGTAAAAAGCGGTCAATGCAGCCATCGTTGGAACCATTTGAATCACCAGGAAAAACATCAAGCTTGATTTGCGTCCAATGAAACGGTAACGACTATAAGTGTAACCAGCCAAAGTTACAACAGTCACTTGGATAACCATTGTTAGAATGGAAATAATCAAGGTATTTTTATACCAAGTACCATATAACGTTTCTGAGAATAGCCGTCTAAAATTTTCTAGTGTCCAGTCACTGGATAAATCCAGACTAAAAGCAGCGATATTACCTGATTTAAATGCTGTACTGGCTGTAATCAACAATGGATAGATAATGATGATCGACAAAAGAATCAAAAAAACATAGGTCAAGAATTGTGACAATCTTCGTTGGAATTTAGCACTTGAATTAAATTGTTTCATCGCTTAGTCCTCCATATTAAATGCATTAGTCTTTTTAAACACAAGTAAAGAAACACAAATGACAATTGCAGAAATAATTAGTGTAATGGCTGAAGCCATGGAGTATTGTGGCGAGGTTCCCGTCGTTAGTTTATAGATCCAAGAAATCAAGATGTCTGTTGAACCTGCGCCCCCTCCTACACTTCCAGGACCACCGTTGTTAAATAAATAAATCATCGAGAAATTGTTGAAATTACCAGTATACTGAGTAATAAACGTTGGCGCTGCTACTAGAAAAATAGCCGGTAACGTGATATTAGAGAAACGTTTCCAAGCATTTGCACCATCGATTTTTGCTGCTTCATATAAATCTTCAGAAATGGATTGTAAAATACCTGTTACCATGACATAGATATAAGGGAATCCTAACCACCCTTGAACCATAATGATCGCAACTTTCGTCCAAAATGGATCTGTTTTCCATGAAATCGCGCTAATGTCTACGAATGGCAGATGATTGATAAAAGGAATCACTTGGGTGTTGATCGCCCCCACACTATCATTGAAGATATTAGAGAAACTCATAATTGTTATAAATGCTGGTACCGCCCATGGTAAAAGGAAAATAATACCAAAAAAACGTCTAAATTTAATAAATTTTTGGTGAGCAATAACGGCTGTAAAAATACCTAATGTGATTTGAAGTGTCGTTGCACATAGTGTCCAAATAACAGTCCAAGAAAACACAGAGAAAAAGGTATTACGGTAAGAACTTAAGAAGAAGATACTAAAAAAGTTTTTTACTCCGATCCAATCAATCAAACTAGCAGGTGGGATATGTTTGAAATCATAGTTGGTAAATGCTGTAAATAATGTGACTAGAACTGGAAAAATAATCGTAAAAATCATCAAAAGATAGGCTGGAAGTGTAAGCAAATAAGGAAAACCCTCATCACCAATATTATGTATAACTTCCTTCATCGTTCGGTTGATTTTCTTACCTTCTTTGCGTAAAACTGCGACACGTTTGGCATCTAACAGATTCAGTCCATAGAAAATAAAAAAAATAACCGTAATGATTAGTTGCAGCGTTCCTTGAATCAAAATAAATAAGGAGTGATCCTCCATCGGAACTGTTCCCAGTGTGACTAAGCCAATCAAAGAGTGGAAGCCACCAACTATCAGTTGTAGAATAAATGCTACGAAAATACCTAGAAATACGATTCCTTTGAACGCTTGACCATTAGCAAATTGCCCTAAGCCAGGTATGAGAGACATAAGTGTAATTTTTCTTACATTGATATTATTTTGTTCGTCTTGCATAACGATACCCCCAGTACTACTATTTTATTCTTTGCGCAAGGAAATGAATCAGTCGGCTATCCACAATAGCCATCTATAAGTAACTATTCATAGCAGTTATACATAGTAACTATAAATAGTAGCTATCCATGACAGTCATCAATAATTGCTATCAAAAACCATTTTCCATTCATTTGTAGTCCTCACTCAGTTGCTATAAAAAAACTCTGCTCGTGGATGTTATTCACACGAATCAATGTGAAACAGTTAAAGAAAATACACCGTTCAACTGTTTCACCTATTGATCCATGACTTGTTTTATGATTTGGTTGACCAAATGAGATTTAGTGGTCTACTATCACCACATCTAGTAAAAATATCCATTTGATCGTGAATAGAGATCACTTTGTTACTTTTAATACTTTTGCTCAATCGCTTCTTTTATGGTTTTCACTGCTTGGTTAGCAGATTCTTTTGGCGATTTAGAACCTGAAGCTGCATCAAACATTAAGTTTTCAGCACCAGTCCAAACTTCAGCCATTTCTGGAATATTTGGCATTGCTTGCGCAGTTTCATACTGATCAATCACCGCAGTTGTCAATTCATCATTTTTTGATTTAGCTGTTTCACGTGCTGCTTGATTGGCTGGAATCTCATTGACCATTTCAAAGAATTTTTCTTGATTTTTTGTGTTTGTCACATAGTCTAACCATTTTTGTGATAATTCTTTGTTTTTAGAATAGTTACTTGCTACCCAACCTTTTCCTCCACCAAACGGTTGATAAGATTCGCCGTTGTTCAATGTTGGAATTTTTGCTACCCCATAATTGATTTTGTTGTCTTTATAAGTTTGTGCTTGCCAAGGGCCATCAATGATTGCGGCTGCTTTGTTAGACATGAATTGTTGGCTAACGAAATCGCCTGCACTCTTGATATCTTGCATCCCTTTTGGCCAAACATTTTGGAACCAGTTTGTAGCATAAGTGATTCCTTCGATTGATCCTGCATTATTTAGACCAATATCTGATGGATTAGTTCCGTTGTCACCAAAAACATACCCGCCATAGCCTGCTAGTAAACCATAAGAATAATAGAAATCAGTCCATTTTGCTAAGAATCCAGTATTTTTTCCTGCTTCTGATTCAAAGGCAAAGCGTTTGTCTTTGGCTAGATTTTCTAATTCTTTGAAAGTGGTTGGTGCTGCATCTACTAGATCCTTGTTGTAGTACAAGACTAATGTTTCGATCACTGCTGGTTCGCCGTAAATTTTTCCGTCATAGGTCACTTGTGCTTTATCTGTTTCATCATAGTCGGCTTCATTTCCTAATTTGACTTCCGCTAAATGGCCTTGTTGTCCTAACGCACCAATTCGATCATAGGCTGCCATCATCACATCTGGTCCTTTACCGGCAGGTCCATCTAAAGAAAGCGCTTCTAATTGATCGAACATATCTTTTTCAACTAGCTTGATTTTGACATCATTCTCTTTTTCAAAATCACCCTTGATCTCATTGATGTAATCTTTATAACCAGAATCTACCGATACAGTTAATGTTTTTTCATCATTTCCACCGCTAGCTGTATCAGCTTTTCCATTACCACAAGCTGCTAATCCACCTAAAATACCAAGTGACAATAAACCCAACCCTAATTTTTTAACATAGTTTTTCTTCACTTTTTGTTCCTCCACTTCCATAAATGTTGTTTGTATAAAGAGTATACTGTTATAAAACGACAACTTGCAAACGCTTTCTGCATGTTACCGGTAACAAGTTATTCACACATCAAAATGAATCCGAATTGTTGAATTTCAGCTTTCCCATCATTTAATAATTCACTATTTTGGCTTAAGATAATTTCATTTTTCTGATCAACCAAATAACTTGTGGAAGATTGATTAAAAATAGCATGGATCTTTTGGCCGTTCAATTCACGAGAAAAATGAATCACGTCTTGACTATCATCAATTAGCTCCCAGCAAATCGTACCTGTGATTAAAATTTCAGATAATCGTTTCCGAAGATAAATCAATTCTTTAATAAAACCGTATAATTCCGTATCTTGTTGCTCTTTCTCCCAGATCATACATTTACGACAATCAGGATCATCTTCTCCAGTCAATCCGATTTCCGTTCCGTAATAAATACAAGGTGCGCCTTTTTGTAAAAACATGAAAGTAAGTACAGCTTTCATCAACTCTTTATTTCCATTACACAAGGTTAGGATTCTCGCAGTATCGTGGGAATCTAATAAATTAAATGTTCCTTCGTTTACTTGATCTTGGTACAGCATCTGCTGATGGTTCATGCCACTTGCCATTTGTGAAGCAGTGATTTTTCGTTTAACAAAATAGTCTTTGATTGAGTCTGTAAATGCATAGTTCATTACAGCATGGAACTCATCTCCTTGTAACCAAGCTTGGGATGAATGCCAGATTTCGCCTAAAATATAAATATCTGGTTTGATTGCAGTGACTTTTTCATGGAACAATTTCCAGAAATGATGATCGACTTCATTAGCGACATCTAAACGCCACCCATCAATATCAAATTCTTTCACCCAATAAGTAGCAATATCTAGTAAATACGATTGAACCTCAGGATTTGCTGTGTTGAGTTTAGGCATGAAAGGTGTAAAAGCAAACGTATCATAAGATAAATTTGCTGCTGTTTCGGGTAAATTCGTCATTTGATAGGCATCCACAGGAAAAGAATGAATATGGAACCAATCTTTATAAATTGATTTTTCGCCATTTTTGATCACATCTTGCCATTGGGGCGAGTCACTACCAATATGATTGAAAACAGCATCTAACATAATGCGGATACCCTTTTTATGCGCTTTTTCGATTAATTCTTTTAACAGACGTTCGTCACCAAAGGCTGGATCAACCTTCAAATAGTCGATCGTATCGTATTTATGATTAGACATAGCTTGGAAAATCGGGCAAAAATAAATACCATTGATTCCCAAATCGACTAAGTAATCGAGGTGATCAATCACACCCTGTAAATCACCACCAAAGAAATCATCTCGGTCAGGTGCTTTACTTCCCCATGGTAGCGTATGAGCTGGATCGTTAGTTGAGTCGCCATTCGCAAATCGTTCAGGAAATATTTGGTACCAAATCGTTTCTTTTGCCCATTGCGGCACTTTGAAACGATCAATTTCATGAAAATAGGGTATCCGGAAATAGTAATTTGCTTCTGCTAAGTTTGCTGGTTCATACGCAAAAATCCCTTGATCCCCGTAAAAACATTCTGTGCCATCAATCCCTACGATATGAAACCCATATTGTAACCTTCTAGTCGAGCTTGTTTGTTCCACTTCCCAGTAATCATGAACTAAAGTACTCAGACTTTTTTTCATTGGTATTTCTTCCAGATACCATTTTTGTGAATCAATCGTATAAGGATCGCCACTAATAAGATAAACTTTTTTTACATCGTCTTTACAGGTACGTAAACGAATTCTGAAAGTATCAGCTGTATATAAAAAAGCATATTCACTTTCCGGTCGATGATAAATTGCTGCGGTGTTCATGTATTTCCTCCTTCATATTTAAGATTACGTGTTCACTATAAAAGAGTGAACAACAAAAGACAACGCTTTCATTTATGTTATCGGTAACAGAATTCTGTTTCCCATGATTATCTCATCAAAAGGAGAAGTTAGGTCAATGGCGACATTAGCTGAATTATCGGTATTGTAGAAAGTGTAATTTTATACTCGCTACTTGCTGATTCATATAAAAAAAGTTCAACAAAAAGAAAGAATCCAAAAGAGAAAGAGCTGCTTTTGGATTCTTTCTGATTACTTGGTGTATCTCTACAACGACCACAGTGATCATATTATTTGTCAAACGTTTATTATTAAGAAAAAAGGAGTTCCTTTTTGTAGCAATAACGTTCGATTTTTTCTTGATCAAGGACTGCCCCATTGCCTTTTCCTAAGGGAACTGCAAGTTTCCCATCAGTGAGGCAAGCTTTATTTTTGATGATATCATCGTAGTAATAGCGATCTGATGCCGATATATCGCCAGGGAAAGTAAAGTCATTTTGGCTGGCAAATTGTATATTTAAGCAACGTCCTACTCCTGATTCAAACATTCCACCTAGCCACACCGTCAAGTTATGTTCACGACAAAATGTTACGATGGATAATGCCTCAGCGATCCCACCCACTCTGGGGATTTTTAGATTAATCCCACGACAACTTCCCAAGGTATGAGCGGTTTTAACATCATTTAGTGTACGAATATTCTCATCTAAACAAATTGGTGTTTTTAATTGTTTCTGTAAATACGCATGCTCGATAAAATCCCGTTGATTAAAAGGCTGTTCAATCATCGCTAGGTTTAATCGATCCAATTTTAACAATACCGGTAGATCCTTTAATGTATAAGCAGAATTGGCATCTGCCATCAAAAGCAAGTGAGGAAATTCCTTTCGTAATAAGGTTAATGGTTCGATATCGTAATCTGGTTTGATTTTTAACTTCAACCGCGTATAGCCTTGAGAAACATACATTCGAGCTTGTTTTAACAATTTTGCAGAATCTGTGTGGATACCTAAACTAATCCCAACTGCTAATTCTGTTTTCGTACTTTTGAAAATTTCTCGGAAACTGACATTCTTTCGTCTGGCATATAAATCCCAAATAGCTGTTTCCAAGGCTGCTTTTGCCATAAAATTCCCTTGCACTTTCGTCAATCGTCGCTGAACTTCGAAAGGCTCTTTGATTGGAGACATAGTAAGTAAAGGAATCAATTCATTTTTGATGATCAAGCGACTCATGTCGATCGTTTCTTCAATATAGTCCGCTTGTTGGAAAGAAACCAACTCTCCTACTTCTTGATTGCCTAATTCATCCTCGATTATCAATAAATCAAACGCTTTTTCAGTTAGAATTCCATAACTCGTTTCAAAAGGGGAAGTCAAAGGTAATTTAAGTTGTAATTGCTCGATTTTTCTAATTTGTATCACTTTTTTCTTTCTCCATTATCCATTGATTTACTAGGGAAACAAATTTCGTTGGCTGTTCTAGATGAATACAGTGTCCACTTTTGGGAACCAACGCCATGGAAAACAGACTATTTTCTTCAACCAATTTTTTTCCGATTTTTTGAAACTTAGTATCATATTCTCCTGCTATATAAAGGATCGGTCTTTGGATATTTCTAAGCGATGGCCAGTAATTCGTCTGTTGCCCAGTTCCCATGTACATCAAACTAAGCGCCAAACCAATTGATTGTTGCATAAGTCTTCCTTGGCGAATCTTTCTTCTTGTCGAATCAGGTAGTTCTTTTTGCTTTCAAATAATGGAATCGATTCCCAATAATCCACAAAACCAGACAATGGTTCAGTCATGATCTTTTGCGCTAATAGAAGATCTTTTTTTTGACGTATGAGTCTTTCGCTAAGCGAACTGATGCCTGGTGTACCACTTTCCATAATGATGCCTAAAATTCCTTTTGGTTGTTCAATCAGCCAAGTTAACGCGGTACGGGCCCCCATGGAATACCCCAACAAATAAAAAGCATCGATCTTTAATTGCAAAACCAATTGTGCTAAATCTTGAACAAGTAATGGAAGCTTATAGCGATAAGGATGAACATAAACATCCGTCTTACCATGCCCGATCAAATCGATTGCTAAAACATTTAAATCTTGAAAAGACAAAGAAAAGCTCATGGAAGTTCCGGTAAATCCGTGTAAACAAATGATAGTAGGTCTCATTGGAGATGTTCGCTGTAACCAACGATAAGCATAATTAACACCATTGATTTTTATTTTTCCCTCACTCATTTCGATTACCGTATCCCTCAATCATGTGTTGCCAAAGCTCTGCTGGTGCTTTTTGTTCGCCAACGACCTCAATCAACGTCCAAGTTGAATTTTCTTTCTCTTCTCTATTGTCTTTACTTTCTATTCTTTCTCGACTTTCACAAACTATTTGTTCAAATTCAGTCAGCGATTTGGGCTTTTTATAAGCGCCGCAGTAGAGATCTGCCACTTTCTCCAAGTCTAGATGTAAGGGTGTTGAAAACAAAGGATCAAAAAAGGAGTTATCTAATTCCCTTTGAGGAAGGAAAGAAAAGATACCTCCCCCGTTATTATTCAAAACGACCACAGTCACCGGCAGCTCAAGTTCTTTGATTATTTGTAACCCATTCATATCATGAAACAAAGCTAAGTCACCAATCAACAAAAACATCTGCTGTTTCTTAGCCGCACAAATACCTGCAGCTGTTGAAACAATCCCGTCAATACCATTTACTCCCCGATTCCCATAGACTGAAAATCGTTGTTTTGAAAAACCAGCGTAGCGATCAATAAAACGAATAGCATTACTATTGGACAAGAAGAGTGTTTCGTCAAACTTTAACAATTGAAAAAGACGCTTACTAGCATTGCTTTCGTTATAGGCATCTAAGGGTAAGGTTGTTTCTATCGTTTGTCTGGCAAGCTTTGCTCTTTCTTGCCAATAGGATAACCAGTTTCTATCTGCATGAGTATGAAATTCTTCATCGCTCATGTTCTTAACCATGCTACAAAACGTCAGTGGATCAATTGGTAAAACATAATTACTTTGATGTAACCAGTCTTTCCAAGATTCGCTTTCATCAATGATGACATAAGTCAGGTCTTTTGACTGATTTAAATAAAGCATGAGGTTTTTGGCCAATGGCAAGTTACCAAACTGCCAAACGATTTCGGGTGTTTCTAAGCGTTGATCGGCAAAGATCAAATCAACATGAGAAATATAATTGTCGCTTTCTTTCCCGCAATTTCCTAAATTTGTAAGTGGATCACCAAGAATAGGCCATCCTACGATTTCAGCTAGTTCAATCATTTTCGTTGCCTGTTGTGTGGTCAATTCTCTTCCAACAATAATCAACCCTTTTTTGGTCAACCAAGAATCAAGTTCTGGTAACGAAAAGGAAGTTACTTTATTGATCGTTTCCCCTTTTCTTGAATAATGACGTGTAAATGATTGGGACAAATCTGGTAATAAAGGTTCTCGAAAAGGTAGATTCACATGTACAGGTCCTTTAGGAATTTTTATTGCAGCAGCCGCACTCTCCCAACCCTGAAAAAACGCATATCTTTCAAAAGATTCTCCTTCTTCAGGCAAAGCCATTCCGATATACTTTTTGACATGGCTTCCATACAAATGTTGCTGATCTATCGTTTGTGGTGCTCCTACGCCTTGCGCCTCTGGTGGACGGTCAGCGGTCAACACAACGAGTGGAACATTTGACGCCTCAGCTTCACAAATGGCTGGATAATAATTTGCTGCAGCAGTTCCTGATGTGCAAATCAGACCAACAGGTTCCTTTTGTGCTTTTGCTAAACCAAGCGCAAAAAAAGCAGCCGAACGCTCGTCCACATTGATATAGCAATTGATTTCCGGGTCACGATAAGCCAATAAGGCCAGTGGTGTCGAGCGTGATCCTGGGCTAATGACCATTTCTTTTAATCCACTTTCTTTCAATCCATGGATAAATGCTAATAAATAAGCAGTCAGCTCTTTTGTGTTCGTCATTCTTTTAAACCTCGAATCATCGGTTGAAATTTTAGAGCAGTTTCTAAGTATTCCGCTTCAGGCGTTGAATCTGGCACAATTCCACAGCCAGCATACAACTGGACCTCAGTATCACTCACTACTCCAGAACGAATACCAACTGCAAATTCACCAACATCCTCAGTTAAACTACACCAGCCAATTGGACCACCGTATAACCCTCGCCCAATAGGTTCTTTTTCCGCTATCCAATCAATGGCTGCCTGTTTAGGAACACCGCCTAAAGCTGGTGAAGGATGTAGTTGTCGTATGACTTCTAAAAATGAGAAACCATCCTGACGGCTCCCTTTCAACGTCAAACAAAGATGTTGAATGTCTCGGTTTTTTAAAAGACTTTTTTCTGATACTGTTAGTTTCCCCTTAATAAATGAGTGCATATGTTCTGTTAAACGTTCGACGACTAATTGGTGTTCTCCAATATTTTTAGAGTCTTTTAAAAGTTTTTCTCCCGATGTAACGTCTTCTCTTTCGTTTGAACTTCTAGCGATAGAGACAGCAATGCTAGCGGTCAAGAAATGGGTATCAGTCGCCTGAAGCAAACGTTCAGGTGTTGCGCCAATAAACGCTTGACCTTTTGCTTCTAAAACAAAGAGATAGGTGTTTGGTTGTTGACTAATCAGATGAAGTAAGATTTTTTCAACAGAAAATTCTTTGCCAACTAATTGCATCTGTCTTGCTAAAACCACTTTTTTAAGTGCTGATTTTTTATTTGCTGTGACTTCGATCGTCTCTTCAACAGCTTTTAAGAAATGAGGAACAGCTACTTCAGTTTCTTTTAATATTTGACTTGGCGAAAAATCTGGGACACATCGCTCTTTCATTTCATTAATGAGTCTCATTTTTTCTTTAATAAACTCATCGAGTTCTTTTAAAGTTTTAAAATGATTACTTGCGGTTATTACAACGGTTAGTTGCTGATGATTTTGCTTGATTAATATTTCGGGTAGAATAAAACAGCCCTCTGCCAATTCTCCCCAAATAGGCGCTTGATTTTTGTTTTCAGCATCAAAAGGTAATCCTCCAAAAAGAATCGGAGTCTCTTTTTCAGGAACCAGAAACGAAAGTTTTTTAAAAAACTCTTGTTTAGCATTTATCAGGTCTTCGGTGGACCAGTTTCCACGCTTCTTTAAAAGATTACGCCCAAACCCCAAGAAACCGACATTTTTGTCTGGCGTTTGCCAAAAGAAACGTGTGCCTTTAAAGTCACTCGCTTTTGCAAAGAGATTTGCTAACGGTTCATAAGGAATCTTAAAGCTATAACATACATAGTCAGCTTCAGGTACTTCCTGTAGATTTAGATTAAATAAGTTGGTAGTCAATATAGTTCACTCTTTCTTCTGTTAAAAAAAGTCGTTTTAATGGTTTTCCTGAGGCTGTTTTTGGTAGATCATGGATGACAAAAATTTCGTCAGGATGTTTGTAGGAAGCAAGTTGCTCCATGAGATTGCAAATTTCATTAACGCTGACCTTATCTATTAATTTCAAATAATCTACTGGGCGTTGCCCCCAGTTAGGATCGGCTCTACCAATAACAATAGCCTCTGCAATTTTCTGACTTTTTAAAAAAATTGCTTCAATCTCAGCAGGGTAAATATTTTCTCCGCCAGAGATGATTCGCTCACTCATTCGACTAAGAATTTTTAGTTCACCAGTATCTGTTAAATAGCCCCAATCACCAGTACAAAACCAGCCCTCTTTCGTCCACGAATGTCGATCTCGTCCGTTGAGATATCCTTTAACGATCGACGGACCTTTCAAAAGAATTTCTCCAGATTCATTCGCTTGATCTGTCCCATCGATTTTACTTTCAGTGATCTTTGGTAGTGCGATCTTTGCTCTGGGTGTCGCTATTTTATACAAAAATAATTCTTCAAGTGGCGGAACAACTATTCCACCACTGATCTTCAAAAAGTACTTTCATTTGAATACTTCGATTGGTTTATTGGTAACAGATGCGTTTGTTGTATCACTTAATTTATTTATTTTTGGGTTTGAAGAATTTTTATACGCCATTCTTTCGATCGTCGTTACCTCGATTGTAATGTCATATATTGAAACAGGAATGAATCGTAAAAAATCGATAATGGTGATGAGCGAAACTTCTATCGAAGAAATCCGCCAACGTTTAAGTGCGGAAATTGGTCGTGGCTTAACTTTATTAGAAGCAAAAGGTGGCTACAACCGCAAATCTAAAGAAGTTTTATTGATCGTCGTAACAGACCAGGAGTTTTCAAGAGTCAAACCATTGATCGAAGAAATCGACCCTACTGCTTTTGTGATTGTCAGCAGTGTAGCTGAAGTAACTGGTAGTGGCTTTACTTACCATCCAATTGAGTAATAAGAAGCTTATTCATAAATACTTCCTCTTCTATTTTTGTATTTCTTCTAAAAATTGATTCTGCTTAAATAATTTATCTAAAACGAGTGATGCCATAACGTGTAGTCGCTCGTTTTTTTTATGCCCATGCTGAAACGAATTAGTTGCCTTTCTCAATTAAGTTGTATACAATTTAATTGTACAAAATCAAATTTAAAGGAGTGTTTTTTATGAAAAAAATGTATTCTACAAAAATGATCAATACTGGTGGTCGTTCAGGTGAAGTTCATAGTCCAGATCATTCATTTGAACTTGCAATTGCGGCTCCTGGACGTCGTGTAGCCGATGCAACGAATCCTGAGCAATTATTTGCAGCAGGTTTCAGTGCTTGTTTCAATAGTGCGTTAGAATTGATCAAAAATCAAAAAAATATCTCTGGTGCTTCTACCATCAGTGCTCAAGTATCTTTGTATGCTGAAAATGAAATGAGTTTTGTTTTAGGCGTTGAAATTGAAGGTCATGTTGAAGGTCTCTCTTTAGAGGAAACACAAGAATTACTAGAAGCAGCTCATAAGGTTTGCCCTTATTCTAAGGCAACTGCAGGTAATATTGAAGTGACATTGACTGCCGTTAACAGCTAGACATTTATTACAAAATCAGCTATGCTAACAAGGAACTACGAGAATCGAGGTGGAGAAAATGGAAGATTTATATTTAGAAAACCAGTTGTGCTTTCCTTTATATGCCGCCTCTAAAGAAATCATTCGCTCGTACAACCCTTTGCTGAAGCCTTTAGATTTAACTTACACGCAATACCTGGTAATGCTTGTTTTATGGGAAAACCAACAAGTCACAATGAAAGAACTTGGCAGCTTACTTTGTTTAGATTCTGGAACCTTGACGCCCGTCATAAAAAAAATGGCTGACAAAGGCCTACTTCAAAGAAGAAGAGCAGATAAAGACGAGCGTATTACGATTCTATCACTGACTTCTAATGGAAAAGCTTTAGAAGAAAAAGCAAAAGATATTCCTGCTAAAATATTAGCGAGTCTTCCACTTGAACCGGATGAGCTTGTTCTTTTGCAAAAACTCAGCAAGAAAATGCTAACTAATTTTCGGGAAAAACACTAGGAACTAAACAGTCAAACTGCAGACATTGCTCATCAATGTCTGCAGTTTTTATTTTTTTCTTCCTAATTCCCTATTTCCGCTTTATAATCAAATATGTACGCTATGACTTAAATTACTTGGAGGTTGTTGATTTGTCTGTTTACCAACGCTTTTTGGCGAATGAAAAAATTTGTCGTATGACTGTTCTATTAATCATTATTGTAGTCCTTTTTCTTGTAAGAAGCATGATTACAACAATTTTACTAACTTTTATTTTTACGTATTTAATGATTCACTTAGTGCAAATTATCCAACGATTCATTAAGGTTCCAACCGGAGTATTAACCATTATTGTTTATGCTCTTGTGGTTTACCTAATCTATTTAGCATTTACAATTTATATCCCCGTCTTGGTACACCAAACATTTGACATGGTCAAATCAGTCATCAATTTCTATGAACATCAACCCAAAGACGCTGATCCGGTTTTACTTTATATCCATAATTACATTGAAAGAAATGATTTCTTTGAACAATTACAAAATGGTGCATCAATTGCTTTAGGCTATTTACAAGACTTTGGTAAGATGGCTGTCGCCTTTACTATGTCTTTTATCTTAAGTTTCTTTTTTATGATCGAAAAGAAAAAAACAATCCTATTTTCCCGCTTATTCTTAAAAGGCGAATTTTCTTGGTTCTTCCAAGACATTTATTACTTTGCTGATAAATTTGTCAATACCTTTGGATTAGTATTAGAGGCACAGTTCATTATTGCTTTATTAAACACGATCCTCACAACGATTGCTTTAGCTGCTTTTGGTTTCCATCAGTTGCTTAGTTTAGCAATTATGATCTTTATTTTAAGTTTGATCCCAGTTGCTGGTGTCATTATCTCTTGTGTGCCCTTATCCTTTATTGCGTATTCTCAAGGTGGCATAAAAGATGTGGTTTACATCTTATTAACGATTTTAATCGTCCATTTACTTGAATCTTATGTTTTGAATCCAAAATTGATGTCTAGTAAAACAGAATTACCGATTTTCTATACCTTTATTGTATTATTGATCAGCGAACGCTTTTTAGGAGTATGGGGTTTGATTGTTGGTATTCCAATTTTTACATTCTTATTAGATATATTAAAAGTGAAAGAAATTCCCAACCATCCCCTCAAAGAGTGACTTTCTTTGAATCAGAACCTGTAAGATTTACTTCAGTTTAATTGTCATAAAAATTTTGTGACGTCTCTAGCTCTGAGAAATAAGTCGAAGAATCCCTTCTAGTTAGGGCATTCTTCGGCTTATTTTCCGCTAAAATTTTCTAGAACACCGCACACTTGTCTTGTTAATCCTTACAAAGTAAATCCATCTTAGAAAAGATCTTTTTTTATAATAGGAGTTTTTTTAATCAAAAATCAGTTTTTCTGGTAAAAAATTAAAATTGGTATTATCATTAATTTATATTAATAAAAGGAGGAGATGTATCATGTGTACATCCATTGTTTATGCAACTAAAGATCATTATTTTGGACGAAACTTAGATTTAGAGCTTTCTTATGGACAAGTAGTGACAATTACGCCTAGAAACTATCCTTTTAAATTTCGTCGAACGGATCCTCTACCCTCTCACTATGCGTTAATTGGTATGGCTGCAGTTGTTGATAATTATCCGTTATATTTTGAAGCAACAAATGAAAAAGGACTTAGCATGGCAGGTTTGAATTTCCCTGAAAATGCTCATTACTTTGAAGAAGACTCTGGTAAAGCCAATATCTCACCATTCGAATTTATCCCTTGGTTATTAGGAAAATGCGCAACAATCGATGAGGCAAAAAAATTACTTGCTGAGATCAACTTAGTAAATATCAATTTTAGTGAAGAACTTCCACTTTCTCCTCTTCACTGGATGCTTGCTGACCAAAATGAAGCTCTCGTGATCGAATCAACCATTGATGGTTTGAAAATTTACAATAATCCAGTCGGTGTATTAACAAATAATCCACCTTTTGATTATCAATTGTTTAATTTAAATAACTACCGTCATGTTTCTCCTACTGTATCTTCCAATCATTTTGCGAAAAATCTAGAGTTGGATGTGTATAGTCGTGGAATGGGTGGATTAGGCTTACCAGGCGATTTATCATCTGCTTCTCGTTTCGTAAAAGCTGCCTTTACAAAATGGCAATCAGTCTCAGGAGATTCAGAGATGGAGAGCGTAAACCAATTTTTCCATATATTAACATCCGTGGAACAACAAAAAGGATTGTGTGATGTAGGAAATGGGAAGTTTGAATATACGATCTATTCGTCTTGTTGTAACATGGACAAAGGGATCTATTACTATACTACTTACAACAATCACCAAATCACCGCAGTTGAAATGCATAAAGAAAATCTCGAAGGCACTGAATTGATTACTTATCCAATGGTTGATCAAGAACAAATACATTATTTAAACAAATAAAAAATAAGTGATTTAATACTTATGGTTCATCACTTATTTTTCTAGTAATTTTCTATTTTATAAAGAAGAGAATGAGGATGTGCTCCTCATTCTCTTCTTTTAATAATAATGTTATTTGTTTGCTTTAACTTTGTTTTTCACTATTTCGTAACTTTCTCACTCCGAAAATAGAGAAAATGATAAGTGTAAACCCAAGATACATAAAACTTGGTGTTGCTTTATCTGCTGTTTTTGGTAATTGACCACTTATACCATTACCAAGAGATTTTTCATTATCTGAGAAATTATCATTGTTTATTTCATATTTGTTTTCATTTTTAGGCGTAAAACTACCTGATAAAGACATCTGATGCGATTTTTCTTTGATCATATCTGGCAAAATTACTTGATTTTTCGTATTAACGTCAATTAAAGATTCCCCCACAGTTGGAAATTCTTCTTTCTTAGGTATCTCGATTTCCACTTGAGGTTTTTTCATTTCATCTGGTGTTGGATCAGTCGGTTCGACTGGATCTGGCTTTTCTTCTGGCGTTGGATCAGTCGGTTCAACTGGATCTGGTTTTTCCTCCGGTGTTGGATCAGTCGGTTCGACTGGATCTGGTTTTTCCTCCGGTGTTGGATCAGTCGGTTCGACTGGATCTGGCTTTTCTTCTGGCGTTGGATCAGTCGGTTCAACTGGATCTGGCTTTTCTTCCGGCGTTGGATCAGTCGGTTCAACTGGATCTGGCTTTTCTTCCGATGTTGGATCAGTCGGTTCAACTGGATCTGGCTTTTCTTCCGGTGTTGGATCAGTCGGTTCAATTTCTGGTAATTCGGTAAAATTATCCTCATCAACATTAAGCATTTCTTCAACTGTCTGACGTTGACTATAAGGCGTAAGATGCTGATTATCTGTCGGACTGCCATCAGCTACTTTGATCGTAAATAATGCTGGCTTTGTTAAATGTTGATTTAATGTTACAGTAAAGGTAAAACTAGCCTTATGTCCATTAATCTGAAGCGTAGTTGGATCGTACCCAATCGTCAATGCTGGATCAACTTTCTCAAATACTACATTGGATTGTGAGATTGGTTGTCTATCGCCTGAATAGCTGACACTGGCTTTGACTGGTACCGTTTTTCCCACCGGAAATTTCATGATTCCTGAATTTGTTGTGGAAAATTCATCCTGTAGTGTGATACAATTCACGTTTGCCCACCCAGGCTCTTTCGTTTTAGTAACGATTGGGTGGTGCTCTTCAATCTTTACTTGTTGCGTTGCTTCGGCAGTTACCGATAGGCCTGTCAAAGCAACAGTAGCCATTATAAGTTTTAAGTGATTCATTTTTACATCTCCCCCGTTTCAAACACTTTTGGCTTGCAATACATAAGATAATACAAACGGCTAAAATATTATTACTGTTTTTTTGTTCAAAATAGCTAATTTTTTAGTAAAATGCTGGATGGAAAATCAAATGGAGGAATAACATGCAAACACAAGAAGCAATCAAAAAGTATCTTTTAAATAAAAAAAGTGTTACCAAGCTCAATATTTTTCTTTTTCTTGCAGAACACCCATTCTTCATTACCACTCACTACCTCGCTGATTATTTTGAGATGTC
Organism: Enterococcus sp. C53; assembly: GCF_040887425.1. Lineage (NCBI taxonomy): Bacteria > Bacillati > Bacillota > Bacilli > Lactobacillales > Enterococcaceae > Enterococcus > Enterococcus sp. C53. The sequence continues at coordinate 203,796 of NZ_JBFOFT010000004.1, forward strand.
TGATTCTAATTTTTTGCTTTATCTCCAAGAATTAGAACAGGATTTTATGACACTTGATTTAGAAGATGTTTCTTTGATCAGGCAAAAGAAATTTGTCCAGTTAGATTTAAAGAATACAGATAGTGCAAAATGTTATTATGAATTATTTGGTAAATACTGTTTAGAATCGACAAATTTTAAAATTTTAACAGCCCTGTTAGAACCAACTGGTCATTCAATTGTTAGCATTAGTCAAACAACAAATTACAGCTCCTCTTATCTTTATTCCAAAATGAAAGCTGTCAATCAGTTCCTTAAATTGTATGGGATTGCATTTAAATTTACAGCTAAAGGAAAAAAATCGTAGCAGGAACGGAAGTACAGATCCAGTATTGTTTTTTAGATGTTTATTGGAATATTTTTTCAAATACTTCTGTCCCCTACGGCATGGAAACCCCACAATCTATTACGTATGAACTAACAACTTATTTTAAACAAGAATTACTTGATGCCCTAAGTGGAGGTATGAAAGAGAAATTATTTTTACTATTAAAAATCTGTGTAGAGAACTTTCCAGTTACATCGTTGAAGAATGTCCAAAGAGAGTTTAAAGAATATGACTATATTGAATACTTGGTTACTCCAGAATTTGATTTACTTAACGATCATTCATCTATCTGTCATGAGCAGCGGGTTTTAATCAACCTGTTAGCAAGATTAGCGATCTCAAAACTAGAAAGTGACGAGCTTAGCTTTCAACATTACCAAATGTTACTAGAAGCTAATGTTCCTTACATCGTTTACTCTAAAAAGCTAGTGGAGTCTTTTAGCCGACACTTTCATTTAAAAGTACCAGTCAACCAACAAAAACTTTATGCCTTGAACTTTGCTCGAAATAAACTTTTCAGTACTTTTTTGAATCCTGATCAACCCAATACTCCTTTACCTACCTATACTTTATATGAAGGAAAAGAAAATTTTGAAAACTTACAAAATGAGATCAAACAATTCTACGTCACTTTTAGACAAAAAATCAGTAAAGAGCTGCCAGATCTATTGATCAAAGAAAATATGCAATGGATCGTTGAAGACTTACTTCATTTGTATGATCGCTTTAAACCTCAACACTCGATCGTCATAGGTATCAATTACACCAAGGATTTTTATGTGAGTAAAGATTTGATGGGCAAAATCGAGCAGATCTTTTCTTCCGAGTCGATCATCATCCAAAAAAATTATATGGAAGAATGTGATATCATCGTCAGTGACTGTCCCTTAGAGCATCTGCCGCCACATATCAAAAAAATCTATTTATTGGACAATTATGTGACACCGCAAGAATGGAAAAAAGTAATTACTCAAATTGCTGGATATATCTTTGAATTAAAGCAAGAAAATGATTATACATCTTGCACACCATTTTCTAATAAATGATCCAATGCAGCCGTTCATGGAAAAATAGTCGATGAATCCTACTAAACAAAGGAAGCAGCCACTATTCCCATGTACGGCTTTTTCTATTCTACCTATAAATAACCTCCTATTTTTACGAGACATTCTTAAAATAACAAAAAAACCTTTGACTTTGCAACCGTTATTAAATTATATTAATTATAAATAAAGCAAAATAAATTGGAGGTTTTCATATGTCATTGATTGGAAAAAAAGTTGGAGAATTTACCGCACAAGCTTATAAAAACGGAGAATTTATCGATATCAGCGATGCTAATCTTACTGGTAATTGGAGTATTATTTGCTTTTATCCAGCAGATTTCACTTTCGTATGTCCAACAGAATTAGAGGATTTACAGGAACAATACGATGAATTAAAATCACTAGGCGTCCAAGTATTTTCTTGTTCAACGGATACCCACTTTACACATAAAGCATGGCATGACTCATCTGAAGCTATCGGAAAAATAGAATATGCCATGATTGGCGACCCTTCTCACCACATTTCTCGTTTATTTGATGTATTGAATGAAGAAAGTGGACTTGCACAAAGAGGAACTTTTATCATAGATCCAGATGGTATCGTACAAGCAATGGAAATCAATGCTGATGGTATTGGACGTGACGCAAGTGCCTTGATTGACAAAATCAAAGCCGCACAATACGTACGTACGCATCCTGGTGAAGTTTGTCCAGCGAAATGGAAAGAAAGTGGCGAAACACTAAAACCTAGTTTCGATCTTGTTGGAAAGATTTAGAGGATGAGCCGATGTTAGATAAGGAAACGAAACAAAATTTAGCTCAATATCTTGATTTAATGGAAGCACCAGTTGTTTTTTCGGTTAGTACAGATGACACAGCCAATTCCCAACAACTATTCGAGTTTGTGAACGAAGTGGCAGATATGACTGATAAAATTACGGTTGAACAAAAGACGTTGCCACGTACCCCTAGCTTTGAAATCAATTCTTTACAAAAGACTAGCGGGATCACTTTCGCAGGTATTCCTTTAGGCCACGAGTTTGCATCTTTCCTCCTTGCTTTATTACAAGTAAGTGGACGACCACCTAAAATAGCTGATACTTTGATTCAATCCATTTTAGAAATTAATCAGCCTCTACATTTTGAGAGCTATGTCAGTTTAACCTGTCACAACTGCCCTGATGTTGTTCAAGCGTTAAACATTTTAGCGGTTTTGAATCCGTTGATCACCCATACGATGATCGAAGGTGGGATGTATCAGCATGAAATCACTGAAAAACAAATCATGGCCGTGCCAACCGTCTTTTTAAACGAAAAAGAATTTGCTAGTGGACGAATGACGATTGAACAAATTTTAGGAAAAATAGCTGGCCCGAATCTAATGGAACAAAAGGAAATCAATACAAAAGAATTATTTGACGTTCTAGTTATCGGTGGCGGTCCAGCAGCAAGCAGCGCAGCGATTTACGCAGTTAGAAAAGGCCTCCGTACTGGACTCGTAACTGATACACTTGGCGGTCAAGTCGTAGATACGTTAGGCATCGAAAATCTAATCGGTACACCTTACACAGAAGGTCCACGATTGATGAAACAAGTCAAAGAACATTTACGGTCTTATCCTGTTGCTGTTATGACAAATCAACAAGTTGTGTCACTAAACAAAGGAGCAGATCTCTTTGAAATCAATTTAAAAAGCGGCAATCAACTGAAATCAAAAACAACGATTGTTGCAACAGGAGCTCATTGGCGTTCCATCAATGTTCCTGGTGAAAAAGAATTTAAAAACAAAGGAATTGCCTATTGTCCTCATTGCGATGGTCCCCTCTTTGCCGGAAAAGAAATCGCAGTGATTGGTGGCGGAAATTCAGGGATTGAAGCTGCCATTGATTTAGCTGGGTTGGCGAAACATGTATATATTTTAGAGTTTCTTCCGACACTTAAAGCAGACCAAGTATTACAAGATAAACTAGCTACTTTAACAAATGTCACTGTCATTCTAAATGCCCAGACGAAAGAAATCAGTGGTCAGACAAAGGTTGATTCGTTGAGTTATATCGACCGTTCCACCCAGGAAGAACACACAATAGCTGTTTCAGGTGTGTTTATTCTGATCGGTTTGGTTCCTAATACGGATTGGTTAGTTGGAACACTTGAGTTAAATGATCGAGGAGAAATCATCACTGATGCCCATGGTGCTACCAGTGAAGCAGGACTTTACGCTGCTGGTGATTGCACAGATAGTGCTTATAAACAGATCATTATTGCTATGGGATCAGGAGCTACATCAGCCCTTGGTGCATTTGACTATTTGATGAGAAAAGAATAACTTTGCTACAAATCTCAAAAGGTTAAGACAAGTTTATTCATCAACTTGCCTTAGCCTTTTATTTATTCTTTTTTTACAATTGCGATAAGTACACATTTATTGAACAAACGAATATAATAAAAGAAAACTTATCGCAGGAGGTGCTATCATGAATCAACGAATTTTCACCATGAGTTTCTCAAGTGTCTACCCTCTCTATGTAAAAAAAGCTGAGAAAAAAGGACACTCTCGGTCAGAAGTGGATGAAATCATCCGCTGGTTGACTGGTTATACCGAAGAAGAATTACAAAAACAACTGAAAAATGAAGTAACGTTCCAAGTCTTCTTTGAACAAGCACCCAAACTGAATCCAAACAGACAGTTGATAACTGGGGTGATTTGTGGTGTGCGAGTGGAAACGATCAAAGACCCACTGATGCAGGAAATACGTTATTTAGATAAGCTAATTGATGAACTTGCAAAAGGCAAGAAAATGGATAAAATATTAAGAAGCTAAATAAAAAGCAGGTTTTTATTTGGTAGAATAACTGTTTACCGTTACAATAGATGAAAAGGAGGTTATGTTATGTTTGAAATGATACGAACGAATTTTCAGCGTTACGCATTGCTAAGGTCAGCCATTTACATCATTGCCGGACTTGCAATTGTGATCAATCCGACAGCTGTATTCCATTTTATTGGCTACCTCATTACAGCGTATTTTGTTTTATTAGGAGTTTTGAATCTTTTAGAAGCAAATAAAAACCGAAAACAAACGGGTGCATGGGGATTTGGTTTAATTAGCGGGATTGCCTTTTTTATTCTCGCACTAATCGTGTGGGTCTTTGCAGCAGCAATCGTCTCGCTCTTACCAGTTATCTTAGGTTTAGTTATTATCCTAAAAAGTCTCTTTCAATTATTCGTTGGACTTAACACCCGTTCGAAAGGTTGGAGTGCTTATAGTATTCTCTTATTGATTGGTGGTTTGATTTTATTATTCAATCCATTCAAAAGCGTTATGATACTCTTCCAATTATTTGGTGGGCTATTAATTTTCATGGGTATCTCAGAAATCATTAGCTATTTTAAAGTGAACAAGAGATATTCGTAAGTAAATAAGAGGTTGCATGACTATTAGTTTACCTAGAAGATGGAAGAAGTTGCTTTTTCCAAATATCTTTCGTTTCTAGGGGTAAACTTTCTGTTTGCTCCCTCTTTTTATTTGCTTTAAAATTTTTCATTTTCCGAGTCTCTGATTGCTGATTTCTTATGCAATCTCTTTTTACCACAAATAAAATAATTAATGTTATTATATATTTGAGACTATTGAATAAAGAAAGGTTTGACTATCTTATGGAGTTTATTGGTATCTTGTGTCTAATCCTTGTTGCAACTACAATTGGTTCGCATATTTCAAGAAGATTTGGGATTCCGGCTGTTATTGGGCAATTGTTAGTTGGTGTATTACTAGGACAAGCAGGACTTGGCTGGGTTCATCCAAATATTTTAGTTCATGATTTTTCTGAAATTGGTGTCATTTTGCTGATGTTCTTAGCAGGTTTGGAAAGTGATTTATCCTTATTAAAAAAATATTTTAAACCAGGAATGTTTGTAGCACTTTTAGGAATCCTCTTCCCTGTCTTTTTCGGTTGGCTTACTGGCGAGGTGTTTCAAGTAGCAAACAATGAAGCAATCTTTTTTGGGATTATTTTAGCTGCGACTTCTGTTAGTATCTCTGTCGAAGTATTAAAAGAATTAAATGTTGTGAATACGAAGGAAGGATCAACGATTCTAGGTGCCTCTGTTGTTGATGATATTCTGGTTGTTCTAGTGCTAAGCTTCAGTTTATCTTTTTTAACAGGTAAGTCTACGAGCAACCTACCCCTTCCTTTACTCTTGTTGGAACAACTATTCTATTTCTTATTTATCTTTTTATTAGTGAAATGGATCGCTCCATTTTTAATGTCTCTAGCAGAAAAAATCTATGCGAATTCAGCCATTATCATTATGTCATTAGTCATTTGCCTAGGAATGTCTTATTTAGCAGACCTGATTGGGTTAAGTTCAGTAATTGGGGCATTTTTTGCTGGGATTGCAGTGAGTCAAACAAAAGTAAAACATGAAGTTTACAATAATGTTGAAGCTTTGGGATATGCAGTATTCATCCCCGTATTTTTTGTGAGTGTTGGTTTAGAAGTAGATTTTTCTAAATTTAGTGAACAGATACTATTTATTTTGATTTTGACACTCGTAGCGATTCTGACTAAACTTATTGGCGGATATATTGGAGCAAAATTCTCTGGTTTTTCTTCCAACAGTGCACTTATGGTAGGAGCTGGTATGATTTCTCGTGGTGAAATGGCACTGATCATTTTACAGATCGGACAACAAAGCAACTTGATTGAAAATCACTACTACTCTCCTTTAGTGATCGTTGTTTTGTTAAGTACTCTGATCTCACCTCTGATTCTTAAATATTTCACTAAAAAAGTATACGCCAATTAACTTACTATCTATCAATGAATGTTGTGATGATAATGTCCATTCGTTATACTAGAGAAAAAGGACGGTGAAAAATGGACTCAAGACTTAAATTGATTAGTGAGATGGTCGATCTGACTAACAAGATCACTTGGCGTAATAAACCAAAATTAGAACAAGTACTCGAAGGCTATTCTTTAAATGAGATCGACTTAATCGAAAAAGTAGCATCAATTCCAAATCCAAATGTAACCAAATTAGCAAATGCTAGTTACATGACTCGTGGAGCGATTAGTAAGCTAACTAAAAAAATGATCACTAATGGCTTACTTGAAAGCTATCAGAAACCTGAAAATAAAAAAGAGCGTTACTTTCTCCTGACAGCTGAAGGTCAGCGTATTAACAAAATGCATCAAAAGCTCCATGAAGAATTTCTTAAAGAAAATGAGGTCGTTTTTCAACAAATGACTAAGGAAGAGTTTGATACTGTTTTTCGTTTTATCGGTCGCTTTAGAGAAAATTTAAAAAGAACAAAACTAGAAAAATAAAGTGCATGTGTAATCAACCGTGATCTTAAGATCACGGTTGATTTTTTGCTCTCTTCTTCGTTAGATTTCATTCTTCTATCTTAGTATCTCTCCGTTTATTGTTGACAAGGAAACAATAAATGGATACTATATAAAATGTTTCCTAGGAAACATTTTATAGCTAAGGAGTTTTGATATGAATACAACAATCAACAAACATGCACTCGTTTTTGGTTTCACTTCGGTCTTTTTGATTGGATTAGGGTTAACAATCGTTAATCCGGTCATCCCATTTATGGTAGAGCAATACACAAAAAACACACAGCAACAAGCAACCACGGTGACACTACTCAGTGCGATCTATGCTTTTTCCATGTTTTTAGCCGCCCCTATGTTAGGCGCACTCAGTGATCGGTTTGGTCGGAAAATTATTTTGATCAGTAGTTTGTTTGGCTCTGCGATTGGGTACTATTTATTTGGCTTTGGTGGAGCTTTATGGATACTTTTTCTTGGTAGAATAATTGAGGGGCTGACCGGCGGCGAAATCTCAGCTATTCTTGCCTATTTTGCTGATTTGACGCCAATTGAAAGTCGAACAAAATCTTTTGGATGGATTAGCGCGACGGTTGGGATTGGAACTGCAGCAGGTCCTTTGATTGGTGGGTTCTTGGCACAGTACGGACCAGCAATTCCCTTATACGTTGCCTCCTTTTTGTCTTTGAGTAATGCGGTTTACGGTTATTTTTTCATGCCTGAAAGTTTGACTAAACGTGAACGTACAAGAAATCTTTCTCTTCAGCAAATCAATCCCTTCAAGCAACTCCAATTGGTTTTCACTTTTCGATCAGTCAAATGGTTATTGATCACAGGTTTTTTGATTTGGCTACCCAACGGTTCATTCCAAGCGATTTTTGCTCAATTTTCAATTGATACTTTCCATCTATCGCCAATTATCATCGGTTTTACTTTCTCGTTAATTGGCATTATGGACATTTTTGCTCAACTGTTGATTATGCCGATTTTATTAAAATTTTGGCGAGAAAACCAGATCATTACTATGGGTATTACCAGTGAAATGATTGGTTATTCTGTCATCATCCTTTCCGCTTTTTATGGCTCGATCCCCTGCTTTATCATCGGCATGGTCTTTTTCGGGCTAGGTGATGCGATTTTTAGTCCTTCCTATAATGGTTTGATTTCAACGTATGCTAGCAAAGAGGACCAAGGGAAAATCCAAGGGGCTTCACAAAGCATCCAAGCATTAGCTAGAGTGATCGGTCCGATGATCGGTGGTCAACTATATGCTAATTTCCATCATACGATGCCATTCATTATAGGATTCATTTTATTAGGTTTAGCTACTTTTATCGTTAAACCAAAGGTAAAAAGATCATTCTAAAGCATCCCTATATAAAAAAACTAATCGAGTGACTGTAGTATTCTAAATAATTTAGGTTTCCTAGCCCAAATGTAAGTAGTGATTACAGTCATTGATTAGTTTTATTCATTCGTCTATTGATAGTTTTGATTCAAGTATTGGAGCAACTCAGGTGCACGTTTCGTTGCAGAATCACCTTCTGCTTTATCTTCTAACATGCTGATCATGAGATAACCATTTGTATCAGGATTCACAGCAAATAGGAAGCTATTTTCTTGTCCTTTTTCATCTTGTTTTTCTTTGATTTCCGCTGTACCAGTTTTTGCTGTTATTGGTATGCCTAAAGTAGCTAAAGAATGAGCGGTACCATTCGTATCTTGAACAACATCTTTCAAATCTGGCAGAATCGTCTGTACAGCTGTTGAAGCAATGACATTTTGTTTAACTTTCGTTTCTTTATCCATCTCTAATTTTGGATAAACGAGATTTCCATTATTAGCAAAAACAGAATACATTGTTGCTTGTTGGATCGGATTGATCAATAGTTCTCCCTGCCCATAACCAGTATCTGCTAATAAGATTTCTGACTTGAAACTATCCTTATTTGAGATTTGTGCGGGATTCATGCTGATCGGCAAATCTAAGTCTTCCCCAAAAATGAATTTATTTAATCCTTCGCGGAATTTCTTCTCACCCATTTTCAAGGTTTCTTGAGCCATATAGATATTATCTGAATAAATCATTGCGTTTCTCAGATTGACTTGAGGCACATCGCTGACACGAGTAACTTGATACGATCCCCATGATTGGTCTTTTTGCCATTTCAATCCATTGATCGTCAATACTTCGTCTGGATTCAGCGTTTGATTATCTAATCCGATTGCGGCAGTAATCATTTTAAATGTAGATCCGGGAGCGTAACCGGTAGCAAAACGACTAATAAATGGTTGATCTTTATTTTCCGTATAGGCTTGATAATCTTCTTGAGAGATTCCATTTGTCATTTTGTTTGGATCATAACTTGGAGAGCTCGCTAATACTAACAACTCACCCGTTTTTGGCGAAGTCGCTACTGTTGAACCCGCTTTTCCACCTAAACTATCAAATGCGATTTTTTGAGCATCGGCATCAAGAGTTAATTTGATATCCTGACCATTTTTCACTTCTTGATCAATCAATACTTCTTTTTCTGTCCCATCAGCATCCGTAATACTCAATTTCCCTCCATTGGTGCCACGTAGTTCTTTGTCATAAGTCATTTCCAGACCAGAACGACCAATTTTACCATTACTACTTAATTCAGCATTCTTTTTGATATCTTCTGCTGAGATATCACCAACATAACCAATCAATTGCGCTGCTGCTTCGCCTAACGGATAGGTGCGACCATCAACTTCTTGGATCGCTGCTCCGCTTGGCAATTCGGGGGTTTGTCCATCAATGATTTTTAGAGGAACAAAGTAGTCCGGTTGTACCCAGCTTTGAGAGATAGCTTGATTGATTTCATCTTCTGAAAGATCAAAAGCTGCAGCAATTGATTTGATGTTTGCTGTTTTCTCTTCTTTTTCTCCCAGCTTTCTAGGAACGATCCCTAACTGTTTCAATTTGCCCGTCGTTGCTAATTTCTTTCCATTTCGATCAAGGATATCGCCTCTTTTAGCTTCCTCACTAGTCAGACTTACTTTGTCTGTATCTTCCATTTGAGGAAAAATCAAGTTCGGCTGCCAGTTGATTTTGATCTGATCATTTTTATTTGTCAAAGTCCCTTTATATGATAGGTCTTTTAATTCGCCTAAGCTTGTATTCATTTTAGCTTTATAAGAAAAAGAATAGGTTTCACTATCTTTTTTCGTCACTTTTAAATTAGAGATTTCCAAGCCTTTTATGGCCACAGCTCCGTAAATATTTTGGTATTTTTCAAGAGCTTCTTTTTCAGAAATTGTCTTCTTAGTCTGTGAATCAATTTGCGTGTATGACATCGCCTTTTTATAATCACCAGTACTCAAACGTTCCGCAAACTGTTGGATCGTTTTTTCTCCTGCTGAAACCACTTGCTCTTCATGCGTTTTTTGATAGTAAAAATACCCGCCACCAGCCGCAAGAACCAAAACAAGGGCGCTTGTTAGATAAACACCAGTCTTGTTCCTACGATGATTGTCACTTCGTTTCATTTTGTCCCTCCGCTCACATTTTCTTATCTTAACTTCTATCCATTTTACCATAAGAAAAGAAGCTAGAACACAACGACAATCGCTTGTTTCTAACTTCTTACACTTTAAATAAAATGTAAATCTATTGGTCTAAAAACTGATTGATTGCTAATTGATTTTTTTCTAAATCAAGTTCTAGTACACTACCAGAAGGTGTGTAATCATTAAAATTCCAACTACCTTCAACTGGTACAGATAACGTATCAATTGGTTTGTCATCTTTTAAGAAATCAATGCCACAATCAATTAATACACTTTCAGGTAAATTGGTTTTAATACTTCCCAAGAGTTGACCGATTGCTTTTGGTAATTTAAGGATGGAGGTCACATCTTTTAATTGCTTAGAAATTGCTTTGATCACTTGTTGTTGTCTTCTGATCCGTCCAAAATCTCCTTCAGCATCTTCTCTAAAACGCGCATATTGCAATAAGGTATTCCCATCCATCGTTTGTTCACCTTTTTTGATGTATACACCATCCAAGTCTAAATCTTTCTCAGCATTGATATCTACACCGTTAGGGAATAGCTCATTGACACAATCAATGAAATCTTGGAAGGTGATACTTGCATAATAAGGTGTTTCAAATTTGAAATTTTCTTTCAATGTTTGGTTCAAAAGATCAATCCCTCCATATGAATAAGCTGCGTTGATCTTATCTTGACCATGCCCAGGTATATCTACATAAGAATCACGCATAATCGAAACCAATTTTGCTTTTTTAGTTTTTTGATTATACTGAGCAATCATCAAAGAATCTGAACGTCCATTTTCTTCTTTCGACCGGGCATCAGAGCCAATCAATGCCACATTGATAATCTTAGGAACACTTTTGGCTTCTACTTTTGGTACATCGTCTGCTCGACTCGTTGAAGAATAACCATGAACAAACTCAAAAGAAAAATAGCCGATGACAATGACGACTGCCGTCAATAGACCTAAAATCACTTTTTGAAATGTTTTCATTTTCGATTCCTCTTTCTAACCGAACCTCTTACTTGAAATATAGCCATTTTTTTATTATGATAGTCCAATTGAGAGATTCTTAATTGTTCTTGTTTAACAGTTTAGGTTTCTTGAGTTGTAACCTCTCAACCTGCTTATTTTTCTCTTTCACTTGTCGAGACGAGATATTCAAAGCTAATCCAATAGCAAAAGACAAGATTAAATAGCTTGTTCCTCCGTAGCTAACAAATGGCAATGGTACACCTGTCATTGGAATTAAACCAAGGATGCTTCCAATATTGATACTTGTCTGAACGAGTATCCATGTCCCTACACCAATTAAGATCAAATTTGCCTGTTGGTTCTTTTGTTTCGTACTCTTTTGGAAGATTCGCATACATAATAAGAAAAGCAAAAACAAAACAAGTAATGCGCCTATCAACCCAAACTCCTCAGCAATGACTGAGAAAATAAAATCTGTTTCGGATTCAGGGAGATAACCTTTTTTAGTAATACTATTCCCCATTCCTCGACCAAATAGGCCACCGTTGTATAGTGCATAGTAAGAGTTACTCATCTGGTATCCTGCACCATGTTCATCTAAAAAAGGATTATGAACCATTGCGATTCGGTCATAAGCGTGTTCAAAAAATGAAGGTAACAAATGATGCTTTTCAAGTAGTAAAACTAAGCCAGCTACTAAGATCAAGCTAGCAATCGCTGCTCCGATAATTATCAGCCCTTTTTTAATGGGAATAGCTGCAGCCCAAAAGATAGCTCCAGCAATAGCTAAAATCATCAGTGCTCCCGCAATTTTAGGTTGAAACAAAACAAGCACGGCGATTCCGCCCACGATCAATACTGGTATATGAAGTTTCTCAGGAACACTGCGGTCATTTCTAAAAAAACGACTTAAATATAAAATCAAAAAAATGGTTGCGATTTCTGATGGTTGAAACTGGATTCCAGCGATTGAAACCCACCGCTGGGCACCATTAACTGTTACAGCAAAAATCCCGAGTTTCATCATCGCTAATAATAAGCCCGATACAATCAATCCAGCTTTTATTATTCTTGGTTTCAGTAGAACTTGTAATCTGATGGAATAGGTCAATACAATTACGCCCCAACTAAGGATAATAAACAAAAATTGCCGAATAAATAAGCTTTTAGGATCACTTCCTGCTACCAATAAACGATAGGAACTAGCACTATATATCTCTAAAAGACCGACAATTGACAAAGCCAAATAAGGGCCTAAAATCAACCAGTCGATCTTTCTGTTTTTCCACATCGCATATCCCCCTCCTCTTACACAAGTTAGGCGAACACGAGCAGTTAAATATAGAATCAGTTATAGAATATAAGAAAAGGTCAGAAACCTTTTCGAACAAGAATTCTGACCTAGCATCATCTCATCGTCCGAGTTTTAGCACTATACAACGTAAAGAAACACTCTTAGCTATTTGAAAAAGCCTTAATCCGACAATTCCTGTTTGACTCATTGGCGTCTTTCGACGTTTCTGAGCAATAGCATATGTTTGTATAGGAGCCTCACCTAACAAGGTTATTACTATTTTTATTTTTTACAGAGTTAATAGTAAGCTTCTTTAACTATTTTAGCAATCATTTATTTGATAAAAAAACAAAATTAATCAATCTTTAATATATTTCCCCTTTTTAGGAAGTCGTTTAATATGAAAATCCTTTGCTGACTTGATTGATTTTTCTGTTTTGATTTTCTCGTTTTCACTTTTCGGAATAAATTATCAAGTTATCTTAACATTTACATACCAGTTTATCCATGCACCAGAAATCCTCATATCTGCCTTTTTACTTGTATATTTCAAATAAAACTTTAAATCATTCGGTTTACCTAAAAAAAACTTTATTGTTTTTTATAACTAAAAAATGTTTTAGCTAAATTTTATTTCTTACGCCAATATTATAATAATATTCTTAGGATTATACATCCTCTAAAAATAACATATTTATCGTCATGTAGTTCACTTTGGCCTAGGGATGGTAAAGATTTTCCCTAAGGTTGCATAATCATTCCCTGCTAATCGACTAACTGGTTGTAGTTTCTTGGGATCGATCTTCCCAGATACTGGATCATATACCTCTTCATTTAATTGATACGTATGGATTTTTAATAAGAAAAGATCGGCAGTAACTTCTTGCTCATTTTTAATTTCGAGATGGTCATATAAATCCGTTTCAAAAACAATTTTTGCCTCATTGATTGGTGGAATTGAACCATTCCTATTTATTTTCGTAGTCAAGTTAGTCAAGGTTAGTTCACTTTCTTCTTGCGGAAGAGTTGCTGCTGTTTTATTGACCTCCACCACATTTTGCTCATCTAAAACTTGGATAATTGCTGCTTTCCTTATTAAGATATTTTTAGCAGTATCTTTCATCTGCTCATTCTTTCTTTGGACAGCTAACGAAACGATGGGTGGATTTGAACTAACGATATTAAAATAGCTGAATGGCGCAATGTTTAAGTTCCCTTTCTCAGTTAATGTTGAAACAACAGCTACTGGTCTGGGAATAATTGAACCAATCAGTAATTTATAATTTTCTCTTTCTGTTAATTGAGATGACAAACGTGTAAACATCTACTCCCCTGCTTTCATTTGACAGAATCAAAAACTGTTCTCCTGTCTAGATTTAGTCAGACACTATTTTTTACTATCTATCATTGTTCTTTTTTTGTCAAGAATCCGTATTGGAAGTGTTGCTAATTACGTTTTTTCCTCTATTAAAGAGCTGTGCATTGTTTAGCAAGTATTTACTTTGCTGTTTATGGCTATTTCAACTAAAATAATATGGAGGGGGCGTTTTCATGAAACCTTATTCAATCCTATGGTTATTCCCTACGTTATTGGTATTTGCAGGATGTGCCGATCATTCCTCTCAGTCAAATGGTACTAATACTAGCACGAATTCGATTGTTTTGGATTCTACAGCTTCTGTGCCTTTACCAACTAATCCCAACCATCCATCAAAGGAGGAAACACCAATGTCAATTGCTCCAGGTCGCTTGTTACAAGCTGTTAGTGCCGAGGATTTAAATCTAGTTCAAACGTTGTTAGACCAGTCAACTGCGATGATTGATGAACAAAATGAAAAAGGAGAATCCCATTATTGATTGCTGTCCACCATAATATGATCGATATTGCAAAAATCCTCGTTGATCACGGTGCGAACATCAACTTACAAGATCATATTCAAGATAGCCCTTACTTATATGCTGGCGCACAAGGAAAAACTGAGATTCTTGCTTATATGCTTGAAAATAGTGAACCTGATCAGTCGATCGTTAACCGTTTTGGTGGTAATGCATTGATACCAGCTGCCGAAAAAGGACATTTAGCCAACGTCAAACTTTTGCTAACTGATGGTCGTGTTGATATTGACCATCAAAATCATTATGGCTATACTGCGTTAATTGAAGCTGTGGCTTTGTGAGATGGCTCAAAGATCTACCAAGACATCGTCCGAGAATTATTGGCTCATGGTGCAAATAAAGAATTGCGTGATAACCAAGGGAAAACTGCCGAAGATTATGCCAGAGAATTAGGATATGATCAACTATTATCTCAATTAACTTGATTACAGGAACAAAATAATTTCCAAATAAAAAAGCTGATGATCGATGTTTTATAACAAAATGACACTTTTGTTTATAGTTTAGACATTTGCTTTTTTGTTTTACTTTCACGATCGTCTCATCGTTTTTGTCTGAACCATGTTCGATTTACTTTCTGATCAGCTAAGCTTTTTGGTATGGAACGTCACGTCTGCCACTTTACTCATGTGTAGTTTTTTCTATCACGAAACTTTACGTTAAACAAAAGATTTTACTTAAGATGAACCTGTTTCATTATGGTTACAGGTTACACCCCTGCTGGTAATACATACGTTTTTATTTCTAATATTTGAATGATCTTATCTAAATCAGCTACTTTGACTACCATGGTTTGATCAGGTCTACCAGGTACCAATACTAATTTTTCCTGAGCGAATATTTCTTCATCAATAATGATAGGAACAGATGATTCATAACCAAATGGTGAAACAGCACCTGGCTTTTGTCCCGTTTCCGCTTCCATTTCTTCAGCCGAAACAACTGACACTCTTTTACCAATCAGTTTGCTTAATTTTTTAAAGTCGCTTCTTTTAGTCGTGAAGGTTAAAAAAATATAGCGATTGTTTTGTTTATCTTTTAGATACAAGCTCTTCGTCTCAGTACCACTAAACCCTTGTTCCTCTTTTACAACTAACGCATCCTCATTGGTAAAAATTGGGCGATGGCGATAAAGTTCAAACGCAATCTGGTTTTGTGTAAATATTTCTTGCAAATCAATCAAATAAAAAACCTCCTTAACAATAGATTATTTCTTTACTTTTCTATTCTATGGGATTCTTATCGATAAAAGCAATGTTTATTTCATTAATCGTTCGGTTTATCCCTAGCTTTGTTTACATAATATAAATATAGTTTATTTAAGTCGGATTTCTTAAAAAAACAGAGTAAATTCGTTTGATATCACGAATTTACTCTGTTTTTTCTATTGATTTAAACTGCTAAGACTATCTGCTACGATTTGTTTTGGTGTCAAATGATAACGTTCATACAATGTTTGAACAGGTACACTATCAGTAAACTCTTTTTGAGAACCAAAGTTTAGAACTTGGATTGCTGAATCTCCATAATAACGACTGATTTTTTCACCAAATCCGCCCGAAAGACTACCATCTTCTAAAGTGATAATCAATTGGTGATTTTCTTTTAATTCTTCTAAAGTTTCATGATCAAGTTCAGTGATCGTTCCAGGGTTAATCAAAGTGCCTGAAATCCCCTGATTCGCAAATTCTTCTAAAGCTTGTTTACCTAATTCAAGGAAGCCACCTAGTGCTAAGATTGCAACTTTATCTCCAGCAACCAAGCGTTGGTAACTTGGAATAGCGTAGTCTTTTGCGATTGCTTCACCAGATGTCACACCATGAGCAGGGATTCTAATAGCAACCGGTGTATCGGTTTGTGATAAACTCCAATCCAACATCGAAAGTAAGTCTTCCTTCGTAGCTGGCGCTAAATATTTAATATTAGGAATACTTGAAAGATAAGGAATATCAAAAGTCCCTTGGTGGGTACGATCACTTCCTGAAATGCTTGCTCCTCCAATTAGAATGACTACTGGATTTTCGTTGATCGCTAAATCATGAGATAATTGATCATATGCTCGTTGTAAAAACACACTTGAATGGAATACCACAGGTCGAATCCCTTGAGATGCTAAAGCAGAAGCAAATGTGATCGAATGTTGTTCTGCAATCCCCACATCAAAGTAGTGTTCTGGATGTTTTTTTTGAAATTCCTTTAAGCCAAACATTCCTGGAATCGCAGCATTCACAGCCACGATAGGCGTTGCACTTGTTTTCGTTTTTTCATCAAGATAGTTCATAATTATTTGATTAAAACTTTCACTAGTAGGAGCATTCTTCGCTTCGCCTGTTTCTAAATCAAACGGTACATGCCAATGATATTTCATTTTGTTTTCGACGGCTGGCTCATAGCCATGACCTTTTTCGGTGTGAACATGTAAAACGATTGGATGGTCAATGTCTTTAATTTCTCTGAAAACCTCAATTACTGTTTCTAAATCATTACCATCCGCAACGTAGCGATAATCATACCCCATCGCTTTAAATAAATTATCATTACTTGTCCCATTGCTTTCACGAAGCTCTGCTAAATGACGATATAAACTTCCCTGATTCTCATCAATGGACATTTCATTGTCATTAACCAAAACGATCAAATTAGAATTGATTGTTCCACCATTATTCAAACCTTCAAAAGCTAAGCCTCCACTTAAGGAACCATCCCCGATAAAAGCAATGATATTTCCTTTCTCCTGTTTCAAATCACGGGCTTTTGCAAGACCGACCGCTAAACTGATCGAAGTTGAAGTATGCCCCACAGTAAAATAATCATGTTCACTTTCATGTTGATTGGAATAGCCACTAATTTCGTGGTAACTTCCCTCCTCAAATCCATTTTTACGACCAGTTAGTAACTTATGTCCATAAGATTGATGGGAAACGTCCCAAACAATTTTATCCTTGGGCGAGTCAAACACATGGTGGAAAGCAATTGTTAATTCCACGACACCCAAATTTGGGCCGACATGTCCTCCGATTGCACTATTTTTTTGTAAAATCTTTTCTCTCATTTCTGTAGCTAATTCAGACATTTCGTCTATCGTTAGTTTTTTTACCTCTGTTGGACCATTGATTTGGTCTAAGATGTTTGTCTTTATACTCACTATTCTCTCTCCTTTTGCAATAACATGTCCGAAAAGAATAACTCATTTCGGCCTTAGTAATTGTTACCACAAAAGATATTGTACTACTTGGAGTCAACTCTAAGTCAAGAGGATTTTGAGTAAAACTTCACAATAACAATGATATTTTTATTCTAAACAGCTTACACGAATAAACTTTACTAACTGGACCGAATTTTTTTAAAGTAGATAAAAAAAGAGAGTGGGACAATAGTCAGAAAAAAATCTGATTATTGCCCCAT
>NZ_JBFOFT010000005.1:0-212889 GCF_040887425.1 Enterococcus sp. C53
GTTGAGATTGCCGTAGCAACTTTCATATCATATCAGAGCGACGTTTGTTTGTCAACTCTTTTTAAAAGTTTTTTTCGACTTCGTTTTTCAGAAGTGTTCCAGCAACCCATTTATCATAACTCGTCGTTTGTTATTTGTCAACAACTTTTTTGAAGTTTTTTTTCGATAGAATCAAGCTTCGTAAGCTGTCGTTTTTTAACGACTTAGTTATCTTATCATGTGTTTTTAGAAACGTCAAGAACTTTTCTGCTATTTTTTTAGAAAGTTTCATTACGCTGTTTCTTAAATCAACGTTAATAAATTTATCACGTAAACCAAGGTACGTCAACAAACATTTTCACTTAATTTTTCAAAAGAATATTCAAGCAAAAGATCATCATTCGCTTTTACTTCAAAAGAAGCATAAAAAAGTTTGCATTATCGAATATAATCCATGATAAACTGAACGTTTCATCCTTTAAAGAGGACCGGTTACCATAAAAAAAGAAACTTGAATTTTTTTCAAGTTTCTTTTGGTGTCTAATTCTACATTAAAAGAAAGGAACTCCTTCCACTTCGTAAGTGCCAAGGACAGAGCGCATTTGATCTGGGTCTTCCCAAAGATAGCCTTTACCTAAGTCTTCACTTTGACTTTTTTGCTCAGTTTCAAAAACAAACAATGGAACATTTTCGTGATTAATATGTGTATTGGTCAACTCCATCAAATTAATTTTGCTAACATCAATATGAACGATTTCTTTTAAAAAGCTAAGTATGTTTGCTAACCCCGTCTTTTCTTCTGAAAGCTCTGCTAATGCAAACTCCAGCTTGTCATCAATTGAATGGACTAAAAATTTTTTTGATCCATCCTCCAAATGCAACATGATTGTACCAGCTACTTTTTTGCTTGCCAAAATTTCCACCTCGATCAACTTGTTCTGTGGTTTACATAAAAATTCTAGCACATTTTCAGAAAAAATACACTTTTTATTTCTTATTTTCTTTCTGTTCTAGTTCTTCTAGTGCTTCGTCCACCCATTTTGGTAGTTGTTCCGCAATCGTGGCAAACCCGATCTTTTTATTTTTATTCGTAAAGTATCTTTTCCTTCGATAAGGAATAACAGGGCTCTTCTTCTCCAACGTACGTAACGACAAACTAATTTTTTTTGAATATTCATCAATATCAATGATTTGAACAGTTACTGGTTGACCAACTTTTAACAATGTGTGAATACTTTTCGTGTAACCTGATTGTACTTCTGATACGTGAATCAAGCCTTGTGTTTCCTCGTCTAAAGACACAAATGCACCATAAGGCTGTATTCCAGTTATTTTTCCTTTAATTATTTGTCCAATTTTATATGTCATGTACTTCCCTCTCTTTGCATTTATCATTATACTGTAAATGATTTAAAAAAAGAAGTTTTGAAAATACTCAATAGAAAAAGGGGTCCTTTAGATGAGTGAATTTGACAAGAAAGTTTCAAGAAGACATACCGATAGCGTAAAATGGGATTCAATTAAAGAAACCTATCAAAGAGACGACTTATTGCCTTTATGGGTTGCAGACATGGATTTTTTATCACCTGTTGGAGTAAAAAAAGCTT
Source organism: Enterococcus sp. C53 (assembly GCF_040887425.1). Taxonomy (NCBI): domain Bacteria; kingdom Bacillati; phylum Bacillota; class Bacilli; order Lactobacillales; family Enterococcaceae; genus Enterococcus; species Enterococcus sp. C53. Next base: position 1,587 of record NZ_JBFOFT010000005.1, read on the forward strand.
TTGAAAATTATGTTTCTCAAGGTCTTTTTGGTTACTCTACCGTTTCAGAAAAATTATATCACGCAGTCATCAATTGGGAAAAACAACAGCATCAGGTATCTTTAACAAAAGAACACATTGTCTTTACTAGCGGTGTTTTATCTAGTTTAGCTGTTGCAATTCAAACTTTTACTGAACCAGGTGACAGTGTGCTGATCCATGACCCCGTTTACCCACCTTTTTCTGCAATCGTCGAGAGTAATCACCGTCAGCTTATACGGAGTCAATTAATTGAACAAAACAATAAATTCATGATGGACTTTCAAGATATGGAAAAAAAGATCGTTGAACAACAAGTAAAAGTGGTAATCCTTTGTAATCCCCACAATCCAGGGGGGCGTGTTTGGACTAAAGAAGAATTATCACAACTAAGCGAACTATGTTTGAAACACAAAGTGCTGCTTTTTAGTGATGAAATTCATCAAGACTTAGTTTTTTCAACGAACCATTTTAACTCGATGTTAACGATTGATGAAACACTAAGTCAGTCTTTAATCACGTTTACTTCGGCAACCAAGACCTTTAATTTAGCAGCGATTAAAAACTCAATGGTGTTTATAAAAAATCCTAAATTAAAAGAACAATTTGAACAGCGGTTACTAATGAATCAGCAACAAGATATAAATACTTTTGGTCTAATCGGTACACAAGCTGCTTACGAAACGGGTAGAGAATGGCTTAGTCAACTGCTTCCTTATATAGAAAAAAACGCGGCCACTGCCACTTCTTTTTTTGAAAAACATTTACCTCAACTAGGTGTGATGACGATTGAAGGAACGTATTTGATGTGGTTAGATTTTTCTGCTTATGAAGCGAATGACGAGTTGCTAGAACAAACATTGATTACCAAAGGAAAAGTTGTTTTAAATCCTGGCATCTCATTTGGTCCTGCCGGTCATGCTCATATGCGATTGAATTTAGCTTGTCCGGAAGAAACACTACTAGATGGATTGATGCGGATAAAAAAAGCCTTCACATAAAAAACAAAAGCATTTTTGACGACTTTTAAACGAGGTTCTATTCTAATTAGAAATAAAATAAACCAACTGGGTCAATGATTGAAACCAGTTGGTTTATTTTGTGATTAGTTAATAATTAAAATGTCTTACTATTGCGAGTGATTATTCTGATACTTCAACTTTCTCGATCACTACATCATGTACTGGACGATCTTGTGGACCACGTTGTACGTTAGCAATTTCGTCTACGGTAGTCATGCCATCAATCACATGACCAAATACAGTATGACGGAAATCTAGCCAAGGTGTCCCACCACCTTTGTATGCTTCGATGATTTCAGCCGGGAAGCCTGCACCTTCTAATTGATCTAGCATATTCGCTGGTACATTTTCATTATTCACGATAAAGAACTGGCTACCGTTTGTATTTGGTCCAGAGTTAGCCATCGATAACGCCCCACGTAAGTTGAACAACTCACGACTAAATTCATCTTCAAAACTTTCACCATAGATACTTTCGCCACCCATACCTGTACCAGTTGGATCGCCACCTTGAATCATAAAATCAGGGATGACACGGTGGAAAATTACTCCGTCGTAATATCCTTTTTTAGCAAGTTCAATAAAATTTTTAACTGTTTTAGGCGCTAATTCTGGGAATAATTGGACCGTAATATCACCACGGTTTGTTTTTATTACTGCCTTTGGTCCTTTTTCATTTTCTAAGCTTAATTGTGGGAATACCATATCTTTTTCCTCCTAAAAATTATTCCTTCATTGGTAATAATAACATATTCTCTCTATTCGCTGTTACATGAAACTTAAGAAAACAAAAAGACTCATCCTTATGTAAAAATGATTATATACTTTTTATCAAATGATAGATACTTTTCTGCGTTTCTCTGACTTAAAAAATAATCCACGAGTATTTTTAAATATGTGAACCAGTAGATTTCACGAGAGATCGTTTTCGCTTCTGCCCCAATCTCCTTAAGAATTAGAAATAAATCATTTGTTTGAGAAGTATTCTCAATTAAATTCTGCTATAGTGTGGGTATGAGGAGGAAGTTTTCTATGGAAATCTATGATATTACAATTATCGGTGCAGGACCAGTAGGGATGTTTGCAGCGTTTTACGCAGGTATGCGTCAAGCAAAAACTAAGATCATTGACAGTTTACCTCAACTAGGTGGGCAATTAGCAACGCTTTACCCAGAAAAATATATTTATGATATTCCCGGCTATCCCGCCGTGAAAGCCAGTGACTTAGTAGCAAATCTGGAAAAACAGTTAACCACATTCAATCACTCTTTTCATTTGAATGAGGAAGTTCTTTCTATTACTAAAGAAGATGAAATAATTGAAATCACAACTACTAAAGGAATCCAGTATTCAAAAGCAGTCATTTTGACTTTAGGAAGCGGTTCTTTTCAACCTAGAAAATTAAATGTACCAGAAGCAACAACTTATGAGCATCACGGTCTCGATTATTTTGTGAACGATTTAATGAAATATGCTGGTAAAAAAGTAGCAATTGCAGGTGGTGGTGATTCAGCAATTGATTGGGCATTGATGCTAGAACCGATTGCGAGTGAAGTTTATCTTATCCATCGCCGGCCAGAATTTAGAGCTCATGAGCATAGTGTAAACTTATTGAAAGCTTCATCAGTCAATCTTTTAACTCCCTATCTCATTGATGAATTATCTGGAAAAAATGGGGAATTGACTGCTGTTCGCTTAAAACGGGTAAAAAGCGAGGAAACAATTGAGTTACTGATTGATTCATTGATTGTTAATTATGGGTTCACCTCAAATCTAGAACATCTTTCAACATGGGGACTTGAAAGTACCAGAAATGCAATTTCAGTAAACTCAGATATGTCAACCTCGATACCAGGCGTTTATGCTGCTGGCGATATCTGTTCTTACAAAGGAAAAGTAAAATTGATCGCTACTGGATTTGGCGAAGCACCTACAGCTGTCAATAATGCGTTACACTTTATTAACCCTAAAGAACGCACACAACCTGGACATAGTACCAGTTTATATGATAAAAAAGTTCCTCCGAAATAGGATAGCTTGTGTGATTTTTGACCATTTTGTCCAAAGCAGAGGAGACAACATTTGTTTCTTGCTTTTTTATTTGGTAGGCTAACAATATAGTTGATTCACAGAAGCAAAAGGAGGAAGAAAATGGTTATCAAAACTGAAACGCTAGAAGAAAAAGCACGTGAATTGCTCAATGAGCGTGGAGTAACCCTTGAAGACATTGCTGAGCTAGTGATGTTTTTACAAAAAGATTACATTACTGATCTTACTTTAGCAGATTGTATCCAAAGTGTTCACGCTGTCTTAACCAAACGTGAAGTCCATAACGCGATCATAACTGGGGTTCAATTAGATATTTTAGCAGAAGAAAATAAGTTGATGTCACCGCTCCAACATATCATTGAAGATGATGAAGGACTGTATGGGATCGATGAAATACTAGCCTTATCAATTGTAAATGTCTATGGGACAATCGGTTTCACTAATTATGGCTATATCGATAAAGTAAAGCCTGGTATTTTACAAAAATTAAATAGCCATGACGGAAAAAATGTGCATACTTTCTTGGATGACATCGTGGGTGCAATCGCTGCCTCTGCTGCCAGTCGTCTTGCTCACCAAGAGCCAGAAAAACGCAGTCGTTTGACTCAATAAGAGGTTGTGAAAGAAGCGATCAGCTCCGAGCGAATAAGAGAGGATTTTTTAAAATAGCTTCTCATATTTTGAAAAATTCAGGCTTATTTCAAGGAGCCGATGTTTGAACACCGTTTAGAGAAAGAGGTTGTGAAAAGAGCGTTTTGTCCTGAGTATTAAGGATGAAAATCTCGAAACAGCTTTTCATGTTTTGAGATTTTTTGACTTAATACCGAAGGACAGCTCTTTGAACACCGTGAATCAGAGGTTGTGAAAACATCGTATAGCTCCGATGACAATAAGAAAGAATTTTTTAAAATAGCTTCTCATATTTTGAAAAATTCAGGCTTATTTCAAGGAGCTGATGTTTGAACACCGTTTAGAGAAAGAGGTTGTGAAAAGAGCGTTTTGTCCTGAGTATTAAGGACGAAAATCTCGAAACAGCTTTTCATGTTTTGAGATTTTTTGACTTAATACCGAAGGACAGCTCTTTGAACACCGTTTAAAGCAAAAACCCGAGACAATCTCCTTGTCTCGGGCTTTTTTTATTCTGTTGAAACAAAATAGGCATTATGATTTGTTCTATTCTATGTTTGATTTTAACTTCTTTTTAGCTCTCTTTTTCCAATGATCACAAAAAAAGCAAAAAAGAGTTCAATTAAAATAAAAAATAAAATAAAACTATGCATAAAAAATTGTTCTGGTAAGACGTTAATGATTGGATCGGTTGTCGGATCAAACAACCAATCGTCGTTGTTAAAAAATGTTTCATGGAACAAGATAAAAAAGCGATCAAATCCTACCAACATAAAAAAGCCAAAAACAATCGGTACGAGCATTCCAATCTTAAACGGTTGAACTAAACGCCAAAAACGCTTATGACGTTTCAGATAAAAAAGATAGTAGATACTAGGTATCAACGTCAGCAGCAGCACAAAATAGTTAAGTAAAAAAAGTTTTTTGACTTCATAAAAATGATGTGCCCCACTTGTAGAAATAGGAAAATTTTGCAGACTTAATTCCTTCTGAAAAGGATTATTTAAATAAGCCATTAATTGATCAAAATTTTTCAATAAAGTTTCTTGATCAAGCGTAGTATGATCCAATATGTTCAGATATTTGATGTCTAGTTCATAGAGAAAGCGAAAATTGATTGTTATCGCGATCGCCAGACTGATCAGCATGAAGAATAGACAAACCAAACCAGCATATTCTCCCCACACCCATTTTGTTTTTCTCATTCTAGAAACTCCACTCATCTAACGAACGGAGAACGTGTGTAGCAGGTACCGGTAATAAAGGTACATCCTCAGCTTTCGTAAATCCTGAGAGCACCAACAACGTATCAATCCCATTTCGAATCCCTGCTTGGATGTCTGTTTCATAGTTGTCTCCAACCATGATGACATCTGCTTTCGTTAAACCTAATTTTTCTACCGCCTTATCCATAATGATCGCTTCTGGTTTGCCAATATAAATCGGTGGCGTCTGCGTAGCTGTCTCCACAAACGAAATTACCGATCCTGCACCCGGCAGCAACCCACGCTCAGTTGGAATATTTTTATCTGGATTTGTTCCAATAAATGTTGCCCCTTTTTGGATTGCAAGAGTCGCTTTGACTACTTTTTCATACGTCAGATAATTATCTAGACCGACTACTACATAATCGGGATTTTCTTCGTCCCAGACAAATCCTGCTTCTAAAATCAAATCGATCAAACCAGCTTCACCTATGGCATAAAACGTGTTTCCTTTCCCGGCAGCGTGCATAAAATCGATCGTTGCTAAAGAAGCTGTATAAACAGTTTCAGGGCTAACGTGTATATCAAATTCATCTGCCAAGCGATTTGCTACTGCTTGTGGACTTTTTGTGGTGTTATTCGTAACAAACAGAAAAGGCTGTTTTTTTGCCTGAAGAGCCTCCACAAAACGTTTCCCAGCAGGTATAGGTTCAGTCCCCCGATAAATCGTTCCATCTAAATCAATCAAATATCCTTTATAATCCATCTTTACTCTTCCCTTTGTCTTATCGTAAAATTAGTGTTGGCTTTTGGTTTAGTTGATGTTTTTTCAGTCTTTTTTTGTTCTGTTTTTCTTTTTTTGATGACCGGTTTTTTGTGATTTGAAGAAACGGGTCCTTTTTTCTCATCAATGTACGCACGATGTTGGTTTTGATTTTTCTTTTTTCTTCGGCGAGGAGTATTTTTTTCCTTCTTACCTCCGATTTGTTCAATCACAAAATAAGCGCAACCAAAATTACAATACTCATACAAATAATCTTCCAAAGCATCAATTCGTTGGTCGGGATGAGCACGTCTGTTATCTACACGGAAAAATCCTTTTAATCTTAGTTGTTCATAGCCCCAATCACCAACGATATAGTCATAACGCGACAAGACTTCACTATATCTTTCGCCAAGTTTTTCTGGATTGAACCCCTCTCGATGATCCTTTACTAGGCGATAGTGCTGTTCGCCAATCAAAAAATTCTTCTCATCGATGAAAGTAATGATTTCTCCCTTTACTTTCTCCGGTTTGGGTTCTTCGATAATTTCTTCTAACACGGCGGTGATTTCTTCTGTCACCGTATGGTCCTCGACATTTTTCGCTGTCTGTTTTTCTTTTGTTTTAGCTTCAACGGCGTGTTGCTCTTTTTGTTTTGCCGACATGCTTTCACCACCTATCATTCCTATTATACCTTGTTTTTATTTTATTGGATAGTGAGCATTTAAGTATTCCCCTACTACGCTACGAATAAATTCCGGAAATAAAAATTCATTTTCACCAGCAATCTCAATCGTTGGAAAGAAAGGTACAAACATAAAATGATCCACTGTTGTAAATGTATATCGACGCTCGTTATCTATCGGCTGATTCAGCCAGTGAACTTGATGATTCACTGCATCATAAGAGATCCCACTATAAACCACTTGTCCAAAAATTTTTCCCCGAAATCCCATACCTCTGATTGGGTAATTGCGTAAAAAGGCACGATTTTTTTCGATTTCTAATACCAATCGAATCAAATCACTTCCTTTAAGTGTGACATTCAGTAAATGCATTGGATGAGGCAATGCCGTATGCAGTTGATCCTGATTGATCAGCCCTGCTGGTAATCCAGTTAAAAACAACCCACTATTTAGCATTGCGCCTTGTGTTTGCCCACGATACTTGACTGCTTCTAACGCCTCATAGATAAAAGAATGTTCCGCAAAAATATCTACTGATAAATCATAAGGTAACTTGGCTACTTTTTTTGCCGCTAATAGTTCGTGCCCTTTAGTTAAATAATCTTGGCTTTCCTGCTCATCTTCAATAAACGTCATCATCGTTTCTGTTGGGATAGCCCGAGCTGATTTTTGGATGATGTTTTTATGCTCATCAACGGTGAGATGAACCTCTCCAACGTATTGTCCATATTTTCCCGCTGCTGCAAGCTGAACACCATTAACGATTTGACCATCAATCAGCAAATGATGCGTATGTGATCCTAAGATTACATCGATTGATGGAAGTTCTTGGGCAATTTGACGATCGTCTTGGATACCTAGATGGCTCATCAATACCAAGATGTCTACTTTTGGTCTTAGTTCTTCCACTAATTCAGGCAAAATATCATAAGGGTTTCTGATATCCCAACCATTTGGACTATAAGTTAAGGGAAAAGGAGCCGTCAAAGCCAGTAAGCCGATTTTAGTCTGTTGAGGAGTTTCAATGATCTTGTACTTTTTTGCCCATTTCGGCGGTTGCAACAGATGTTTATCAAACAAATTATCCAATAAAATATCAAAGTTTGCCTGATCATAAAGATGATTCAATTGATCCTTGGCATTTCCCACGCCTTCATTATTACCTATCGTCACAGCATCATAACCTACGTTATTCATTAGTTCAACATTTGCTTGTCCATCGGTTGCTTCTGATAGCGGGTGCCAGCGATCAACAAAGTCACCTAAATCAACAGTGATGGTCGTGGTATTTTCTTTTTTTTCGTTTTCACGCTTTTTTTGCTCAATAAACCTTCTGATTTTAGGCCAGTTTTCTAGATGCGAGTGTAAATCATTCGTATGTAATAGAACTATTTTTTCCATCTTATTCTTTCGCCTCACTTTTCTTTATCATACCATAGGCTTTTTCTTTGTTCACTTTGAAAGATTTTAAAGAAAATCAAATTCCTCCGCTGTGAATAGACCCCATTCTAAACGTTAGCCTTGTGGATAATATCGGATCAAGCTAATAATCAGTCTATCCCTAGCTAGCGATTTAGGGTAGAAAAGTGATGAAAAAATACGTTACAGCAAAACATGATTAATAGACATAATTCTATTGGCATTGCCCATTCATTCGTCAGCTAACTTTCAATCAAATCGACAGAAATAAGCCGTAGAATTTCCAATATACGCAGGACGAATGTCGGAATTCTTCGGCTTATTTCTTAAAACTAACTCTTCTATCACTACTTCTTCAGTAATAATCAAGTAGTAATCAGTTTCTCATTTTTCTCTTTTCAGACAACTAATTAAAGTTTTTTTAATCAAAAAATTGATTAGATGCAGCTATCCCGATTTGTAGACGATCCAATGGTTCGCCAAACATCCCTGCCCAGCCATCGTAGCCAGCAATAGAGGTGCCATCATCACAACATACTCCTAGCCAACCAGCTCGGGCGGTCGTTTGTGAACGGTAGTAGGCTTGCGATAATGTCTTACCTGTAGGTGTTGTATAGTAAAGTTGCACACCATCGATGGCTTCACCAGGATTTCCTGCACATCCATTGACCATATCATTTGGATCACCTTTGCTGACCCAATCTAACCAACCACTTTTTACCGTATGGACTCGATAACGAATCGTTCCCGCATCTACTTTGATATAAAGCATGTCATGTTGATTATTTGGCAATCCTGAAAAACCGTTGGAATCGACATCATTGAAATTGGTAATTTCTCCTAACCAACTTCCGCCCAACACACGTAACCCATAGTGAACATTGGTAGAAAAACTTCCCCCATTATTTACCCCTGGTGAATAAGTAAATAAAGGATTGGATTTCGCAATCCCGATTTGCAGACGGTCTAACGGTTCGCCAAACATCCCCGCCCAACCATCATAACCGACGATCGATGTTCCATCATCGCAACAAGTTTGTAACCAGTCAGCACGAGCGGTCGTTTGTGAACGGTAATATGCTTGTGAATAAGTTTCTCCAGCAGGTGTTGTGTAATAAATTTGTACACCATCAATCGCTTCTCCAGGATTCCCTGCACATCCATTGACCATGTCATTTGGATCACCTTTACTAACCCAATCTAACCAACCGCTTGTCATCGTGTGTACTCGATAACGTAATGTTCCTTTATCAACCTTGATATATAGCATATCGTGTTGATGATTCGGTAATCCTGAAAAACCATTAGAATCTGAATTGTTAAAGTTAGTGATTTCTCCTAACCAAGCTCCCCCCAACACTCGTAAACTATAATGAACATTTGTCGAAAATGAAGGTGGCGTTGGGTCATTAGTCATTCCTGTTGAACTTGATTGATTAAAACCGCCAGAAAAACGCCAAACTTCATAATAATGAAACCCATTTGCAACGATATAATTTTTATCAAAACGTAATTCTTGAATCGCAGTATTTTTTTCTCCTTGCGTATAGTAACAGGTTGAAGTGATGTTTTTACCACCACCAGTAATCACACCTGTATGTCCAATCGCACCACCTGAATCAGCCATCGAGGACCCACCAGAAAGTAAAACAATATCCTCATCTTTCAGCTGAGAAAGATTGGAAGCGTTTGAATTTCCGACTAAAACTAATACATAACCACATCTCTGGAGATAACCACCAAGGGTAACCGTATTATATAAATAGCTATAAGGAATTCCAGAGCTGTCTTTGACTGCTTGAGTAATACTTCCAGAACAATCTGCCGTTCCATCTGTACCGTTTCTTGAGCCAGTCATGGAATAGGTTATCTGTCCACGATGTTTATTGAACCAATCCACGACTTTTGTTCGGTTTAATTGTTGGTACCAGTATCTAGCTTGTTGCGCTCTTGCTGGTTGGTTTGCATTTACCGGTCTTTCATAATATTGAATGAAAATATTCGCCAGTTCTTCTGGAGATTTGTTACTTGTCTTAAATTGTTGAAACGTCATAGATATATTATAAAATTGTTGATTGTTTGCTACCTCCCACTCAATACGTTTGCATTGAGAAATGACGTCTTTGTAATTTAATCCATTCGCATTTGCCCAATTGATATATTTAGATGCTGGTGTCCATTGCACTAGTCCGTATCCACCAGACATATTTCCGACAATGTCGCTCTCCCATCGGTCGGCAATAATGCCACTTTCTGATTGCATGTTCCCTAATAATCCAGCAACTGCGGTTTTTGACCAACCTTGACTGACCAAGTAATCCCAAATTGTTTTTGCTGTTTCAAATTGTCCCATAATAATTGTTCGCTCCTTACTTTCAATCATTTTTTCATATTAGTTGCGCCTTTAAATGTACACAGCTTATTACTTACTGTTATCTTTCATCCTCCTAAAAAATTATTTTGATCATTTGATTCGAATCACATAGATATGTGAGCTATTTTAGTGATTTGTGACAGAAAAAATAAAATCTTTCACTTTTTTCTAAAAAGCTGTGCCTAGGTTGCTTTGTTAGTAAATAAAAAAGTCATTATCACGTAGTATCTCAGTAAATTCACTTTGATCCTTCCTAATCGTTCTCTGTTTCGTTATTGTTTTGGTTTCATTTTGTCTTGAATTGATTTTAAAATCCCCTCAAAATAAGTCGTTACTTCTGACTCAGCAATATTGGTCAAAATGCTCCCAATCTCAGTGAAAATCAGGCAAGTCGTAAAAACCTTTACTAACGTAAATTCAAAATGAACGCCGTTTTGGATCAACACAAAATCAACGACTCCCGTCAGGATCAATAACACAAAATGACTGAGTTTTTTCCAAAGTCCTCGCCAACTTAGCGTTGAATACCAAACATGATTGACTTTTGCTTTAAGCCAACCTGTTATGAGATCTAATAGAACCACTAGAAAAAAACTGTGAATTAATGCTTGATCATTAGCAAAGACTTTCGTTAATGCCGTCATACTAACACCTCCTTTTAAACGTAATGACTGCGAAAGAAATGCCCTCAATAACAGACATTAGTTTGCAGTTTTGAGTCCCTTGCTTTTAGCTTTCATCATTTGTTTGATACACTATTCTTCTTTTTACATTGTCAGACCTTCCTTTCACTACTTTGCTAAAGATTTTTGTTTCCATTTAGATATGTTGGAAAATAATAAAATTTGTGACAAAAAAAAGAATCATTTGAGCAAAATCACTCAAATGATTCTTTCAACTTTTCACTGTTCTTAAGTCAACTTATTCGTTCACTATTAAATTTAGAGCTGTCATTTTATCAAGTTCTCTGCATATTCAAAAAAAGAATTTCACAAAATATTCGTTGTGAATATTTGTAAAATCCATATTTCAGCTTAAAGTTAAATTTTATTCTAGGCTTTTTTCTTGTCATTTATTTTAATTATTTTTTACTTCTTCTGCTTTCTTAAAATCGCATGTGTCAATGTTTCAGAAAAATTGATCTTCAATTCTTTGCCTAATTTATCTGCCCATTTAGGAATAGACACATTTTTACGTTCTCTCTTTTCCATGTCCAGATACTCTTTTATATTAACTGAAACAAGCGTGACAAATAAATACTCTTTATTGTGTGTATTTGTCTACTCAAAAGGAAAAGAGTTTTCTACATTAATATTATTTATACTTGAGCTAGACGGCAATTTATTTTCTTCCTCAATATAATAAGACAATTGTAGCCCAAGATAGTCACTAGCCATCTGTATACCGTCGTTTATATCATTTGCTTGTGTTCCGTTCCCATCAATATGTACCTCTTTCGATTATTTATTTTTAGGTCATTGGTATGGAATGCTGTCTTTTTACCAATAACAATTATACTCTATCTATTTACTTCTCTATAAAATACAAATAAAGTACCTAAAAAACTAAAGAGACACTGGTTCATTATACAAAAAAAACGTAACAAGTAGTAAAGTACTACCTATCACGCTTTTAAGATTCGTTTTAATCAGACACATGGCGGATCCTGCTTAGTGCTGCTTCCTTCCAGATCTGACACGCTTCACAAGCCCGCCATTGTCCTAGCCTTTCGGCAAATAATAGTATACCTGATTTTTTTTTATTTGGCTAGCCTTTTTTTAATTTCTTTTTTCTTAAGCGCAACTCTCTAAAAAAATCCGTTAAAAGTTGGCCACATTCCGTTTCCAAAACGCCTCCTACTACATGGGCTTGGTGGTTAAAGCGTTCATCTGTCAACAAGTTCATTAATGTTCCCGCTGTTCCGCCCTTTGGATCATACGCACCGAAGTATACTTCTTTGACTCGAGATAAAATCATCGCACCGCTACACATAGGACAAGGCTCGAGTGTCACATATAATTGGGCTTCTTCTAAACGCCAACTTCCAACATTTTGACAAGCTTCACGGATCGCAATCATTTCCGCATGCGTGGTTGCATCTTTCGTGGTTTCTCTTAAATTGTAGCCTCTTCCAATGATTTCATCATTTAAAACAACAATCGCTCCAATTGGTACTTCCGCTAATTGTTGGGCTTTCTGAGCTTCTTCAATGGCTAACCGCATCCATTTTTCATGTTTTTCATTATCGATTTCCTTCATTTCCAATCGATCCCCTACTTTTCATTTTCTTGCTTAACTTTAGCATAAGACAAAAAGGTTGTAACTAGCTTTTTGTCTTATGGTAAAATAAAACTTGAGGTGACTTTGATGGACTTGACAAAACTGATAACACTTTATCCTAATGCACAGAAAAAAAATTCTCCTGCTTCCGATAAAGGAATTCTCTCTTTAGCAATTGATGATTATTTTTTATGGATCGATCAATCGACGATTTCGACACAAGAAACAAATATTTTGAAAGCGTTATTCCCTGTAGCTACTGTCGAAGATAATCATCCGTGGTATCATTATCTATTTGAAAATAAACCGCTAGTAGCAGAAGAAAGCTTTCGCATGATTCAATTTCACATTGATCCAAGAGGAGAATTTCTTAAGCGCCAATGGCAAGAAACAATCGGTGAAATGTTTTTCCACTTAGAAGATTTTTTCTTTTATACAGAAACCGATGCTGTACTGATTGAAAAAAAATATCCTAGTTATCTAGAAATTTCTGAGCTAAGAGGTATTTTTCTTTCATTAGATGCAGACTTTGAAATTACTACCCAAGTATTTATTGGCTCATTTCATTTGCCTTCTCCCAATTTTTCAGAACTGTTTTTTGAAGAGCGGAAAATATTTTTTGAAGAAAAAAAGCACTTTGCTTTACATGGTGGCGCAATCTCATTATCGGAGGTGGCTTTACATCATTATACAAAAGGAACAATGAACAACAATCAGTTAATTGCAAGTTATCAGGAGATGGTCAAACGGACAGAAATGGAAGAGATCATTTCAGTGTTATGGAAAAATTTAGGTAATATTAGTTCGACAGCTAAATCACTCTTTCTTCATCGAAATACATTGAAATACAAAATCGAAAAATTCCAAGAACAAACTGGGTTCAACTTAAAAGAAGCAAATGATTTACTGTTTTGTCATTTGCTCTTACTGCAAGAACAAACACATTGAACACAAAAAGCGAAAGTATTCGTTCATGAGACAAACCAATAATGTTTGTCCCATTTTCTAATACTTTCGCTCTTTTTGTACTTTTAACTTTACTTTTTTTGTTGCATCACATGATTTTATCAACGTAATGGAGTAAACGGTCTTTCACATCTTCCGTTGATCCTTTTAGAGAATCTCCGTAGACAGAAATTTTCTTTTTGCCTGACTTGATCTTCGCCAGGATTCCCATCAAAGAATCTAAATCACTATCCGATAAATGTTCAACGATATCTAGTAGTTTTTCGTTTCCATCAAATGTCTCATTAACGAACTTTTTTACTTTTGCCCGGTTCGTCAAATGATGGATTTTTTCAATGACTTTTCCCGAAACAACTACTGCTGTCGCTACGCTTGCTGCTGCTGCGACACCTAATCCAATTGTTACTTTTGTTGATGTTTTCATCATTATCAGCTCCTTTTATCTATATTAATCATAGCATAGATAAAAAGATAAACGAACTATTTACCCTTTTTCACTTTCAAAATCGCCGAAAGATAAAACGCTACCACCAATTTTTCTGATCATCTATATGAAAGGACGCTTCAGCATCGTTTCATCCATTTACTTAGGGGAATATTCAATATTTGTTAATACTTCAGGCAAGTTCTCTTCCAACTCAGCCAATTTATTCCAAATCAATGTCATTGTTTCAAAAAATTCATGAGAAGATCGATCTGAGTTCAAACTGCCTAATGCATTGAGCCAAAGTAATTCTAATAAGTAAGGCTCTTTGATCCCAGTATGTTCTTTGACATATTCTGAAAACGCACGTTTAAATAAGGAAGCCATATCTAACTCAGACTTAATCACTACTCCACGAATGCTTTCATGGATTGAAAAGAACTCTTTTAGTAGATGGACGATACTGAAGAAATCATCAATGACATATTCTGATAAATAGCGATCAAAACAGATCGTTATTTCTTCAAGTATTTTTTCTTTTAATATACGTATTGATTTAAAGTGGGCATAAATCGGATAAGTGGAACAGCCACAAAAAGAAGCTAAACTCCTAGCTGTTATCTTTGATAAGCCATTTTCTTCAGCATATACCATACTTTTAAAGAGTAAATACTCTTTGCTAAAATTTGTTACTCTACTCATACAATTCTTCCTTTCTCACTTTTGATCATTTTTTTTTAAAAAGACATTATTTTTAGTCACCTCTAAATTAAAGGCATTATTATTTAGAGAACAGTACTAATCCCCCATTAAAAATAACAACATAACATCAAAAAAATATATTTAGGTACAATTTCAACAAGAAGCTCATTTTATTAATAACTTTCTTCAGTACTCAAAACCCAACATAACAAAATCAGCTAAATAACAATGTTTTTGTTATATAAATTGATTATTTAATCTGTTATAACTTGACAAAATGAGCGAAAAAAACAACAATAGAATAAACGATTGTTATATACCATTTAAATAACAACATGTACATACAACAACTACTACTATGTGAGAATAACATACATTAAAAACTCTTTCCACTCACAGTTTATGTCCTCCCATGGACAAAAAATAAAAGGAAAAGGAGCAACTTATGTTAACGGACGCAAAAAAGAAAGAATTGTTAGTATTCTATACCATTGTTCAAACCAATAAATGTTCCTTACGTGAATTATCTCAGGTTCTATCAATCCCTAAGAGAACGATCAAAGAAATCATCCGCAAATTAAACGGGACTATTTTTCAACAACTAAGTATCCCTAGATTCATTTACTCAACTGCCAAAGGCGAATTGAAATTAGATTCACAACATAAAGATGAAAAAATGGCGATCTTTCATTATATAAAATTGTTTTTCCTACGCGAATCAAATCGTTTTAATTTTTATTGTTACTTTTTGATTCGCCACACAGCCGTGTTTCAAAAAAAATATTACTGGAAAAGTTGTACATATCTCCTTCTTATTTAGAAAAACTAACTAATCAATTAAACAAATCACTTAAAAAGTTCCATCTGCAAATCATCTCTCGCCAAAATTGTTACATTTTGAAAGGCGATGAATTATCGATTAGAATTTATATGTATTTCTTTTTTTCTGATGCTTTTCAGGGGATTGATTGGCCTTTGACAAATATGAAACTTTCCCAAGTAAAGCATACTCATTTATCCAATGAGCTTTTGATGACCAAGAAAACATCAAAGATACAAGAAAAAGTTTACTTATTAGTGGCAATCTTTTTAATGCGATCTGCTCATCATCAATTACCAGATGCTAGCCTCTTAGAAAGCTATGAAACAATGAAAATTTTAACTTCTACAAAAGATTTTAGCGGCGAATTGAAAAAACAATTGTCCCAATCCTTGCCTGAAAGTCTTGTCCAAAATGAAGTACTATACTTTAATTTTTTACTTTGCTATTTTTTTCCTAACCTCATTCCCGAACAACAAAAAACACTCTTTGGCTATGAGTTTTCTAAAAGTAATCATTCGCTTTGTCGACAAGTTTCTTTTCTGATCAAAAAATAGCTGAGTCATTCCCTTCGATATCTGCTGGTGAAAAGAAATATTATTACCATTATTTGATTATGATGCTGACGACGTTTATTTTTTTATTCCAAGAAAAAATCGATTACTTCCATGCACTTTATTATCCTTCTGAAAATATGAAAATCGATGCCTCGGATCAACGATTAAAAAAAATACAAATGATCATCGCTGACACGTTTACTTCTCAACCAAGCCAAAATTTACTGCACGAACATCTTAGTCGCCTGATCTATACACTTTTAAAATCGGAAGAAAATAAAAAATTAGCGATACATCTACAAATAAGCAAGGTCTTTTCGGGAAACTACCACATCGAAAAATTATTAAAAAATATTTTTAATCATCAGTTTTTACAAATCACCGAAAACCCTGAAGAAGCTGATTTAATCGTCACTGATTGGTTCGATACCCAACAACAAACGGCAGATATCTTTTATCTTGACCCTGAACGTGAAGATGAACTTTGGCTCCATTTATTCCATCTGATACAAAGACTCCACCAAAAATAATCCTTTTGTTTCCTTAAGCTGGAAAATAGCTGAAACAAGCCAAAAAAGTATAGGACAACCTGTTGTCCTATACTTAACTATTATCTTGATAGATAGCCCTATCTTATTCAACTCTTTGCGTTTGAACCAGGTCAAAGCGGTTTAACGATGATTACTTACGATTTTTCATTGCTAGTAAGGACCTTAATAATGTCCCATGTACTAGTCTCTACGATTACCACCGAATAATAAGATCAAACGAAGCAATTGTAAGAAAGTGGCAAGTGCTGCAGCTACGTATGTCAATGCTGCGGCAAAGAGTACGTGTCTAGCCATTGGTACTTCTTCTGCTGTCAGAAGACCACCTTCGCTTAGAATTTGAATGGCTCGTCTGGATGCATTAAATTCGACTGGTAATGTAACTAGCTGAAACAAAAGCGCAAGTGAAAAAGCAAAAATACCGATGTTGATCAATGTATCATTCCAGCTCAGTAAAACACCAATCAAAATCAATGGAAATGAAATCATCGAACCAAAATTAGCCACTGGAACCAGTGCGGCACGAATCTTTAGTGGCGCATAACCAACAGCATCTTGTACCGCATGCCCACATTCATGGGCAGCAACACCAATTGCAGCTACCGAAGTAGACTGTGCCGTTGCTTGTGATAAGCTCAACATTTTATTTCCTGAATTATAATTATCGGTCAAATCTCCTGCAATTTGTTGGACACCGACATCATTAATTTGTTGACTTTGTAAAATGTATTGCGCTGCTTGAGTACCCGTCACGTTATTCTTACTTCTGATTTTGTCATATTTACGAAAAGTACTGTTCACATAAGCTGAGGCAATACCGGAAATAACTAATCCGATGATCACTAACAAAAATGTAGGATCAAAAAAGCCATACATGCCATATCCATACATGATAAATCCACTCCTTTTTATTTTAACTTATTTTACCATGAGTGATCTAAAAAGAAGGTGAAAATACCTTGAGTGTATTAGAGTTTTTTAACAAATTCTGATTTTAATTTCATCGGTCCAAATCCATCGACTTTACAATCAATGTTATGGTCGCCTTCCACTAGACGAATATTTTTCACTTTTGTTCCTTGTTTGATGGCACCAGATGCACCTTTCACTTTTAAATCTTTGATCACTGTCACACTATCGCCTTCTGCCAAAGGATTACCATTAGCATCAAGAACGATCAAGCCATCTACTTGGTCCTGTTCTTCATTTGTCCATTCATTTGCACATTCAGGACAAATAAATAATCCTCGATCTTCGTAAGTGTATTCAGAGCCACATTGTGGGCAGTTTGGTAATGTCATCTTCTTTCTCCTTTAAAAATAGCGTTGAGCATTATTGTAACGGATAACGTGTCTTTTGAAAAGAGAGACTTGTGATTTTTAAAACAAAGTTTAGTAAAAATCCTTTTTACAACGAACAACTCTCTCTTCTAAAATAGTTACTATCTTTGATACGCATGACAAATCTCTTTGATTTCGTCATAAATTTCTGCCACTTCCGCTAAATCTTTCGCACTTGCGCCACTTGCGAGCGGGTGGCCACCACCATGATGCTTTTTCGCTAATTCATTAATGATCGGGCCTTTCGAACGTAACCGTACACGGTAATATCCTTCAGGTTGTTGCACAAAGATTCCCCAAGCTAATACCTCATCAATGACACCAGGCAAGGAAACAACAGCTGCTGTTTCAGAATCATCAATTCCGTATTGCGAAAGGAGTTCTTGTGATAAAATCACTTTTCCTGCGCCATTTTCATCAACCTGGATATTTTGGTATAAATAACCTGAAAGTTTAGCAACTTTCATCGGCATTTGTTCAATTTCACGATTCAATGCACTGGCATCAAAAGGATAACGTCTTAAATCTGCTGCAATTTCCAACGTCCTGGCGGTTGTAGCTGGATATAGGAAGCGTCCTGTATCTCCTACAATCCCAGCATAAAGCAAACGCGCTGCACTAGTATTCAACGTTAACTCATTTGGAAACATGAGGGCAAACTCCGTAATCATCTCACTACAACTGCTGGCTTTCGTATCGACCCAGACCAGATCACCATACGGTTCATCATTTGGATGATGATCAATTTTTATTAATTTCTCACCTAACTTAAAACGATCATCACTGATTCTAGGTGCATTTGCTGTATCAGTGACGATGACCAAAGCTTCTTCATACACTTGATCATCAACTATTTGCATTTCTGCTAAAAAGCGCAAGCCCTCCACAGTTTCCCCGACTTGGTAAATTTCTTTTTGAGGAAACGTTGCTCTTAAAATCTCTGCTAAACCTACTTGAGAACCTAAAGCATCTGGGTCAGGACGTTGATGTCGATGGATGATGATTCGATCATATGTTTTTATTTCTGCTAAAATTTCAGATTGGACAGTCATTATTTCCCTACTTTCTATGAACGTTCCATTACTTGGCAAACAACGATTGCCTTGGAAACGATCGTATTTTCGATATATACTTCAATGTCTAGTTTGGCTGATCTCCGACCAATTTCAAGCACTCTTGGACGAATATCCAATTCGCTTTCAAGTTGGATTAAACGTAGATAATGGAGACTCATCTGTTCGATCATGATATTTCTGCGTTGATTTAATACCATGGTTTTTTGTGCAACATCAGAAAGGATCTCACTTAATACACCAAATGAAATCGTACCGACCCCATTGACCATTTGAGGGGTAACCATAAATTTAAACTTTGGATTTGCCAAAAGATTCCCGTCTCGGTCTCGATCGATCGTTTGGATTCCTCCTGAGATTTGGTCAGAGATCGTATCTGCAATTTGCGGTTGTCGCTGAACTAACTGCATGGCTTTCATCACATCTTGCCGAGTAATCAGCCCTTCAAGTGTCAAATCATCCGAAACGACTGGCATGACTTCTAAACCATCCCAGATCATTTGATGGCTGACAGAAGCAACACTCATGTTTTTTTTCACACTGATCGGGTCTTTTGTCATGACCCGCTCAATTACTTGTGTATCTGCTTTACCAAGTACATCTTTAGCAGTAATAATTCCCATCAAGCGCATGTGACGGTTCACTACTGGAAATCGTGAATGGTGCGTTTCCTCTGATAGTTTTTGATAATCGGCGATCGTATCTGTTTGTAGCAGGTAGTGTGTCTTTTCTGCTGACATATAGATATCACTGACAAGCATAATGTCTTTTTTAATCAATTGATCACTCAAAGCACGGTTGATCATCGTTGCTACGGTAAAGGTATCATAAGTCGTACGAAGAATCGGCATCGCTAATTCGTCTGCTAAGCGAGCAATCTCAGGGGTAGTGTCAAATCCACCAGTAATCAGCACGGCGGCTCCATCTTCTAAAGCTAATTTTTGAACTTCCGAGCGGTTACCGACGATCATCAGTGATCCTGGTGTGATATAGCGTTCCATCGCATGTTTCGTCATCGCACCGATCACAAATTTATTCAATACTTTGTCTAATCCTGTTGCACCTCCCAATACATCTCCTTCAATGATCCTGACGACTTCCCCAAACGTCAGTCGTTCAATATGTTTTTTCAATTTCCGCTCAATCCGGATTGTTCCGACACGTTGGATCGTTGAAACTAATCCGATATTTTCAGCATCCTTGATGGCACGATAGGCCGTTCCTTCACTTACGTTTAATTCTTTTGCTATACTTCTGACTGAAATACGATTTCCAACCGGTAAGCTTTCGATATATTCTAAAATCAAGTCATGTTTCGTCGCCATATCTTTAACCTACACTTCTAGCGTTTCAGAAACGCTCATTATTTTTCCTTCGTTCCCTGCCAACTTCTCAATAAATAGTTGAGGATCTTGTTGGATAACAGGAAATGTATTGTAATGGATAGGAACGACTAGCTTAGCGCCAATCCGTTTTGCTGCTCTCGCTGCATCTTCTGGTCCCATTGTAAAATTATCACCAATTGGTAAAAAGGCAACGTCAATGGTAAATTGTTCGGCAAGTAAAGCCAAATCACTAAAATCAGCGGTATCTCCTGCGTGATAGATCGTTTTTCCTTCCGCTTGGATCACAATCCCACTAGGTTCGCCCATATAAAGCGGTGTGCCAGCTACCTCATAACTTGAGCTGTGCTGAGCAGGAACAAATTTTACGATCCCAAATGGAAATTCATATTTTCCACCAATATTCATCCCATGTCCTTTGGCACCTAACTGTTCCGCATAATTGGTAATCTCAACAATGCTGATAATCGTTGCATCATTTTGTTTAGCAATCGGCACCATGTCTCCTACATGATCGTTGTGCCCATGAGTAACTAAAACCCAGTCTACTTCTACCTTATCCACTGTTAAATCTGTTAACGGATTGCCTGTAATAAACGGGTCGATAATCAAGCGTTCACCATTTTTCATTTCGATCGACACACATGAATGTCCGTGATAAGTAATTTTCACTTTTCTCACTCCTTTTACTTTCTTTCATACATTAAATAAACCGATTTCATTTAGAGAATAATCCTAAATAATAGTACAGTACATACGTAATCATTGTAACAGATAATACAGTTTGTACCAAGTGGCAAATCAGCTCAAACCACTCTAAGTACGCTACTCCACTAACTCTGCATACGTAAAAGGAACTATTTTTTCGAAGTCTGTTCTAGCGATCTTAATGCTTCTGCCAATTTCGCCACTTGACATGACCAACACTTGCTTTTCTTTGAAAGACGCATCAACTAAAAAAAGATAATCTGGGTGTTTAAGATAAATGCCGATCGGTGTATTTGCACCATGTGGATAACCAGTAGATGCCATCACAAAATCCATTCCGGGAAAACCGACTTTGTGATCACCAGAAATTTTCCTGGTTTTTTTGTAATCTAAATGTTCCGACAATGGAACAACGGCAATGATTACACCTGTTTTATCCCCTTTCAAAACTAATGTTTTACAAACACTGTTTTGATCAATCTGTTTTTGCTTGAGTATTTTTTGAAAATCATTCAATTCTGTCTGATTAAATGTCAGAGCTTCGTAAGAAATTCTTTCTTTTTCTAAATATTCTTCTACTTTTGTTTTCATCTACTATCTTCCTTCCATTTCCTTCTCTTTTATTTTACAAAAAAATAGAAAAAAAAGAACGAGCAAGAACTTTGGTTCAACTGATACAAAAAATGGTATGGAAAAGTCACCTCTTTAAAAGATTACGACCTTTTCCACACCATTATTGTTTCAATTATTTTTTGCCTCTACGTTGTGTTGCTTCCATGATCACTGGTAAAATCACTGGACGACGTTTTGTTTGTTCAAATAGGTAGCGTCCTAATTGATCTCGAATGTCTTGTTTTAATTTACTCCACTCAAAGTCGTTACTTTCCAAGTGTTTTTCCACGATTTCTTCGATCATCGTCCCACTTTCTTTCATCAAGTCACGACTAGCTTTGACATAAACGAAACCGCGAGATGTGATTTGTGGTTTTGAGACGATTTTCTTTTCACGGCGACTAATAGTAACTACAGCTACAAAAATACCATCTTCTGACAATATTTTACGGTCACGTAACACAATATTACCAATATCACCAATTCCTAAACCATCGATCATCACATTTTCAGCACTGATCGTTCCAGCGACACTCATCCGTTTATTTTTATATTCCAACACATCACCACGTCCTGTGATGTAAATGTTTTTGTAAGGGATCCCGACGGCATGAGCTAAATCAGCATGAGCAGCTAATTCACGATATTCACCTTGAACAGGAATAAAATAAGTTGGTCTCATCAAATTAAGCATCAACTGAAGATCGTTAGGGTTCGCATGTCCAGACACTCGCATGTTTTCAGAGATCAATTTGACCGTACCACCTGCACGATAAATGATATCTTCTGTTTTAGCTACCATCGTTTCCATCGCAATACTTGGAGTAGTTGTGATATAGACTAAGTCGCCTTCTTCGATTTTGATATTACGGTGGGTTTTATTGGCCATTTTTTGCAATGACTTAATTGGTTCACCCATCCGTCCAGTTTCTAAAATGATGATTTCTTCTGGTTTGTATTTCTTCATGTCCTTCAAGGTCACAAGCAAATCTTCACTCGGAAGTTGTAGTTTTTCCAGACGCATTGCTGTTCGAATAATCCGTTCAAAATCTTGCCCTGTCAATACTACTTTTCTTTGTGCCTTTTCGGCTGCATCCAAGACTTGTTGAACCCGCTGTAGATTACTTGCCACACAAGCAACGATGATTCTACCTTCCCAATACTTGATCGTATCGAAGACTTCATCCGCAATCTGCAGCTCTGATGCTACAGGAACTGAGTTTTCAGCGTTCGCTGATTCACTAAGTAATGCCAATACGCCTTCTTTACCGATTTCTGCCAAACGAGCATAATCAGTTTGATACATTGGAATAGCTGTCTGATCGAATTTAAAATCGCCTGTGTAAACGATACTGCCCTCTTTGGTTTTCAAGTTAATCCCGACTGAGTCTGGAATCGTGTGGGTGGTTCGGAAAAAGCTGACGATCGTCTCGCCAAAATCAATCTCCGTGTGTTCATCGACTACATGGAAATCTTTGAAACCTTTTGCTGCATCATTTCGTCCCACACTCAATTTAGCAAGCTCGATCGTTAACTCGGTTCCAAATACTGGTACAGAGAGCTTAGAAAGTAAATAAGGTAACGCTCCGATCGCATCTGCATGTCCATGTGTCAAAAAGACTCCCGCTACCCGATCAATGTTTTCTTCCAGATACGTAAAGTCAGGAATGACTACATCAATACCTAACAATTCGTTTTCAGGATATTTTAAACCACAGTCTAAAACAAAAATATCTTCTCCCACTTCAGCGATGTACATATTTTTTCCATTTTCACGTACGCCGCCTAAAGGGATAATTTTAATGGTACTCACAAATTTCACCTCTTCTTATGATGTCCAAGTTTAAAGACATCGATTCTCTTCTTTAACTAAATAGATGATTCATCTCAATGAGCAACTCACAAAATTTTAGCTGACTTCTTCTATTGCTTAGCAAGAAAAAGCAGCTGATTGACAGTCCTCTTGTTTATCTTCTGCCATTTTTGAATAAGTTTCATTAAAGCGATGAATCGATTATTTTTAACACAAAAGTCGAAAACAATGGATTCGACTACTCCCCATCATTATACAACAAATTAGATAAATCGCTAGCATCTGCTATTCTCAAGAAAAAAAGCCTGGTTTTATAAAGCACAACCAATCTTGCCTCAAATCATTGATTAAAACAGTCTCAATTTAACAAACTGTCTACTTTTATCCGTTCTTCTGTTACAAACATACTCCGTCTATTTTACCATATTTTTAGGAATAACTATAGTAGGATTTTCGATCTCAATAAAGGCTTTCTTACTACCAATCACTTCAAAGCTCTATTAAGTTCATTGACTTATAATTATACTTATTATAATTCGAGAGAGTACATCAACAGATTTGCTGGAACGCATACTAAAAAAAGACGGTAGAATCGGTATCGTGGCGCACCTCAAAAGTTCGTTTACTAACTATAAGAGGTGCAAAACACAATAAACCAAATCTATCGTCTTTTACAATCAATCTTCCTTAAGAACTCGCTTTGGACAAAACCAGAGGATCATTCTCAAAGTTTTAACCAAACTTCTCTTTTGGAGAAACTATTTTTTATCATCTTTTTTGGAGAATTTTTCTTTGACATCTTCAAAGCCTTCTTTGATATCATCGCCTAAATTACGAGCTTTTTCTT
The DNA here is from genome assembly GCF_040887425.1 of Enterococcus sp. C53. Lineage (NCBI taxonomy): Bacteria > Bacillati > Bacillota > Bacilli > Lactobacillales > Enterococcaceae > Enterococcus > Enterococcus sp. C53. The sequence continues at coordinate 25,783 of NZ_JBFOFT010000005.1, forward strand.
TGATATCAGCACCAAGTGATTGTGCTTTTCCTTCAGCTTCTTTGCTTTTATCATCTGTTGCTTTACCGTAAGCTTCTTTTCCTTTACCAACTACTTTGTCTTTTGCATCTTCAGAACGTCCTTTTAAATCTGCCATCTTAATTCCTCCCTTAAATTTCTCATTTCTAACTATCTAACTATCTAACTATTATCAGGGTATCATCAACTTGAAAAACAGACAAACAGTATGCTCTTAGATCGTTTTTTCAAAGGTTCCCCACACTTTAACTTCTTTGTTTTCAACCATTACTTGTCCTTTGGCGATCACTGTTTCGATGGCTAAGGTTTCTTTGTCAAGTATACATAGATCAGCATCGTTCCCTACTTTGATTGTTCCTTTTCGCTCCAGCTTTAACACACGAGCGGGATTGACTGTGATTGCTCGCAAGGCTACTTCAAGTGGAATCTCTTCTTTTTCTACCGCTTCTTTGATACCTACCAGTAGCGATTTTGCGCTTCCGACACCCATACCAAGAAAGTGATTTTTTTCATCAAAATAAGGTAAACTTCCTTGTCCATCAGATGACATCGTAAAATGATCAAGGGAAACGCCAGCTTCGATCAACTGTTTTAAAGCTTTACTAAAGCGGACTTCCCCATCTGTTCGTTCCCAAAAATCAGGATCTTCGCTCGCTGTGAAGTCAATTGTCCCACCTTTTTTCGCAAACTCGATACAAGCTGTTAAAAGTTCTGGCGTGCGGTTGGCATGGGTAGGTAAAAATTGCGTAATCGGAATCTCGGTTTCCTCAACTACCCTTGTTAATAACTCTAGTTTACGTTTTCCTCCACCTAAATGGACATTGACGATACCAGCTTTACCAGACAACATGCCTCCTACTCGGGCATCAGCAGTTGCTCGAGAAAATTCTTCAAATGTGGGCTGAGATGATCGATGGTCAGAAACAGCAATTTCGCCAATTCCGATGATTTTATCAATTGTCAAAAAATCTTTGATGATTGAATCCGTAACCGTTTTGAGTGGTAACCGATAAGAACCTTCATAGACGTAAGTTGAGATCCCTTCTGCTTCTAAGCCTTTTCCCTTACTGATAAGCGCAGTCATGTCACGACCTTCACCATCTGTTCCCAAACACCCAACAACTGTTGTTACACCCGCTGTCGTCAATTGACTTAAAGTTACTTCTGGCGTACGATTTTGAAAACCGCCCTCTCCACCTCCACCTAAAAGGTGAAAATGGCAATCAATAAAGCCCGGTGTCAACACTTTCCCACTACCGGAAATTTCTTCCACTTCTAACTCAGCATAGCCACCGGTCAACGCTTCTTCAAGCGCAATAATTTTATCCCCAGCAATCAATACATCCATGACCCCTAAATAATCTGGTGCATAGACCTCAATTTGACGAATGATTTTCATTTGACTTCATCCTTTCTGATACCGATATTTTGGTTTTCTTTGTTTCAAAAGTAACTATTTTTAGTATAAAAAAGCCGAAGAATAATGAAAATAAGACAAACTATTTTCAGTCTCTTCGGCTTGCTTTCTATAAGTCAACTTTTTGGCTAGTAAGTTTGAAAAAGCATCGAGTTCCTCTGTCATCAGAAAAAACACCGTGCATACTTCACTAACCCTGACCTTAATAAATAGTATTCTTACTTCGCTATTGTAAGCCGATTGCTATCGCAATCATGATAAAGATAGTACCTAGGACAAAAAAGAATCCTTGCATTTTGATTTGGAATCTTGCCCATTTTGCCCACTCGATACGTGCAACACCTAAGACACCAATCAAACTAGCTGATACAGGGGTAAAGGCATCCATAAATCCAGCGCCTAATTGATAAGCTAATACAGCTACTTGACGAGAGACCCCTACTAAGTCAGCAAGTGGTGCCATGATTGGCATCGTTAACGCCGCTTGACCAGAATTGGATGTCACGACTAAATTAAACAGGCTTTGGAAAATATACATTGCCCACGCTCCGATAGCCGCTGGTACTCCTGCTAAAGCTGTACCGATACCATGTAGAATGGTGTTTAAAGCAGAAGGAACAGAAGCATCTGAGCCACCTAATACTAATAAGATCCCTTTTGCCATCCCTACAACGATTGCTGTTCCAGCTAAATCAGCAGCACCCGATTGGAAAGAAGAGGCAATATCATTGATCCGCATGCCATCCAATTTGAAGATTACTGCAATGATCCCTGCGACTAATCCCATAACAAAAAATTGTGAAGCAATTTCTGGGATATAATACCCTTCTTGCGTAACACCCCAAACGATCCAAATCAATACGATGAGCATTTCAAGTAAAATCAATTTGTGTCCCAACATAAACGCTTTTTTCTCGTCGGTTGTTTTTTTCAAATGACTTCTGAAATAATCATCTGATTTATACGTCAATGAGCTTTCAGGGTTTTTACGGATTTTCTCCCCATAAATCATCAAATAGCCAGCAGATAACGCTGTGATAACGACCCACATGATCAATCGGAACGTCGCACCCGATAACACTGGAATGCCAGCGATCCCTTGAGCAACTGCTACACTAAACGGACTCATCCAGGAAGTCGCATTTCCGACTTGAGAGGCGACATACGTGACTGTTACTGCAACGATCGAGTCATAACCAAGAGCTATCACAAATGGGACCATCACCATAGAAAAAGGAATGACTTCCTCTGCCATGCCGAATGTCGCGCCACCGAATGAAAAAGCAAAAAATAATAGCGGTAAGGCTAAACGCTCCAGTCCCCTTGTCTTACTGATGAAAGCATAGATCCCTGCATCAATTGCCCCGGTGCGCATGATAATTCCAAAAGCACCACCAACAACTAAAATAAGCGCAGCGATTCCGACAGCCGATCCATACTTGTCTCCTGAAACTAACCCTTCAAAGACAAAATTCAAAAATCCGAAACCACCAAAATCATCGGTCCCCCATACTCGAGCCGTTTTATGGAGTTTTTTTGAAGTATCATAAATGCGTTCGCCAAATTGGTCATAAAGTACATCATCTGTTAAAGAGATTTCATCTAACTTTTCTTGCGTTAATTTCTTTTCACCTTCAGAAATCACTTCTTCTAACCCTTTTTCAGGGACTTTTAATTTCTCTCTTTCCGTCGGATCATTTTGTAACTTCTCTAATTGATCAAATACATAGGAGCGATCCAAGGCATAAGCATAACGAAATGAATCTTGGCGTAATACAGTTCGCGTACTTGTTTCTCCATTTGCATCTTGGTATTCGATATCTTGTGTACTAAATTTTCCTGCTGGTACAATAAATGTCAGCAACCAAGCAAGGATGACCACTCCAAAAATGATGACATAAGTATGAGGTGTCGTCATTTTTGTGAGATCCCGTTTGGATTTCCCCGAAGACACTTGCTTCTTCACTATGAAGTCTTCCTTTCTATCTTTAAATTTTTATGAATAAAACAATCAATATCAGATTAGATTATACAGCAAAAAAACGCTAAACACATTAATTATCTATTAAAGCAATCTTTTTTATTTTTGTTAAAAACAACCAAAAAAAGTTAAATAACTCTCTTGTATTTTGTGACGCAAGCATATAATCAATTAGTTTCGTATGATATCTTTACTTGTTTTATTATTTATGAAGAAAAACCAATTACATTTTATCATTTTTAAAATATGTATATTTTTTCAACATTCGATATAAATAGAATTTTTTATTCATTATTTATCCGAAAAAAACGAATAAAAAAACAGATAGTGTATTAGAAAAAATAGCTGCTTCAGACTTTTTTTAATCTATAAACAATCTTCATTGCAATAATCATAACTAATGTACTATAATTGCAATGTAAAGAGTTTTGGGGAAGACTCTTTCATCAACGTGTATTAAGAGACAAAAAAGAATTCAAGTGAATTCTTTTTTGTCTCTTCTTTGTGATATTTTGCTTGTTTTAACTATTGAAAAAAGATGTTACCTTGCTCTAATTTTTACACTAACACTTAGAAATCGCCGAATGTTCCTAGTTTTATTCAAAGGTGTCCCTTTTTCATCTACTTCAAGGCAATGTTTCCATTCATTCTATTTTTACGTTCCCTAACGAATCAGCTGGCAGACTGTAAAATATAGGGTTTGCTGCAATAGTAATATGGTAGCGATAGAGGAACTATCACAAAGAGCAAGCTCAACTTCTGACAATGATAAAGCGGTATCATTCATTTGTGCATGGTTATCCAATACTAGGTCAGCAAATTCAAACAATCGCAACCCATTACTGTGTTGTGATTTGATACTTCGCGAGAGATCAAATCCAGTAACAATAATCAGTAAATGACCATTTGACTTGATCCATTGAGCTAACTCCACAATACTTGGATCCCTACCTTCATTGGAAAGAAGTAGAAAAATATCTGCTTGTTTGACAGAGAGCTGATCAATGATCGCTTTTCCTGTTCCTTCCAAAGTTTCATATATCCCATTTGCCGGATTTTCAATTAACTTGCCCGGTATCATTTCAGGTAAATGCTCCCAAAACTCAAATGCTATCCCGTTTAGTGTACGACTAGCAAAGATTTGTAAACGTCCACCTAATGAAACTTGACGAGCAATTAAAGAAGCAGCTTGAACCATCAAGGGTTCTTCGATTCTTAATTTCTTTTCTAGTTGCTGATAATAATCAAAATAGCGTAAACTCATTTATTTCTCCACCTTTAATTTCACAACAAAAACAGCAAGTGTGCTAAAACATAAAAAAAGAAATCAGTTAAGACGTATCAACCTTTTGCTTGAAAATGAAAGATAAAAAAAGGCATTGAGCATACTGCCCAATACCTTGACATAGTAAATAAACGAGCTACCGACCATCGAAAAACCGACACAAGGGTAGAAATCTCCCCAGAAATTAGGTACAATAAATACGGTCGATGCCTTGCATTGACTATGGCAAATGATCGGTCAGGGTGTATACGTGTGACTGGTCATTCCCTGATAGTTAGTTGCCGCTAACTATTAGGGAGCCTTTTTTTATTCTGCTGTTTCTATCTTCAATCATTTTAAGTAATCTATCAGACAAGTGCAAGTCCGAAAAAATAAAAAAACCATGGTCTGTTTTCTTGACATATAAATCAACTTTTTTTAACTGAACAAGAATCCTATCGTGATAGGATTCTTGTTTTTAGATTTATTTTTTATCAATGATAACAGCCAATATCTACTTAAATAAATAAATTTGCCGTCCACAATTAGACATGTCATGATCATTTTTTTGTTTAGCCTACCAGGATGACTCTCCCCTACTGCTTTTTGCTAACTCCCATTCCTTAAATGGTATACTCAGACCCTAAAACCAGACAAAAAAGCAACCGCTCATCCAAATAAAATGGATTTAACCAGCGATTGCTTTGTTCTAACGAAAAACTCAAGCGAGCAATAACCGTAGTTGCAAGCTACATAGATCAACTTTCTTAACTCACTGCTTTTAGCGTTTATCTGATCGTTTTGTTCTGCGATGAGAAGCCGTGTGTCTGCCTTTTTTGCCGATATGAACGCCTCTAAAGAAATAAGGGATAAAGATGATGAAATAACCTATGATAAATATCAAAGCAAAAATCATAGCTTCCCACGCACCTAAAGCAAGTTCAAGCATAACACTTAAAATAGAAATTGTTGCTAAATACCAGATAAAAATCAATAATTTCTCTTTTTTTCTAGCCATTTGAATGAAAACATATCCACAAATTAGCACCAATGGAGTCAAAAACAACCAGTTATTTCCTTCCATCAGCCATTTCAATCCATCAAGAAGTGTTTGACCGATTGTAATCAATTTTCCCATACAAAGCTACACACCTTTTCTGTATTTAAAAGTCAATTTTGCCATAACTCTTTTATATTACTACATAATAAGCAAAATGACGTTTATTTTAATAGCTAACAAAAAGTATTTTACTAAAATTTAAGCAACGAACTAGATAAGACCAAGTAAAAGTACCTTAGTTTAGAAATTATAACTCTTTACTAAGTTGTATCAGATACTCTTTAAGGGTAGCGCCGATTTCTGGATGTTGTAACCCATAATCAATATTGGTTCGCATGTAACCATATTTATCACCAACATCATATCGTCTCCCTTTAAAATTTCTTGCATAGACTTTTTGATGGCGATTTAATGTATCAATCGCATCCGTTAATTGGATTTCATTGCCCGCACCTGGTGTTTGCGTTTCGAGTATTGGAAAAATGTCTGGTGTTAATAAATAGCGTCCAATAATGGCAAGGTTACTAGGCGCCTCTTGAGGAGTAGGTTTTTCTACCATTTTTCTTACTCGATATAACCCAGTTTTTTCTTCCTCTCCAGGATCAATGATTCCATATTTTCCTGTATCTTCTGGCAAAACTTCCATCACTGCAATCGTTGATGAATGAGTTTCCTCGAAGTCCATCATTAGCTGTTTTGTCAAAGGGACTTGATCCACCATCAAGTCGTCCCCTAACATGACAACAAATGGTTCATCTCCTACAAATGCTTTGGCCTGAAGAACTGCATGCCCTAATCCTTTGGGGTAAGATTGTCGGATAAAATGAAGATTAACAGCTTCTGTTTCCTTGATGGTACTTAATAAATCGAGTTTTCCCTTCTCACGCAGATTTAATTCCAATTCAAGGTTAGCATCAAAATGATCTTCGATCGGACGTTTTTCTTTCCCAGTAACAATTAAAATATCTTCAATCCCAGATTTTAATGCTTCTTCAACAATGAATTGGATCGTTGGTTTGTCAACAATAGGAAGCATTTCTTTAGCCATTGCTTTTGTCGCAGGTAAAAAACGCGTGCCTAAACCACCTGCAGGTATGATTGCTTTCTTAACTTTCATACACCCCGTCCTCTCATTTCAATATAAGCCCTTAGCTTAATGAAAATTCATTCTCTATTTTACCATCTCGCAACATGATTTCTTTGGCTGCTTGTTTGATGTCTTCTCCATTATATAATACATTGTAGATTGTCTGTGTGATCGGCATCTCTACCCCTAGTTGTTCCGCTAATTCAACCGCAGCTTTAGTAGTAGAGACTCCTTCAACCACCATTCCCATATTCTCAAGTACTTCTTCTAATTTATGTCCTTGACCAAGCAAATTTCCTGCTCGCCAGTTACGAGAATGGACACTTGTACAAGTCACGATTAAGTCACCTACACCACTCAAGCCAATAAATGTCAATGGATTGGCACCCATTGCCACTCCTAGACGGCTAATCTCCGCTAATCCTCGAGTCATGATCGCCGCTTTTGCATCATCACCAAAACCTAATCCATGGATGGCACCAGCACCGATAGCAATGATATTTTTTAAAGCCGCACCCGTTTCAACTCCGATGACATCATTATTCGTATAAATTCTAAAATAATCATTCATGAACAGATCTTGCACATAGATTGCCGCTTGCTGATCAATGCTTGCAGCAGTAATGGTCGTAATATCATGAACAGCAACTTCTTCCGCGTGGCTTGGTCCAGAAAGCACGACGATTGCCTTTCTTTTTTCCTCTGGAATCTCTTCAGCAATAACTTCAGAAATGCGTTTATGTGTTCCTTGCTCTAACCCTTTACTTGCATGAATGATGATTGGTTTAGTATTCATTTTCTCAATCAATTCTTGAGCAACTGAACGAATGGCTTTCGTTGGTACAACGAATAAAACCGCATCGACATCCTTCACTGCTTCTGCTAATTCTTTATAACCGATAATCGTTTCGGAAATTTTTAGGTTAGGTAAAAATTGTTTATTTGTATGATACTGATTCATTTCATCGATTTGTTCAGGAACATTTCCCCAAATACGAACATCATGTCCGTTTTCTGCTAAGGTTTGCGCTAAAGCAGTCCCCCAAGAGCCTGGGCCTAAAACTGCAATTTTTTGTTTCATTGATATTCCTCCAAATAGTTGATAGTAACTATTATAGTATAGATACTCTAAATGTTGAAAACTATTTTTCCCGTTTTAACAGTTTGTTTAACACTTGACATTGTTGTATTAAGATACATTTTAATTTTATGTCATTCAAAGCGTTATAATTATCATATAAATAATCATTGAATCAACTAGAAAGGGGGGCTAGAATATGTGGTCTGTTACACCGTCATTTTAATTAATGTTTCAGTTATTTTTATTCCAGCGATATGGGTTGCATCGTTTGTCCCATCACTTTTGTACGATCGTTACTAAATGATAAAAGAAGAAAACACCAGAATTCAGATTGAACTGTGTGTTTTCTTCTTTTGTTTATTCTCTCATCCTGAACAACTGAAAATAACTATTTAGATCAGAGCATGTAAAATGGTTGCGTGGCTTATCTTATATTTTGATTCTGACAATTTTATGTAAAAAAATCAGAGTGCGCCTTATATGTCTATGTCCTCATTACATCCTCATTGTAATAGCCCTGACATACTGCACTCTGACTCTTTTTTTATTTTGTTAACTTTATTAACTGATCTTCAGCCATAATGCTAAAGCTACATCAGGTTCCCAACCGATTTGTCCCATGTGGATGTTACGACAACGGTAAAGATTTCCTTTATAGGTCACAATATCACCGATATTATATAATTTCCCAATTTTCCATTCTTCTGCTTGATTATCTGCTGTCGTTTTCGCTGTCACTTGTTGACTTTTCTTAGAAATACCAGAAATGTTAACAGCTGCTATTTGATAAGTATACGTTGTGTCAGGAGTTAAACCAGTATCTACGAAAGTTGGTGACTTCGTTATTGTCACTAGCGTTCCATTTCGATAGATTTCATAGCCGATGACCTCTTCTTTCGGATCATTTGCAGACCAACCGAGTGTCACAGAGTTTTGCGATACACCTTTTACTACTAAACCAGTTGGCATCGAAGGGGCTGGTAATTGTGAACCAGCTTGTATTCTGATCGTTAATACGTCAGACGATGTTGAGCGATTTCCTGATGTATCGACTGCTTCAACCGTAAATGAATAGGTTGTGTCAGGGGATAAGTTGCTCACCGTATAATTGGTTGTGTTACTAGTGCCAATGAGTTGTTTGTTTTGATAAATATTATAATGAGAAACACGCACATTATCAGTAGAAGCTGACCAGCTTAATGAAATGCTTGATTGCGTTGCAGTTCCTTTTAAATTTTCTGGTTTAGAAGGTTTCTCAGTATCTGGTACTTGCTCTTTGAACAATCCTTGATAAGCATTCGCAAACGACTGATTATAGGCAATCCCAGCTTTATTTCTGCCCTCGTCCCAATTGACACTCCATGTCATGATTCCTTTTAATGGCGTTTGATCTTTTGTCATTTGTTCAAATACTTGGTAGACCTTTGAAGGATCTTTAACATAGCCATTCGCTGCGGCATCTTCGTTAGCTGGGATCCCTAGAGCTAGTTTACTTGCCGGAATTTGGATAAAGCCACCGCTTCCTTCATTAAATGATTTTGAAATCCCGTACAAAAATTCATACTTTTTATTGTCATTGTTTTGGGCAATCCATTCCGTCCCAACACTGATCCCATCGCCTGCTTGATTATACAATTGAGGGGCAATAAAGTCATATTCATTTTGTAAAGCTGTAATATATGGTACATATGCTCCATTTGTTCTTAAGTATGGAAATTCAGGCGCCATTGAGATAATAAAATGTTTGTTTTCTTTCTTGTAATGCTCACGAACGATTTTTAATGCCGCCGGAATGACTGTTTGATTATCCCCAGCAGCCACCGCAGTTTGTTCCAAATCAATATCTAATCCATCAAAGCCATATACTTCTACTAACCGAATGATTTCATTCGCAAAAGCTTGTTCCTGGCCACGATGTAATTCAATATGTGAATCTGCTCCTCCTAGAGAAATAATGACTGCTCGCCCTTGCGCATTCAATGTTGCTACTTTTTCACGAAAGGCCTGATCCGTCATATTATAAGGTTTAAAAGTAGGAATCCCTTCTCCTTTCATAAACGAAACCGTCACTACATTGTAAAAAGGATTTATTTTGGCCAAATCAATGTCGGCTGGACGACCTCCTTGATAGCCTGCGCCTTGTTCCGCTTGCCAGTTATGATAGTATCCGACTGCAATTTGTTTATTCGCGAGGTCAGGCATCGTGTCTGCTGCATCAGCTGCAAAAACCGTCGTACCTCCACTTACTATTGCACTAAACACACCTACAGAAAATAATACTAGTTTTTTCTTCATCAAACCGCCTCCATTATTCTTTATTACATAACATATTAAACCATCGATTAAAACGATTACAATTATTTGTATAGTATTGCAACACCCAAATAATCGATTACGAACTTTTTCTTTAAAAGCGCGCAAAAATGACGCTTTATTTAAATTTTATTACATTTGTGATATATTTAAAAAAACATTTATAATATATATAAAAAAACACTAGGAGGATAAAAATATGACTAACCATTCGTCTCTGATTCGTAAGTTAAGAAAAGAACGTGACTTAACACAAGAACAGTTGACACGAGGTATCTCACAACGAGGAACCCTTGCTGCGTTTGAATCAAGAGGAACAAAGATCAGTTTTGAACTATTAGTTAACTACCTTGAACGAATGAACATTACTTTAGAAGAGTATCAATTTCTTCTTAATAGCAATTCACTTACGAATAAACAAAAATTGACCAACTATCTCATCTCATCCAAAAAAATCACTCACGAACAAGAATTAGAACTACTAAACGAATACGAAAAAACAGGCAGCATTTACTATCGTTTGATTTATGCCCAACGAAAATTGATTATGAACTACTTCTACAACCATACTGATACCAATTTGAAAATAGAAGAAGAAATTTTTGTGATCAAAAATTATCTTGAAAAAATTGAAACCTGGGGACATTTTGAACTAACGATTTTTTCAAACTGTTTGTTTATTTTTGATGATCAATACATCATCCATCTCTTTCAAACCAGTGTATCAAAAATGAAAACGTACATAGACGCTACCTACTATTCAGAACTTTTCTCTAATTTTATTCTTAATGGTTTACGCCTCTCATTTAACCGTCATTCTGCGATTCTTAGAAAACTTTTTCTATGCGAACTGAAAAGATTAACGCAAAACCACAAACAGTCAGTTGATCTTGCCCAGTATAAATTATTTGCGGCTTTGGATCGATTAGCAGATGGCGATCATTCAGCCATCTCGGAAATCGAAAAGGGTCTTCGTTTTTTTGAGTGGTTAGATTTGACTAATGCTAAAGAATATTTTAGCAATCTCAAAAATTCATTGATTGAAAGCAGTTTACAAAACAAAGCTAATTAACAATTACGAACCGGAAGATGTTATTTTTGTTGTAATGCTAGACAAACAATCTAAGCTTATTGTTCTCCCCGTTATACTAAATCCATGAAAAGAAAACCTTTTCATAAAAATTATTTGGAGGAAAGTTATAATATGAAAAAAAGTTCTTTATTAGGGTTAGGTTTGGTTTTAGCAACGACAGGATTGACAACATTATCTTCCGTCAATGTTTCAGCACATGGTTATGTTATCTCGCCAATTAGCCGTGCCTATCAAGGTCAATTGGATAAAGAAAACATTGGCTATGATTTCGCAGTTCAAAAATATGGTCCGATCATTAATGAACCACAATCACTAGAAGCTCCTCAGGGATTTCCTAAAGGTGGACCAGCAGATGGAAAAATCGCTTCTGCAAATGGTGCAAGAGGATTTGAATTAGATAAGCAAACTTCTAGTCTATGGACGAAACAAAATTTAACAGGGGGAGCGACAAAATTCACTTGGAAGTATACGCAATCACACCCAACTAGTAAATGGCATTACTATATCACTAAACCAGGTTGGAACCAGAATAAACCACTTTCTCGCAATGAACTTCAATTGATCGGCGAAGTCCAAGGAAAAGGTGCGCAAGCTAGCACGAGTCCAACTCACACCATTACGATTCCAAATGACCGGATAGGTTATCATGTGATTTTAGCAGTTTGGGATGTAAGTGATACATCAAATGCCTTCTACAATGTCATTGATGCGAATATCCAACCTCGTAGTATCTTAAATGATTTAAATGAATCCATGTGATTCTCTTTAACTGAACAATCAATCATTCTTCATTTTCTTTACTGTTTATTGAAAACATTTGCTCAATCTTTCCCACGATGGGTAGTTCTAGTATTGCTAGGCTCAACATCGTGGGATCTTTTTCGTTTCACTTTTGCCACTCATCAATAATAAGAGCGTATCAGAAAGAAGTTATCTTTTATCGAACGCTTTTTCATGATAGCGAACTGAGCGAACTTTTTTAGGAACCATACTTTTTTTGTTGCAATAACAAACAATATTTAACCCTCTTCTCCTATCGTTTTATACTATTTTTGTGAAAAAATTTATTTCACGTAATAAGCAATTGATGGAGGGAATCAAGATGAAAAAAAGTTTAGTCGTAGGATTAGGACTCGTTTTAGCAACAACTGGTTTAACTGCCTTATCGACAGTTAATGTGGATGCTCACGGTTATGTGGAGAAACCTATCAGTCGTGCCTATCAAGGAGAATTAGACAGTAGGAAGAATTGGCATGCAGCTCTTGAAAAATACGGTGAAATAATTACTGAGCCACAATCACTAGAAGCACCTAAAGGATTCCCAAATGGTGGACCTGCAGATGGAAAAATTGCTTCCGCAAATGGTGCCAAAGGATTTGAATTAGACAAACAAACTGCTACTATTTGGACAAAACAAAACCTTTCAACTGGTCCAACGAAATTCACTTGGTCTTATACTGCCGCGCATAAAACAGCTAAATGGCATTACTATATCACGAAAAATAATTGGAATCCAAACAAACCATTATCCCGCGATGAATTTCAATTTATAGGTGAGGTAGACGGTCACGGGAAAGATGCTGACACAAATCTAACACACACGATCACTATTCCAAGTGATCATCTCGGTTATCATGTCATCTTAGCCGTTTGGGATGTGAATGATACTTCAAATGCCTTTTACAATGTGATTGATGCGAATATCCAACCTCGTAATCTCTTAACTGACTTATCAAACAATTCATAAAAATTCTTCTATCAACATATCAACACACGGATCAAATCGCTCACTTGATCCATGTCATAACCAAAAAACATACCAGCATGAACCGTTTATTTCACTGACAGACGATTCATATTGGTATGTTTTATTTTATTATTTTACGAAATCGTTCCTCTTAGAACTGATTGTGTCGCTTAATACTCAAATTGACGGTAATATCTTCTGATTTCTAAGGGGTGACAATTTAATTGCTCGATATGCGCATCGATTCGTTGCGTCACCGCATGCATCAGCAAATAAGAAAGGACACGTCCACGATAACTTTCGTCAATTCCTTCAATTGGATAGTCTTTTGTATCAATCAATGTATAATTTGCACAGATTTTTGGTAATAGGTTTGCGACTCTTTCTGCAAGTACACGTTGTTCATCTTCTCCTAAGAACAACGTCACTGGTGTCGTTTCTTCAATCACTTCTAGCGTACCATGTAAAAATTCAGCAGCGTGGATCGATTTAGAAGGCAACCAACTTTGCTCTTCCCAATAACACATCGCATAAGAATAGACAGCGCCCCATTGGTTCCCAGCACCGATAAAATAGTGCATCGAATCGTGACGATGTTTTTCAGCAAACGCTAATCCAAAAGCATCTGCTTGTTTTTCGGCTTCGACTAAGCCAACTGCTAAGTGCTCTTCTAATTGTTGATAATAGGTTTCGTAGTCTTCAAATTCGCCATGATTATACATCAAACGATCTGCGACCATAAAGAATTTGATTTGTTCGGTTCCAGGTGCAGGATAAGTGATCGTATGGTCACAAAGTTCAGCGAGAATACTCTCTTTTGTATCAATAAACCCGATCAGTGTCGCACCCACTGTTTTGATTTCTTTGACCGCTTGCACGACTTCTTGCGTGGTACCAGTAACTGAAGACAAGACAACAATTGATTTTTCTGTTAGGCGTTTGTTGCCAGTTGTGTAATATTCTGCTGCATGTTGGACATAAACAGGTAGGTTACTTTTACCATTCATATAAGTCACAGCTTGCATCGCTGACGCGTAGGTTCCGCCGATTCCTAAATAATAAATTGCATCGAATCCCTCTCCCAATCCGTCAATGATTTGTTCCACTTGCGGACGTAAAGCTAGCGCCCCATTGATATCCTCGATTTGTTTTTGTTCATTGAATTTTAACATAGTCTCCACCTCTTAAATTTTACTTTTTAATACTTCATCAAAATCATCAAAAATTCTTTGTCCTAAATCGATCCCTTTGGCAGTCGCAATTTTATAAGCCAAAACTTGGATCGGTACAACTAAAGCTAAAACAGAAAGATCTTCTTCGCTAGTGATTCCCAGACTAAGCTGATTCTCAGTCGTTTCTCCTTCAGTCGTTACAACAATGACCTGTCCAACATATTGTTTCATGTATTGTGCTAATCGCTGGGAACGTTTTTGACTATCACTATCGGTTTCCAGGAAGAATAGGATGTGACCAGGATTGGCTTCTAAATACGGACCGTGCATGTATGCTTCTAATTCAAAGCCTTGGGAAGGTTCCCGAACAGTTTCTGTAAACTTGGTTTCAAACTCTTTTGCTGTTCCCCAATTCGGTCCATACCCGATCGCAATAAATCGTTTTGCTACACGAAAGAGTGCTTCATTTTTTTCAAAAAATTGTTCTGTTTGCGCAATGATCTGAGGAATTTTCATCACGATTTCTCTTAGTTGAACTAGTTTTTCTTCTTTTTGCGCTGCTGTTATTCTGTCTTTACTGGTTCCAATCGCTAGACCTAAGAGAATCAACTGAAGAACGGTTGCTGAATAGCCCTTGGTAACAAACCCCACTTTTTCCACGCCCATATTCAAGTCAATCACTTGATCCACTTCTTTGGTGATCGGACTTTGATCATCTCCAGTTAAAGCGATCGTCCGTCGTTTTGATGATCGGATCTTTCGAATGGCATCGACTGTCGAAGCACTTTTCCCACTTTGAGAAACAGCGATGACTGTATCAACTTCTTCTGACAATTTCCCATAATGATTAAAATGATAAGGTTCTTGGATATCCACAGTGATGTCTCCATAGCTTTCTAGTGCCGGCTTTGCAGCAAGACAAGCATTATACGAAGAACCTGTCGCCAGAATCAGAACGTGTTGCATGTTTTGATAAGACACATGAAGTGACGAATCATTCTTTTCAAGAATCGCTGATAAAGCTGTTTTTTCTTCATGAATATAATCAAGCATTGTGACCATCTTGTTCTCTCCTTTTCTAAAAGATACCAATCCATGAACCAGCAATCCCAAAAATAGCTAATCCAATCAAAATCATCAATGGTTTGACTTCTTTTTTCAATAAATAAAAGACTGCTCCAAAGGCACCTAAACTTAAAATATGAGGAACGATATCATCAAAAATACTTTGAACCGTGACAGCATTTTCACCTGTTCCGATTTTCAAAGGAATATTGATATCGATCATCGTCGCAGTCATCCCGCCAACTACCATCAATCCAATGATTGAAGCACCTAACGTTAAACTTTCCATCATTCCGTTTGCTTGGATTTTCTTTAAAAATCCAGTACCTAGTCGATAGCCCCAACTTGTTGCCAAGTAACGAAACAAAACATGAGGGATATTGAAAATCAAAAGGAATAAAATTGGTCCTAAAATATTTCCTTGTAGTGCTAGTGAAGTCCCAACACCCGTCGCGATCAAACGCAACGTTCCCCAAAAGAATGAATCGCCTAACCCTGCTAAAGGTCCCATCAGTGAGGTCTTGATACTATCGATAGCTGTTACATCAAATTCTGGGTCATTTTTATTTTCTTCTTCCATCGCTGCATTGATCCCTAAGATCAGGGTCACGATATGTGGTGTCGTGTTAAAAAACTCTAAATGGCGTTTAAGCGCCGCTGACATTTCTTCTTTGGTATGATAGAGCTTTTTCAAGATGGGAATAATGGCAAAGACATAGGCCATATTCATCTGTCTTTCATAGTTCCATGAAAATTCCATTTGAAATGAGCGCCAAAAGACCTGATTCAATTCTTTTTTGGTCACTTTGTGTTCTTCTTGATTAGAAGTCTTCATCCTCTTCTACCTCCCCTGCTGAAGTTTGAACGGATACTTGACGTACGTTCATGATATTGACGACAATGACGGCTAAGATCGCCCCAAAGATGGCAATACCTGTTACTGGAATCTCTAAGTAAGCTGCTACAGCAAAGCCTAAAAAGAAATAAGGTGCTACTTTTTTATTGATCAATAAACGTGCCAGCATGGCAAATCCAAGTGCTGGAATCAACCCAGTTGCAACGGTCAAGCCGTTTTGCACAAAATCTGGTATTTTCGCTAAGAGATTCCCGATCGTTTGACTTCCGACTAAATAAGAAATCATGACTACCAGACCAAGCATCAATGACAAGCCGAAACCAGCTAATAAGTGCATGTGTTCGACCCCTTTATAATTCCCATCCTCCGCATAACGATCTGCTCTGTGGTTCATGATCGGAATCAATAGTCCTAAATAAACATTTTTAAAAATAAGGGTAAGTGTCGCAATTGGTAAACCTAATAGTAATGCTGTTTCTGTTCCTGCTCCTGCAGTAATGGCAAATGCAGTTCCTAAGATTCCACCGGTCACAACGTCTGGTGGAATCGATGCTCCAACTGAAAATGAACCAATAAAAGCTAATTCCAAAGTTGCTCCCATAATAATACCTGTTTTTACATCTCCCAAAACAATCCCTGTAAATAATCCCGTTACGATCGGACGAGAAAGCAGGGAAGTTCCTAACGCATACTCTGATTGCGCAATAAAGGCAACCAGACCTAAAAGAATTGCTTGTAGGATCATCTTTTATTCTTCCTTTCTCATAAGACTTCCTTTGCTGCTATTTTTTTATCTGCTGGTACTTGACGAATTTCTACTTCTATCCCATCAGCGATCATTTGTTCCAACAATTTTTCTTCTTCAGGTAATACGTTGACCGCTTTACCTAGACTCCGCGTTCCTTCCTTTGCTTTAATCCCACCTAAATTGATTTGCTTGATCTGTGGACAAGCTTTTGCTAATTGATACGCATCTCTCACAGACTCTACTACGATAAATAGTTTATATTTATCCGTTACGCCACTTTGTAATGCAGCGATCGAATCTTCAATCGATTTGATCACTAGTTTCACTCCTTGTGGCTTTGCCAACTTAATGGTTGTTTTGCGTATTTCATTGTTTGGCACATCATCATTTGCGATCAAAATACAATCTGCCCCAATTGATTGTGTCCAAGAAAAAGCGACTTGACCATGCAATAAACGATGATCGACTCTTGTTAAAATAATCATTTCCAATCCCTCCTAAAATTCTTCTTCTTCCATTTTTTTTTCGATACTTTCATTACAAAATTGGATCATTTCTTTTGAATCATTCAATACCTGATGGATCAATTCAACGATTGAATCAGCTGTCTCAATTTTTGTGGCAATCTCGATCAACAATGGCAGATTCAAACCAGCAATCAAGTAGATATTCGGTCGGTTAATGTACTGCAAAAATTCATTGTTTACACTGCCACCAAATAAGTCAGTGATGATGATCAACTCTTGCCCTTGATGATCGTTGATCAATTGCTGCACTGATTTTGCTAAATCAAACGTTTCAGTTCCATAGCAATCTAACGCTAGGATCGAATGCGTTTTACCAAAAATAAGTTCCAAAGAATCTAAAATCCCTGAAGCAAAACGTCCATGGGAGGCTAGAATAATTGTTCTTTCCATGTTTCCACCTCTTTCTTACTCTCACTACAAATAAAGCAAGATACGTGCCAACATAGTGGCGGTATCTTGCTTACGATTAAAATTCTTCTTCTGAGCCTATTTTATCCTCTACATTTTCGAGAATATCATAAATATAAGCGACTTCTGATGGTGGGATCGTGACACTATAATGTTCTTCGATGACACTAAATGCTTCTTTGATTCGATCCAAGGTTTCTTTTTGACACTGTAACAACTGTTCTTGACCATGGTAACTTTCAATCGGGATCTGCCTGATCAATCGCTCGATCAAACAACTGACATGGACAAAAAGGGCGATCTTTTGTGGCGTCGTGATGTTCTTATCAAAACGCATCTCCAATTCACGCATAAACAACTCGATTTCTGTCATCACTTTTTCTGTATCAAGGATCGTCACCGACTCCAGTACTTTTTCTAATGAAAAATTTCGGACAAATTGCTGATCAAAGTTAGCTTGTTCTTTCAATGAAAAAATAGGAGCCAGCCATTGAACAAGTTCATCCATTTTCTCTCCTGAAATCAATGACTCTAACGAAAGATATGGCATCGTGTCGATTTGAGGATTCGTTGTCCCAATGATGCCAATCACATCGTACATCGAAAAAACCGATTCCGTTAATTTTCTTTGTGTTAATACTTGGTATTCATAAGGGATGATTTTAAGTGCGCTGTTTGCTGGTAAACTTTTTTCAAGTAGTTCACTCATATGGACAGCCGTTCCGATCCCCGTCATGCAAGTGATCAGTAATGCTTTTTGTTTATTTTTTTGAGGGTAAATGATCGTCCACTCTGCTTCCAAGGAGGCCACCGCTTCCTTGACGATTTCTTCCAGATCAGTCATTTTTTGCATTTTTTCTCCAATACTGATAACTAATGGTGTTGTCACATTATTCAAAATAACGATTGGGGCAAAGACCTGATCTTTGAATAGTTGATGGATTTCTTTTAGCGAGCCCATATCAACTAAAATGATCAGTCCATTAGAGATATCATGACGATTACTGTAATCGATCATTTCATCCGCAATTTGTTGGGGTGTCACATCTAAGGGCATATCAAAGGATTCAAACAGATCATTTCCCAACAGTCGATTAGCGACGTTTGCCATACTACTAGCGGTAGCATAACCATGAGCAGCAATGATTGCTTTAGGCACACTTTGTTCTTTTGTCCATTTCGTCCGTCTCAAATAGATCGTTAATAAAATATGATCTAATAAAGTAACTTCTAAATCTAACTTAGCTTGTGTCAATTCCAAGATCCGATGGGCGTAGTGATAGTTTGCTGGATACATTAGTTCTAACTGGCGGTCTAGTTCCTTGATCAATTGTTCGATTTCTCCATCTTCTGGTAACCACTTTACTGTGCTTCTTTGATAGAGATAATAACTTAGCGCATATACGCTGTTACCATCAAACTTGATCTGATAGGCACTTTCCATTTGTTTTAGCGTTTCTCGAATGGAGTGCAACCAGTAGACTAGTAGTTCATGTTTTTCTTGGCGACTCGTTTCAAAGAGTAAAAAATCAAATAAATAAACGACTTCTTCTTTTAATTTTTCCTCACAGTTACTTACTGTTGCGCCATTTTTCTTAAAGGTCAATAATAGTTGTTCAAAGCAGCGGATCATTCGCTCCTGTTCTGGTTGTCTTTTTTCAACCAAATGAGCTAATTCTTTTTTCTCAGTGATCCACACAGCTGATTGGGCTGGGCTGTCTTGATGGGGAACCTTCAAAAGATATCTTTGTAAATGTTGGAGTTTGATCGATAGGCTCTCTTCCTCTTTTTGTTCAGCGAATGCTTTGGCTACAGCTACTTTTACGCTATTTTTCAATTCACCGATGTTGCCTGAAAAACTTTGGTTCGTCAATAATGATAGCACTTGACCACTCACTTTCATTGGACGCTCGATTTTTCTTTGTTCATTTAAGAAAAAAGAATAAATCAGCTCCAATCGTTCTTCTTTTCCACGAGCACGTAAAGAAGGCAGATCAATCTTAAAAGGAATCCGACGCATAAAAGTGGGCAGAAAATGTTTGGTGACTTCTTCAGTCGTAGCAAAGAAGAGCCGAACATCGACTTTTTTCCCCTGATTCGTTTCTCCCATTCGATAAATAATCCCTTGATCCAGATACGTAAACAATTTTTCTTGTCCTTCAGGGCTAAGTCGATGAACTTCATCTAAAAATAATAATCCCCCATCGGCTGCCTCAAAAGCGCCAACCTTATCTTGTGTCGCACCGGTGTATGCTCCACTGACATATCCAAATAAATTACTCGTCAACAATTCTGGATTGTCGGCATATTGAGCACAATTCAACGTCACGAAAGGCGCATTTTCTGGTAAGAGATCATGTTCTAAACAGTATTGATAAACGATATTGACTAAGAAGCTTTTCCCTGTACCACTTTCTCCAGTTAATAACACAGGTAGCCCACCATCTGGATAAAAAAGAGCTGTTTTGATTTGTTCAATGCTTTCTTTCAGGCTTGCTTCGTGACCGATCACTAAAGAAAAAAGATCTTTACTTCTTGAAAAAATAGGCTGTTCAGCCCTAATTTCTTCAGTTGAGGCATAATACGTTTTACTTAAAGCAAAAAATTGCTGTTCAAAAGCCATTTTATGAAAGTAATAGACCGGACGAGAATTGATCTTAACCAAAATGCCAGCTTCATTTAATTGATTAAGATAATGACTGACCGTATTACGTTTCACTTTAAAGTATGCTGCTAAATATTTCGCTGTAAAAACATCACTTAATTGTGCTAAATCGATAAATGCCGTTTGATTTTCTAAATAATCTTGGATTTCTTCTTTTAACATTCTCTCACCTCTTCTCCATCATAGGAAACGCATTCATTTTGTCAATAGCTATTTTTATCTAAAAAGAAGGAGAAACAAACGAGATTCGTCAATGACTTTTTTTGCTAATTCACTTCAAAGTTTCATTTATGAAAAGACTTATTCACTTTTCATTCTAAATTTCATAAGATACAATGTGAGAGTACCTACTTATACATAGGAAAGTACTCGTTTAAGAAAAAGGGTCATCAATGTAAAATAGACAGAAATTTCTTTCAACTGACTCCCCTTTCTCTTAAATCCGTGCCTACCGTTTAAGTAGCTAAGAAAGAAATTCGAGAAAATTTATTTGGCTTTTTCTTAAAAATTCTCTTAGCTAATGGTAAATATATTTTAGGAGGAATCATATGATTCAGTTATTGCGTTATGCAAAAGATTACCGTAAACAAATCATTCTGGGTCCCGTTTTTAAATTCTTAGAAGCTGTCTTTGAATTGATTTTGCCATTATTGATGGCCTCATTGATTGATAACGGTCTAAAGATGAATGATCGTGGTGTGATCATCCAAATGGGGATCTGGATGGTCGTGATGTCAGTTGTTGGATTGATTTGTGCGATCATTTGTCAATATTATGCTTCAATAGCTTCACAAGGATTTGGTACTGAGCTTAGAAATCAACTAATCAAGAAAATCAATTCCTTTTCACATAGTGAATTAAATCATTTTGGTACAGATACATTGATCACTCGAATGACGAACGACATCAACCAACTCCAATTAGCATTAGCCATGGTAATCCGTTTATTGATCCGTGCGCCATTTCTAAGTATCGGTTCAGTCGTCATGGCCTTTGTGATTGACTGGGAAATCGGCTTGTTTTTCTTAGCTATCCTACCGATTTTTTCAATCATTTTATACTTTATCATCAAAAAAACAATTCCACTGTACCAAAAAGTCCAAGAAAAACTGGATCGTTTAAATGAAACGGTTAGTCAAAATCTAAGCGGTGTTCGTGTAATTCGGGCATTCTCCCGCACAAAAACAGAAATTGATACTTTTGATGAGGACACCGATGAATTAGCTAAAAACTATTTACGTGTTTCAAACATCTCAGCTCTCTTATCACCGGCTACCACATTGATCATGAATATCGGTATTATTTGTTTATTGACTGTTGGTGGGATCAAAGTCAATATCGGACATTTACAACAAGGTCAAGTCCTTGCGTTGATCAATTACATGAATCAAATGTTACTGGCATTGATCGTCGTATCTAACCTGGTCGTTATCTTTACCCGGGCCGAAGCTTCAGGTAATCGGGTCAAAGAAGTCCTAGAAACTGACATTACACTGACAGATGCAGAAGATGCCTTGACACCGAATTTCCAATCCGAAAATATCGTTCAATTTGAACATGTCGACTTTCGTTATACTGAAAAATCAGGATTATCTTTACAAGACATTACTTTTGCTTTGAAACGAAACACGGTTTTGGGGATCATTGGACCAACCGGTAGCGGAAAAACAACTTTAACTCAATTGATTCCACGTTTCTATGACGTCAGCGCAGGTTCCGTCGCTTTTGATGACGTGGATGTTCGCTCATGGAAACTTGATCCTTTAAGAAGCCAAATCTCACAAGTTCCTCAAACCGCTGTTCTATTCACTGGAACCATCCGTGAAAACCTTCAATGGGGAAAAGAAGATGCCACAGATGAAGAATGTTGGGAAGCTCTTAGAATTGCTCAAGCAGAAGATTTTGTTCGACAACTTCCTAAAGGATTAGAAACAAAGGTAATGGAAAACGGAAAAAACTTTTCTGGCGGTCAAAAACAACGGCTAACGATTGCACGTGCGTTAATTGCCAAACCTGAATTATTGATTTTAGATGATTCTTTAAGCGCGTTAGATTATCAAACCGATCTTAACTTAAGAAAAGCATTACAAACCTCATTAGATACGACAGTCATTATTATTTCTCAACGAATCCGCTCGATTCAAGAAGCACATAAGATCCTCGTGATGGATCAAGGAAAGATCGTTGCGCAAGGGAAACATGAAGATTTATTGAAGGATTCCGTTGAGTATCGCGAAATCGTCGCATCACAGGAGGAAGAATAAGATGAAAACAAAAAAATTATCCTGGAAAACCCTCAAACGATTCGTTCCTTACCTTACAGCCTATTCAAAAGATATCTGGTTTGCGATCCTTTTAGGGATCATCAACGGGATCGCTACTGTGGTAATGACTTTACAGATTGGTCAAAGTATTGACCAAATGATCGGCGCAGGTCAAGTTCGATTTGCTCAATTGTTCCACCTCTTATTATTATTTGGCGGGATCGTATTGATCAACGTGATCAGTCAATGGCTAATCCAAGTCTTAAGTAATCGCTTGGCTTATCTTTCCGTAGCAAAATTAAGAAAAGATGCCTTTGCACGTTTGAATAAATTACCGCTTCGTTACTATGATCAAAATTCACACGGGAATATCGTTAGTCGTTTTACCAACGATATGGATAATATTTCCATTGCGATCTCTGCGGCGTTTAACCAAATGTTTGCCGGCGTGGCTATCATCGTCTTGTCTTTTATATTTATGTTACGCCTTAGCCCGTTATTGACACTCGTCGTGATTTGCTCCACACCGATCATTTTTCTTGTGAGTTGGATCGTTGCCCGTGCATCACAAAACGACTTTGACAATCAACAAAAGATTATCGGGAATATCTCTGGCTTTGTTACCGAACGGATTGGGAATCAAAAAATCGTCAAAGCCTTTCAACAAGAAGAAATGAATCAACGACAATTCCAAGCATTGAACACTGATCTTTATCAAAAAGGACAACGTGCCCAATTTTCTTCTTCTTTGACGAATCCGTCTTCTCGTTTTGTGGATCACTTAGCTTATCTTTCGATTGGATTAGTTGGTGGTTTACTAGCATTAAGAAGTGGCTCAGCCATTACAGTCGGTGTGATCTCTAGTTTCACGATCTATTCTAGTCAGTTTTCTAAACCGTTTATTGAACTTTCTGGAATCACGACACAGATCCAAACCGCTTTTTCTGGATTAGAACGTGCCTTTGAACTCATCGATCAACCCGAAGAAACGCCAGATGAACCTAATGCTTATGCGTTGAATCCAGCAACAATCAAAGGTGAAGTAGCGTTCAATCATGTATCCTTTTCTTATGAACCAAGTCAACGATTGATCGAAAATTTCAGTTTTGTTGCTAAACCAGGGCAAACGATTGCGATTGTAGGTAAGACTGGTGCTGGTAAATCCACGTTAGTTAACCTGTTGATGCGTTTTTATGATGCGACAGGTGGAACCATTACGATCGACGGGTATGATATTCGAGATATCCAAAGAGATAGCTTGCGAAAAAGCTTTGGTATGGTTTTACAAGATACTTGGCTCTTTGACAGTACGTTAAAAGAAAATCTACAGTATGGCAATCCAGATGCTAGTGATGAAGAAATCAATCAAGCACTCAAAGCTTCGTATATGTATGAATTTGTGGAACGCTTGCCTGAAAAGTTAGCAACAAAAATCGGCGGACAAGGTCTGAAAATCTCTGACGGACAAAGACAATTGTTAACGATCGCCCGTACAATGATCAGCAACCCTCCCATGTTGATCCTAGATGAAGCAACTAGTTCAGTCGATACTTTGACGGAAAAGAAAATTCAAGATGCCTTTTTAACAATGATGGAAGGCAAAACGAGCTTTGTGATTGCCCACCGTTTATCGACAATCAAAAATGCCGATCAAATCTTAGTCATGGAGCAAGGCGCCATCGTTGAGATGGGTACCCACGATGAATTACTACAAAAAGACGGGTACTATCATCAACTATATCAAGCGCAGTTTACTAAAAATAGTTAACTCAATCAAAAAGTAGTTGTAATAAATCAGTGTAACTGTCCCTCAAGAGCTAGTTTTTCACTAACTTTTGTGGGACAGTTATTATTTTATTAGAGAAAAGCATTAAAAGAACCTATTCATTCACTCCTAAAACATGAACAACGTCTTTGCGACATGACTCACTTTATATGTAAATGGTTATCAAAACTATACTTCTTCATAAAAAAACAAAAGCAAAACATTTCATCCCTAGCTCATCTTTAAATAGCTTAGCTGCCCAAAACTTCCTTACTACCAACGGTTTTTATTCTATAATTGAAGGTAAAAGAGAAAGACCATAAAGTCTCTCATATTTTTTTAAAGCTAAAAGAAACTCCTCTTCAAGTTGAGTTGCACCAATTAACCTAATCCCCATAAAAAAATCTGTTAATTGCTTAGGATTAGCTGTACGCTCGACCAAGCTATTCAGTAGCAAATCGTCAAACCTTTCGTGTACCTCTGTTTTTTGTGGTGTCACTAGTCTACCTCGAACCATCTTTAATTTTTCTAGATATTCTTTTGAATAGCCGCTTTCTTTTCTTTCTAGCATTAAAAGAAAGAGAACATGATACAACGTGCAAAGTGAAGAGAGAAAATTTTCGTTATCACCCATTCTTTCTACTTTCGAAGCTTGCATTTGAATAAATTCTGTTGTAAAAAGAAAAGCCAGTGAAGTAAATGTGACTATTTCAAAACGACCATATTCTGCTACTTTTTCTAGATGGTTCATGATCGCTTTGATATAAACCTTATCATGTAGGGTAAACTTTCTTTCATCATTCGGTAGTAAATGCCATTGATAGCCTTTAGCTATTAGATAATTCCGCTTATCAACAATGCTTTTTGTTTTTTTGATATCTAATTCTAAATTTCTTAATCGGTCGTCAATTGGTAACTGGACATCTTCCAATTGACTAAGTAGCTGATTTAACTTTTGTCTTGGATGATTTCCGTTTATTTTATTTAAATAAAATAAACATTCGTCTAACTCAATGTTCATCTTTTTTAAAAAAGCTAATAAAGGAATCAATGGAATCTGATTTTTACCACTTTCGTATTTTACTAAAGATTCTCTAGAAGTTATTTTATGTGCTAACTCTTTTTGAGATAACCCCCTTTCCTTTCGAAATTTACGTAGTAATTCATGAATTTCCATTCGTCGTTCACTTCCTTTTTTAAATTCAATGTGACTATTGATACCATATAAAATAATTTACTCGTTTTCATTCTATACTATGGATACAAGTAATAAAAGCGCTTTAAATAATAGTAAAGGAGAAAATATCAGGAGATTTGTGAATATAGTTATTTGGTGATTATGTTTTATTCACTAAATTGTTATAAAGTGCTTATTTTTACTGCAAAGTACAAAAAAGAAATGTTATGTAAGAATTCACACGACTAAGAGTAACTATTTTTTACTTAAACTGGATCATCGAAAGGAATTAAAAAAATATGTTAAAAAAACAAATTCATTATAAGTCTTATTGCTGTTATAACTCTAGCTTCCTTTATCATTCCTAACTTTTCTATGATTGTCAATACAGAGATGATTCAAGAGACTGACTATGTGCCAATGACACAAACGATTAGTACCTATTTTGAAAGTAATCCAGTGACGGTTCCTGGTATAAATTCGAAAGAAGCTACATCAATCGTTAAAAATATGGTCATTTTGTCTGAAACAGCAAAAGAAATTAGCTCGAAAGAAAAAAACAAACTAATGGACGTATTTTCATCTAAACTTGACTCTACTATTCAATTACATGTTTCAGAAAAATATTTAACATTGGACAATGCTACAGCGTTACAAATTATAAGTGAAAATGGAGAAAATAAAGATTATTATTCATTGACTGTACCAATCACAAATGAACACTATAATCTATTCAGCAGTGTTACGGTAATCTTTGATATGATGTACAACATTAAGGGAGTCCAAGAATCTTTGATCACTCAATCAGAAAAAGATACTTTCGAGATTAGAACATTTTCCAATGGCGAAGAAATGACTCACCAAATTCTTGAAGATAAATTTATACCAAATAATGAATTGAAAAAACAGTTACAAGAAGTTCAAAGGGAGTTTCTTCATTTGAAGCAAGCCCGTGGAATGGCTGAAAAAGCAGCCTGTCTAGCAATTGTTTTAGGAATAAGCCGTGCAGTTGCTAACATCATTGCCCCTACATGTGCTGCTGCTTGTCTTGCAGTTCCATTAGTATGTGCTGCTTGTATAACAGGTTTTGTCGCTCTTGCTGGTGGTGCCATCGGTGGAGTAGTCGCATGTTTTAAATTATAAACTGGTTGTGTTTATGATAAATATTAATCCAAAAAAATTGATGTGTTTCATTTTAATTATTTGTAGTTTACCTACTATTTTATATGTCTATACTCAAATGGCAACATCTAAAGAGGGTTTATATGAAGTGGATAGTATTTCTTTAGAAAAAATAATGAATGGAAAGGATACTTTATTTGTTTATGTAGGGAGACCTACATGCCCCCAATGTAAAGAATTTGAGCCTATTTTGCGAAAAGTACTAAACAACCAGCACCAATCTATGGGATATTATAATACAGATCACGCTCGTAAAGAGAATGAGGATAAGTTGGAAATAATGGCTGACAGCTTAGGAATTAATTCTATCCCGGCCATAATAAAAATTGTGGATGGGAAAGTTATTGATCGAATAATTGGCCTAAAAAATGAAAAAGCAATCGAGGAGTTTATCCTAAATGGCTAAAAAGAATTGGTACAAATAATTGTTAAAGATATCACTGTGTATAAATATTATTATGACACTTTTCCCTAATTTTAGATCTGGAAGTGCTATTTTCTACTTCAATCTTCAAATTGGGCTTGCCTATTACTATCTTTCATTAACAAAGCCCTCTAAAAGTGTCACAATCCTTTTGACCATCATCAGTAGTATTCTAGGTGGTATGGCCATATATCATCTCTTTCAATCGTTGTTCACTATTTTATAGAAATAAACGTCTCCTTTTTTACAATAAATAAGCAAAAGAAGCAACCTTCTGGGATGGGAAGGTTGCTTCTTTGGTTTCTGAGTTGACTATTTTGCGTAAAGAGTCATACTTCTTAAAATCTTTTTGTATGGAATACTACGTCCGACGTAATACATCGCAATGGTTTGAATAGGAATCCAAACGACTGTTTTTAATAACCTTGGTGCCCAGACGATCCAACTAAATAATGGAACGTGATACATCATCGCTAGCCACAAAGGAGTCAATAGCAAATTAATGATCAGCGTGACCGAAAGTGTAGCTAATAGCGAATTTTTCCAAGTAATCTCTTTTCGATAAAAAAAGAAACCATAAATTGCTCCTTCAATAAAGGCATTCAAAGTAAAACCAATGAAGAAAGCTGTTTTTGAAAATAACGCCATTCCTACTAAGTCAGCTAATACACCCCCAATTCCAGACCAAAACGGGCCAAATAAAATCCCCATGATCATTTGTGGAATAAATGTGACACTGATCTTCACAAAAGGGGTTTCGATCGATACCAAACGGGATAAAGTGACCATCAAAGCAATCAACAATCCCATGATAGCGATCATGCGTGCGTCTAACCGATTTTTCTTCATTTCTTAGCATCTCCTTTAAGAGCTGCTACATCCTACATGCAGCGAATGCGAAAATAAAACCGCGAACAACTTGTCCTTCGTCAAAGAGGCAACATCCTATCCTCTCAGCACTTAACGCTTTATTTTCTACTCTGTTTATTTTTGGGAAGTCATTCCCAGCAAAACTATAGCATAGATCACACACGACTGTAAATAAAAAAAACATACATTCCCGAATAAAAAGTAATTCATGTTCGTGAAAAATCACACATTCAACGAACATAAATGGACGATCAATAGCAAATAACGAATTTTATTCCAGAGACAACGGTCGATTTTCTAACTCATGAACTACAGTACGGAAATCCAGAAAGCCAGCTTCTAGTCCTCGCAACAGTACTTCTGCTGTTCCAATATTGGTCGCTAAAGGAATTTCGTAAACATCCGATAAGCGGATCAGTGCAGTCACATCCGGTTCATGAGGCTGTGCAGCCAACGGATCTCGCAGAAAAATCACGAGGTCTAATTGATCTTCTGAGATCATTGCACCAATTTGTTGGTCACCACCTAAAGGACCGGATTTAAAGCGATGGACTTTTAAGCCAGTTGCTTCGGTGATTTTACCACCTGTTGTCCCAGTTGCGAATAATTCATGTTTTTCCAGGATTGCCTTATAGGCGGTTGTCAACTTGATCATCAAGGGCTTTTTGCGGTCATGAGCAATTAAAGCAATTTTCATATTGATCATCCTTTCCTCTCTCAACATCTTGTTCCTACTCTATTCTACCTCAAGGTGTAGCATATTGCCCAAAAAGACAATCAATTCTTGTTCAAGTTGCCATTGATCATAGATAACGCTTTCATTTATACTTAATTCAACATTAAAACTAAACAGAAAGCGTGGAATGAATCATGGTAGAAATGGCACTGAAACATGTATACAAACAATATGACAACGCAGAAAATTATTCCGTAACGGATTTTAACTTAGCAATCGATGATCGTGAATTTATTGTCTTTGTTGGACCTTCTGGTTGTGGAAAATCAACTACATTAAGAATGATTGCTGGGCTAGAAGATATCTCGGAAGGAGAATTAAGCATCGGCGGTAAAGTAATGAACGATGTAGCACCAAAAGATCGTGATATCGCTATGGTATTCCAGAACTATGCGTTATACCCACACATGACTGTATTTGACAATATGGCTTTTGGGTTGAAGTTGAGAAAGTATGACAAAGCAGATATCAAAAAACGGGTAGAAAATGCTGCTGAAATTTTAGGGCTTACTGAATATTTGAAACGTAAACCTGCTGCTCTCTCAGGTGGCCAACGTCAACGGGTTGCTTTAGGACGTGCCATCGTTCGTGATGCAAAAGTTTTCTTGATGGATGAACCATTATCAAACTTAGATGCAAAATTACGGGTAGCGATGCGTGCTGAGATTGCCAAACTCCATCAACGTTTAGAAACGACAACCATCTATGTAACCCATGACCAAACAGAAGCAATGACGATGGCAGATCGTATCGTTATCATGAAAGATGGCTTTATCCAACAGATCGGTACGCCAAAAGAAGTGTATGACACACCAGTCAATATGTTCGTCGCAGGCTTTATCGGTTCACCCGCAATGAACTTCTTCAATGTCACTTTAAACAATGGGGTAATCAGTGACGGTCATGGCTTAAAATTAAAAATCCCTGAAGGAAAAAACAAAGTCTTAGTTGAAAAAGGCTATGAAGGAAAAGAAGTTGTTTTTGGTATTCGCCCAGAAGATATCCACAGTGAACAAGTGGTGTTAGAAGCACAACCCGAAGCAGTTGTTCATTCAGAAGTTGTTGTATCAGAATTGTTAGGTGCAGAAACCATGCTTTATACCCGAACAGGTACAACTGAATTTATTTCAAAAGTCGATGCACGTGACTTCCATAAACCAGGGGAAATGGTCGACTTAGCATTCAATATCAGCAAAGGACATTTCTTTGACAAATCAACTGAAGAAGTGATCGGATTGCCATAAAAATTAAAAAATCAGCTTTTGATGTAAATTTTGGCAGAAACTATGCCAAAAGCTAGAACTATAACAAATAAGCCGAAAATGCTGTGTTCATACACAGCACTTTCGGCTTATTCATTTTAAAGGAGTTATCTCTAGTTAAAGAGGAAAAACTGATTGATAATGGTACTTTTTTCAAGCCATTTTCTTGATTGATTTCGTTGAAGGTGTCTTCTGACTTACTTGCTTAGCTTTAGTGAAAACTGGAATATCAAAGTATTTGCTCAATGTTCCGGCTACAAAATAAGCAATATTGTAATCGACTAAACTATGGATCAATCCACCAATTCCCATTAGGATAAAGACTGTATAAAAATAGCCTTCAGAATAATAAGTTTCTGGCATGTTCCCTACAAAGAAAAAGACACTAACCACTAACATTTCCGCAATCGAATGAATGATACCTATCACAAAATTGAAACTTTGGAAGCGCCAGTTGGCTAAAGTAAATTGGCCATTTTTTAAAACGATTTCTGGTTTCTTTTGCAAATACCAAGAACCAATCACAGCAAAAATCAAATGAGATAATGCACGCAGCGCAATAATTACTGGTGTGGTCAAAAAGAAGCCAAATGTTGTACCCAAAGCAACGGTAATCGCAATTCCTGGTGAAAAAAACATCGCAATAAATATTGGTACATGAGAAGCCAAAGTAAAAGAAGCAGGTGGAATCATGATTTTTGGCATAACCATTGGAATAATAACCCCCATAGCTATCAACAAGGCAGAAATAGTCAGGGATCGTACTGATTTTTTTTTCATTTTTTTCTCTCCTAATGTGTCTTGACACCTTTATGATGTCTTATTTTAACTTTAACAACAAGATGTGTCAAGACACATCAATCAGAAAAATGTTGAATGAGCCTTTTTCATGTATTCAATTATCCGACACCAGATAAAGTAAATTTTGAATGAAGCTTATACAAGAAATATGTTTTAAACTACAGTCTCTGCTAGCTACATCCTCTCCTTCAATTTTTGTCTATATAGATGAAAGATAAATACAAAAAAGAAGTACGCCCTATGTACATATCAACAACAATATTTCCTGGAACCCTATTTAGCCCCAGTATCATTCTAATTCCCTACCCTAAGGTATACACACTAAAACAACGAGATACACTGGGCTCACCCTCTTGAAGTATAGTCCATTTTAATGGTTGCTGATTTTAATACAAAAATAAACCCGTCCACCCTCACTGAAGTTTATGACAGGTTTATTTTTGGTTGTTTTACTTCAATCAAAAAAATTTTTTTCTTTTTTATAAGGATAGCTCCACCAAAACAACAGTATGAACACGATAAAAAAAATTACTTTTAAATAGACAGGAACATCCCTGAAATAAACTCTTATTGTTTTTCCAAAATCATCATGAATGAATAATCTAATGAAATTAGATACACAAAAAAATAGTGTCAGTCCCCAAAAAATCAGTCTCTTTGTTCCTTTCATTTTCTTACACTCATCCTATAAGAAAATGAAGCTAGCAGTCTTAACAATCCAATGAGCTGCGGTTCTATTCCATCCATGATTCACTAACCAATTTTCTGCACCTTGTTCTAAATTATCTTGCCATTCGAATAAGTAATTAGTAACATCACTTACCGTTTTTTCACCTGTTTTAGCTACTAACCATTTGGCTATCTTTTTAATGACGGCAATTTTCCAGCGAGGAGTTGGTTGTCTATCGGACTCGTATTTTTCTTTTAATATTTGTAATTGCTCCACTTGGGATAAGTGAGCACCGGATACTAATCGTTCAAATTCTGCTTTCTTTTCATTTGATAAATCGTTGTAGTATTTATCAAATTCGTTTGTGGCGGTAAAGTTCGTAGCTTTTTCTGAAGCAAATACATTGGTAACAGGGACAATTGATCCGCCAACGGTAATCAATGTTAACCCCAAAACAATCGATTGGTTCATTTTGTTCATTAACTCACCCTTCTTTCTCCTTAGTAATCAAAATAAGTTCTAAAAATTCATCGTGTTCATTTATGATTATAGTATCGTTTTATTCTAAAAAAATTTATTTTCATAAGAAACTATTTTTCGGTCTAAACCGTTAGCCATTCTTAAATACATGAACGATTATGATCTTAAACTGAGATTACAGGAATCGGGTTACAGTAGTCATTTACTTATTTTTCAATTAGTGATGACCATCCAACTCATTTTATTGGACTTAGATAAACAAAACGCCTAAAAGCTAGCATGCTAGACTTTTAGGCGTTTTGCTTTCTTTATTGAATTAGATTAGAACTTAGTTTTTCTCGCTCAGCTCTTCCATTGCATTACTTAATGCAGCAAATTCGGCTAATGAGAGAGTTTCTCCACGACGTTTAGGATCGATGTTAGCTTTTTCTAAACTAGTCGTTAACCAAGCTTTCGTTGCTTCATCTTTGCCATATGAAGATTGTAAGTTATTCCATAATGTTTTTCTTCGTTGCTGAAACGCTGCTTTTGTCAATCGGAAAAATGCCTTTTCATCAGTAACCGCTACAGCTGGTTGCTTTCTTCTGGTTAGTTTCAAGATAGCTGAATCGACATTCGGTTGTGGAACAAAAACAGTCTTAGGTACGATGAAAGCAACAGATGCTTCCATAAAATACTGTACAGCGATTGATAATGAGCCATATGCTTTTATACCAGGCTTAGCAGAAATACGGTCAGCGACTTCTTTTTGCATCATCACAACCATTTCTTCTACTTGCAGATCTGATTCTAAGAAATGCATCATGATCGGTGTCGTAATATAATAAGGTAAATTTGCAACAACTTTGATCGGTAAAGCTTGTTCAAAATAGGTTGTTGCTGCCTGATCTAAATTGGTTTTTAAAATATCTTGATGAACAACAGTCACATTAGGATAAGGAGCTAACGTATCTTTTAACACAGGAATCAAGCGATCATCGATTTCAAAGGCAACGACTTGATTGGCATTACGTGCTAGTTGTTCCGTCAACGCTCCAATACCTGGACCAACTTCGATGACATTTGTTTGTTGATCGATTTCGCCAGTTTCCACGATTTTTCTTAAGATATTTGGCTCAGTCAAAAAATTTTGACCTAAACTTTTTTTAAATGAAAATCCATGTTTCAATAAGATTTCTTTTGTTCTAGAAGGTGTCGCAATATCACGCTGTTCACTCATGTTGTTCCTCCACTTTTTTCATTGCTTGGGCAAATTCCTCTGGTGTGATTCGAAACATTTTCAAACGCTTCTCCAGTTGTTTCCCATTGGTATAACCAATTCTTAATTCGTCCCCTAGTTTTTCACGTTTTTCTTTTGCTTGCGCTCCCGCTATTAAACCATGAGAAATCAGCACTTGTCTAGTAATTTCCGTTTCGTCTTCCTCAAAAGATGGGGTGATTACTTTTTTCAATGCTTCTAAGATGGCCTCATCACTAGCATGTTCAACGCCAAGACTTCCTTGTTTTTTGGGACGTGCTTGTTGACGAGGTAAGAAAGCATGTTTTGCCTGAGGAACGACTTCCATGATCGTCTTGCGGATTTTCTCACCCGAAAAATCAGGATCAGTAAAGATGATTACACCACGTGTTTCCTGCGCATGTTCAATCTGCATGAGTATTTCATCATTGATCGCTGAACCAATCGTTTCGATCGTGTCGACGTCGACTACTTCTTGGAGTCTTCTAGTATCGTCTTTTCCCTCAACGACTACAATTTCTTGGATTTTTAATTTAGTCATTTTCAGCGATCCTAAATAGACGATGAGCATTTTTCCAAGTTTGGAGCGCCACTTCTTCTATCGGAAGATTACGTAATTCGGCAATTTTTTCAACTGTATAACGGGTATAACCTGGCTCGTTTCGTTTCCCACGATAAGGTACTGGAGCTAAGTAAGGCGCATCCGTTTCTACTAGCAATCGATCGAGTGGAACATGAGTGGCTGCTTCTTGAACATCTTGCGCTTTTTTGAAAGTCACGACCCCACTAAATGAAATGTGCATCCCTAAATCAAGAAATCGTTTGGCCCATTCAAAATCGCCACTAAAACTGTGCATGATTCCACCAATATCACGAATATCTTCTTCTTTTAAAATTTGATAAGTATCTGCTAACGCTTCTCTGGTATGGATACTGATCGGCAGATTCATTTCTTTCGCAATCGCAATTTGTCTACGAAAAACTTCAGCTTGCACTTCTTTCGGATCTTCCATCCAGTAATAATCTAAGCCGATTTCACCTAACGCTACCACTTTCGGCATCGTTAATTGCTCTTGTAATTTTTTCTCAATGTCTTTAGTATAACTTCCTGCTTCAGTAGGATGCCAACCAATAATACTATATATGTTTGAATAATCGTGACTAAGCTGTAATGATTTTTCGATCGTTGGGGTATCGAAACCTACTACCGCCATTTTTGTCACGCCCAACTCTTTGGCCCGTTCAATAGTTTCAGGAATATCATCATTAAATTGTTCCGCATTCAAATGGGTATGAGAATCAAATATCATTTTTTATCGCTCCTTTTCTTCATTACTTTAGCATATAAGTGGCTATGGCAGAAGTAGGAAAGACGAAAATCAGGTCAAATTTATTGAAATGCAAATTTCTAGTTGTAAATAAAAGGACTTAAGCAAGTTTCCTCTCTTAAGTCCTTTTACATGACTATTAAATTAACGCTCGTCTTGTTTTTTCTTGTAATAATACACTGGGATACCTAGTAATGTGACAACGATCCCGATCATTGCCAAAGCTGTTTGAGTAAATAAAGTCATCCCTAAAATAAAGACAGCGCCAAAGATTGCAATCAATGGAATCACGGGATACAAAGGTACTTTGTATGGTCTTGGTAAGTCTGGTTGTTTTTTTCTTAAAACAAATACACCGATAAATATCAATAAGCTAAACAGCCACATAACAAAAATTAGCATATCAGTTAAAAAGTCGAATGAACCTAAACTCATCATAATGCACGCAATCACTAATTGAAAAAGTGCTGGAACATATGGCACTGTGAATTTTTTTGATAATTTCGTTAACTGTTTACTAAAAGGTAACTCACCTTCCAAAGCCATCGCATAAGGAATACGGATTCCGGTCAACGTGTACCCATTCAGTGCCCCATAAACAGAAATCAAGATACCGATCGTCACGATCTTTCCACCGATATTTCCAAAAATAACCGCTGATGCATCAGATGCTGCATTAAGGTTACCTGCAATCTGATCAATTGGCAGAGTTTTTAAGAAAACAAAGTTGATCAATAAGTAAACCACTGTTACAAAACTTAACCCTAAAATAATTGCTTTAGGTAAATCTTTTTCGGGACGTTTCATTTCCCCCGCCATTGCACCGACACCAAGCCAGCCATCATAAGCGAATAAAGTCGCTAACAAAGCACTACTCAAGCCTTCTGCAAAAGAGACATCTTTCCCTGCTTCGAATGGGAATAGTTGGATCGTTCCACTACCTGGTGTCAACAGTCCCCAAATAACGATGACAGCTAATGGAATCAATTTGATAATCAGTGTCGCAGACTGGACAGTCGTACCCACTTTTGTTCCTAGTAAATTCAAACCAGTAACAGAAATAGCAGTAATAATCGCAATTAATAGAAGATAATCCGTAGATATTTGTAATAAGTTCGTCATTTGTGTCGCAAAAATAATCGAAAGCGCCGCAATATTCGCTGGAAAATAAATCAAGCTTTGGGACCAACCCAGTAAAAAGCTCGGTAATTTTCCATAAGCGGCTTCAATATATTTGACTGCACCACCCGTTTCTGGGATCGCAGTTGCCAACTCAGCTACCGTTAGACCAGCACAGATCGTTAAAAATCCTCCTAATAGCCATGCCAATAAGGTCAAACTAGTCGATTGTGTACTTGCCGTAACAGCCGCTGTTTTAAAGAAAACTCCTGCCCCAATCACAGTTCCCATAACAGTTGCTAATGCGCCAAATAAGTTGATCTCTCGTTTTAACTTGCCTTTCATTCACATTCCCCTTTTCCCCGCAGTTTTTAATATAATTTTCAGTATAACGGAGAATATTTTGTTTTACCATCATTTTTTTCAGTAAATTTATTGAAAGATACCACCTTAGACCTATGAATCCTCCATTCACCTCAATTATAATTAATGTAGGTTAGATAAAGGAGGACCAATTATGGAATTTAATCGTTCTTACCCAAAACTGGCATCTTTCCTAAAGGATCATTTTGCCATTTCCAGAAAATCACAACAACAATCACTTTGGCATTGGTTCACGCTGATTTTGTTCGGGACATTTATTCTTGCTACTTTCACTCAACAGTTGCTTTTGTTGTTTGGCTTGATTCTGCTAGTTGCACTGATCAAAGGTCCCGGAATGATTCTATGGGGAGCCATTTATGCTTTTTTAATCAGCCTTTTTCCTCCTCTAGGTATCATTTTATCTGCGCTTTTCTTTCTATTGAATCTCAGTACTTTCACCAAAAATTGGCGAGTCACTTTAGTTGCTGGTTTCTTTTATTTTTACCCTGCAACGATCATGTCGTTAAGAACGCTCTCACATCTCGATAATCCTTGGTTCCTTTATAGCAGTTTATTCGCTGGGTTAGTGCTACTCCATTTGATGTTGAAAAAACTTTACCAACGCTATGGGATTGGCCGAACGATTTTTTGGTACATTGTATCGATACCTTTTACTCTTTTAAGTTTCTTGTTACCAACTCGTTTAAAAGAGCGATTCAAAAAAATACCCTCAAAAAAATAGTGTCAATTTGTATAGCGACCACCTAAAGTTAGATTTTTTGCTCTAACTTTAGGTGGTCGCTTTAATGTATCTATTCCAGGCAAAACATACTAAGATTAATATTTACGTTTGTTACATTTAGTAATCTGAAGGATGCTATTTACACAGTAAACTCATCATACTCTAAAAAAATAGGAATTCTTAAATTTGTTGTGAAAGAGAAATCATCTCAATTAACCCTTGCGCAGCTTCACTGCCTTTATTCCCTGCTTTCGTCCCTGCTCGTTCAATTGCTTGTTCAATGGATTCCGTGGTTAATACCCCGAACATCACTGGAATATTGGACTCCAGGTTAATATGTGCGACTCCTTTGGCTACCTCATTGGAAACCAATTCATAATGAGTAGTTGCACCTCTGATAACTGTCCCCAACGTAATCAACCCATCGTAACTGTCCTTTTTGCTGAGCTTTTTGGTAATAAAAGGAATTTCAAAAGCTCCTGGTACCCAATAAATATCAATTTGTTCTTCTTTCACGCCGTGCCTTTTTAAATTATCCAATGCTCCTTGTAATAATTTTTGATTGATAAATTCATTAAAACGCGCGACTACAATTCCGATTCGAAGATCCTTTG
The DNA here is from genome assembly GCF_040887425.1 of Enterococcus sp. C53. Taxonomy (NCBI): domain Bacteria; kingdom Bacillati; phylum Bacillota; class Bacilli; order Lactobacillales; family Enterococcaceae; genus Enterococcus; species Enterococcus sp. C53. The sequence continues at coordinate 63,319 of NZ_JBFOFT010000005.1, forward strand.
GAGAATAATTTCCTTCAAAAATTGTCATTTTCTTGCTCCTTTATTTTTATACTGATAAGTAATGGTGAAACTTATCTTTTTTTGTTTTTAAATAGGCTTGGTTTTCCTTTTTCGGAACAGTTTCAATTGGTACCCTATCGACAATCGTAATTCCATCTTGTTGTAACTCTATTACTTTATCGGGATTGTTTGTAAGTAAACGAATGGACGTTACACCAATTGATTTTAAAATTTCTGCTGCAAAGTGATAATCCCGTTCATCCGGAGCAAAGCCCAATTCAGTATTTGCTTCATAAGTATCCAATCCTTTTTCCTGCAATTGATACGCTTTTAACTTATTCCTCAATCCGATTCCGCGACCTTCTTGACGAAGATAAAGAATAGCTCCAGTCCCCTCTTCCTCGATCATTCTCATCGCTTCATGTAACTGTTCCCCACAATCGCAACGCTGAGACCCGAAGACATCACCAGTTAGACATTCCGAATGAACTCGGACTAATGTAGGAAACTGACTATTTTGAATATCTCCCTTTGTTAACAATAGATGCTCCCGTTTTTCTCCGTCTTCATAAATAGTCAATTTGAAATCACCATAATCTGTTGGTAAATTTACGGTTATATGACTATTTTCTTCTAAATAATTTACCAACTCATCAATCGTAATTAAGGGTAATTGCCATTCTTCAGATAAACGGGTCAGATCTTTCATTCTTGCCATCGTTCCATCTTCTTTCAGAATCTCACAAATATAAGCAGCCTCTACACTATTAGCTAATTTGGCTAAATCAATTGCAGCTTCGGTGTGTCCTCGACGTATAAGCGTTCCGCCATCTACACTAATCAAAGGAAAAATATGTCCTGGTCTAAGAAAATCACTTGTTTTCGAATGAGGATCAGCCAATGCTTTAATGGAAGTAGCTCGATCAAATACTGAAATACCAGTCTTCGTATGTTTATGATCCACACTAATCGTAAAAGCTGTACCAAACGCATCAGTATTATGCGTTGTCATTTCTCCTAAAGATAAGCGTTGCGCAATGTCATTAGAAATCGGCACACAGATTAATCCTCGACCAAATTTGGTCATGAAATTTACTGCCTCAGGTGTCACATATTCGGCTAAACCAACCAAATCTCCTTCTGATTCTCTATCTTCATCATCAGCTACAATGATTAATCCGCCCTTTTTCAAGGTCTTTATTGCTTCAGTAATATTCCTCATAATAAGTCCTTCTCCTTGTACATCTCAAATTTATTTCTCTGTGCCTTTACATATTTCCCAACGATATCCGTTTCTATATTCACAAGATGTCCTACACCTAAATTCCCCAGATTTGTTAAGGATTTAGAATGTGGAATCAGGCTAACAGAAAAGCTTGCTGTTGTTGTTTCCGTAACCGTTAAACTTACTCCATTAATTGCAATTGATCCTTGCGGAATGATTTCACCTGCATATTTGGTTGGATAAGCAAACGTCAAAATTAATGCGTTTTGATTCTCTATTTTCTTGATCAATCTTGTAATAGTATCAATATGTCCCGAAATAAAATGTCCTTCAAAGCGTTGTGTCATCAAAACTGCTCGTTCTAGATTTACCCTCTCTCCAACTTTTACGGTGGAGAAAGTAGTCCGTTTAAAAGTTTCAGGCATTATTTCAGCTTTAAAAAATGTGCTTGAAACCTCAATAGCAGTTAAACACACGCCATTGACTGCCATGCTATCTCCAATTTTGTAATCACTTAGTATACTGTTTGAAGCTTGGAAAGTGAGTTGGATCATTTGTTGGTTTCGTCTAATTTCTTTGACTTTTCCTTGCTCGGCGATTAATCCTGTGAACATTGCTTTCGTTTCCCCCTAACTCGAATGTCTTTTCCAAGCTGTTCAACTTCCAAAAATACTAATTGTTGTTCTTTAGAAACTAAACGTTCACTATGAAAGGACATCGGACTGTTTCCACCAAAAAGTTTGGGCGCAATATAACTGATGACTTCATCCCAGAGATTTTCTGCTAAAAAAGCATCATGAATTTTCGCTCCACCTTCTATATACAGCGACTGAACACCTCTTTTTCTCATGGTCTCAATAAAGAAGGTAAAAGAAAACTTAGGCGTATAAAAAATAGTTACATGGGGAAACAGCTCCTTTAGCTTAGGGTTTTCCGTAAATATCCAGACTGGATTTGTTGTCGTTTGAAAAAGATTGAGTTTAGGATTTTTAAGAATCCGCCCTCTACGATCCAAAACAATGCGCACTGGTGGAAAGTTAGTTACGATATCAGGCAACAAAATAGGGTTATCAACTAGAACGGTTTCGCTTCCCACTACAATTCCTTGATGTTCTCCTCGTTCTTTCCGTACTCTTGAGATTGCCTCTGTACCTGTTATTGAGTACCGCGAACCTTCCTTTAAAGAAATCTTTCCATCTAGTGTAATAGCTTGTTTTAATGTGATATAGGGACGATCCCTTTCAAAAAAATGGTTATAAAAAGGGTTCAGTGCTCTACATTTCTCTTCTTCCACACCTACAATTACTTTGATCCCATGATTTTGTAAAAATTCTTTCCCTTTTCCTGCTACTAAAGGATTTGGGTCAAGTTGACCTATGACTACCGTTGAGATACCAGACTGAATAATAGCTTGCGTACAAGGCGGCTGTTTCCCTTGGTGGTTACAAGGTTCTAAGGTAACATATAGAGTTGAATTAAACAGTTCTTCGGGGGAATCACAATTTTGAATAGCATTTACTTCAGCGTGGGACTCGCCATATTGTAAATGGGCACCTAGTGAGAGTAGCTTTCCTTCTTTTACAATCGCTGCTCCAACTAATGGATTGGTAAAGGTATTTCCCTTTCCTTTTTTTGCCTCTTCAATCGCAGCCATCATGAAAGACTGGTGCATATCAATTCCCCCTTTCAACAAAAAAAGCCCTGCGAAATTAATCACAGGGCATAACTAAATAAACCTAAAGATAATCGATTTTAATACAAATAAAACCGATCTTCAGTCGATTTTTCTTCTCCCATCCAGACTTTAACTGTCGGTGCCAGATTCTCACTGGCTCAACCACAAAAATGTGGGTCACGGACTTCGAGTAAACTCGTCACCGTCGGTCGGGAATTACACCCTGCCCCGAAGAAATATTCAATTCGTTTAGAGTATATTCTTAAAACTTAATTGTGTCAACCTAAAAAATAGAGAGAAAATGGCGTATGGACGTCCTCGTTTATTTAATGCTAATCATATGATTAGAACAAGTATTACATATTTATAAAATAGTCTCCTAAAAATTGATTCATTTTACCTAAATATCAGCTTTATTATTTTTTGTCTTTTGAAATCGTTTACAAAAACTTAGTTATCTCGATTGTATGAAGTCACAATCTGTGACATCATGATAATAGTCATATTCCACAATTTCTGACTAATTGTACCTCTTTTTATGTTTAAATATAATTAAAAAGGAAAAAGAAATATAGGAGGTTTTTATGGAATTTGGAAAACTGTTAAAACAAGAAAGGAAGAAAATGAATTTGACCCAAGCGGATTTGGCTGAACAGTTAAATGTAAGTCGTTCAGCGATTTCAAATTGGGAAATTGGTAGAAATTATCCCGATATTCAAACAATTATTGATATATCTAATGTTTTAGGTGTATCTCTTGATTATCTTTTGAATGAAGATCAAAAAATAATGGAAGCCGTGGATAATGATTTAACAAAGAAAAAAAAGATAAAAAAGATCTCTGTTATTTTGGCTGGATTACTATTAGTGGCTATTGGGACTATCATTTTTCTTTTATATCCAAAAAAACCTACGATAATTTTTGTTAAGGATGTTCTTCCAAAAAATTCTGAAATTTCCACCTTAAAGAAACATGAAATAAAGGAAGTTTTTCTTGAAGACCATCAATTAAAAATTATTTTACATATCACAGGAAATGAAGCTGGGTATTATGTAGAAAGTGGTGCTGACGAAATGACAGTTAGCCTCTATAAAACAAAAAATAAATCTTTGAAATCAAATAAACTTATCCCATACGATGGAGTGTTTACTATCGATTTAATCGAATACCCTCGCTTAAAAAATATTTATATCGCTTATTCTCCTAATTAATTTATTATTAATTTCGTCAGTTTAAAATCAAGTTAATAAGTCCTAATTTTGATAATGACTATCGACAATCTCATCTTTCAACTCCCACAATTTTAAAAATATAAAATTTTTTCTTCTGCTTGATTGCTTACCATATTTAAACATTCAGTTTTTCCAGATCCCCAAGTTCCATTTAAAAAAAATGTCTTTTTTGCTTTAATTAATTTTGAAAACATTTTTACTGCTTCTGTAGTATCAATTCTTTCTAACTCTATTTGCTTTATGACAATCCCCTCCTAAGAAATAAATTTCCCAAGTGTATCTTTTTTAATATATTTCAGTTCATTAGAATTATATATAGTAAAAATAGTTTGCGATTCACATAGCTGCCAAATAAGAATTTAGCACAATTTGGTACTAATACTAACTAGCGATTTATTTCCTATTGCTCAACTTAGTTATGGTACTATACGTTCTAAAGTTACATTATTTATCAGCTTAATCTCTTCGTTTCTCAATTTTCAATTTTAATTATGCTTTTCATTAGGTGCTCAATTTCGTTGACTGTATCTGTAAATGAAATGGATTTCGCAAACGTGTTAACTGAACGATATTTTTCCCACTGTTCTTCCAAGTAGTCGTTTCCTCTGATCTTTTCCATTTCTCTTTCATAATAAAAAGACAAAGATTCGGTATCTCCACGTTTTGTGAATGTATTTCGAACACTTTTATATAACTCTTTCGTATCAATATTTTCTAATTTTGGTATGGTAAATAAGTCATAGTAATCTTTTACTCTCGAATTATCTGTACCAAAGCTGAACGTAGCACTTAGCTTTTCTTCAATAATTTGTTCTGTTGGATAAGCTGGAATCTCCACTTTTTTATCTTCAAACATTAATTGGTGATAGTGTGTATCTACTTCAGGATAAATAGAATCTCCTGTTGTCACGTCCATTTTAAACGGCACACGCACTTTCTCTAAATTAGCCACCAATTTAATTTGAAATCCAGGATAAAAATCGGCTTCTCTTGTTTCCTTCATTCCTTGAATAGAGAAAACAATACCTTCTTTCGTGGGCTTCCTAATCAAATCATTAAAAATATTCTTCAATTTTTCTTCAGTTAATTTGCTATTTCTAAATGTCGTGTCGATATCAATTGTTGTCCTTCTATCGATTCTATATTTTGATCCTAATAAAAAGCCACCTTTCAAAATGAAGTCATTTTTGTACTTTGATTCAGAAATTTGTTCAATTAAACGATCCATCATAAAATGCCGTTGTACTAACTGTGCATTTAGCCCTGTACTCTTTGCTAAATTTCTGGTTTTTGATGCAAATTGTGTCGGTGTCATCTTTTCCCTCCATTAATATAAGCTTTGCATGTGGTATTTCATTTCTTTTTCTACATGTAGTTTTGTCATATAATCTCTTAATTTGCTCGGATCTCTCAATGGATCTTCCATGTACTCTTTTAATGCTGCTAATTTCATTTCGTATTCAATTTCATATCTCGGATTCCAAATATCACAAAGTGTACGCTCTTTATCATACATAGTAATAGGATTCCCTTGGAAGGAAGTTCCCTCTACTTTTCCTAGCTCATAAACTTCTTTCTTCACGAAATGAAATTGTAACTGCTGCTCTTTTGTAATTGAACGATCAACATTGTATCCATGGGGAAAAGTTAAATGAATGAATTTCGGCATATTCGTAGAAAGCTGGTAAATATCTAAAGTCGTTTCATGAGAAAAGATTCCCCTGGAAAATCGTTGCTGAAGCCAAAATAAATCATCTATTCCATGACCATCCTCTACATAATAACCACGATCAACTTTGATCAATTTTCCTTTATTCACCAATCTTTGTACAGTAGTTGCTGCGATTCCAAATTTTCTGGCTTCCTTCATAGATAAATTTCCATCGCGAATAGCCAACAATTCTTTCAATTTATCTTGCATTTACTTACCTCTTCTTTCGTTACAAATACACTACTTAAATTATATCATGGTAGTTTAATTGTAACAAGATGAACTTTGATGTCGATGAAATTCGCCAGCATCTTTTTTATGATGTAAAAGGGGAAAAAAGACACCTGGAATCCTTTAGAATTAATTTGACGAATCAATTCATAGGAGGACTCAAAATGGCTTATACTCAGCTTATCGAAGGACTTTAAATATTCTAAACCTAACTATCTATTCCGAGGAAAATGATTTAACCAAAAAAATATAATGGCAAATTTAATTGATTGGCAAAGATACTCTTCAATACACGCCCGAAGAATATCCACATTGTCATTTGTCGTCTCCTCTAGGATCATTTGTTAGAAGGACAATTATTGCGACGATTTATGATTCGTCCTATTAAAACCAACCAAATAAAAAAGACAGAAAGAAGTATTTCTTCTTTCTGTCCAAATTATTCTAAGATTATTCTTTACCAACATCATTTGACTACACTACTTTTTATGATGATTGGCTCACCATTCACGCTTACTGATTATTGACCTAAATCATATGGATGTTCATCTTACCCAATTTCTGAACCATTTGGCATTGATTTTGGCGCTTCGACTACTTGTAACGTGCCATCTGGTGCTTCTGCAGAAAGAATCATCCCTTGACTGATTTGTCCACGCATCTTACGTGGTTTCAAATTCGCTACGATCACTAGTTTTTTGCCGATCAATTCACTTGGATCAGGATAAAATTCAGCGATACCTGATAAAATTTGGCGGTCTTGGTTATCTCCCGCATCTAAACGGAATTGCAATAGCTTATCTGCTCCTTCAACTTTTTGACAGTTGATGACTTCAGCTACTTTTAATTCCACTTTTTCAAATACATCAAATTTGATTTGTTTGTCTTTAGTTGAAACAAGCACAGTTTCTTCTGGGTCCCATTTCACTGATTCTTCATTCGTTTGGGTTCCTTCAGACATTTTCGCTTGGATATAGCTGATTTCTTCTTCCATGTCCAACCGTGGGAAAATTGGCGTACCTTTAGCAACTACTTTTGTTCCAGAAGGAAATTCGCCAAAGTGCAAGCCTTGAAGATTCATCGTTTCTGGGTCTAGTCCTAATTGATTAAAGATTTTAATTGGCGTTTCTGTCATGATCGGTTGCAATAAGATCGCAGTGATCCGTAATGATTCTGCTAGATGGATCATTACACTCGCTAATTCTTTTTTCTTGTCCTCGTCTTTGACTAAAACCCATGGCTCTGTTTCATCGATATATTTATTTGCACGAGAAATCAAGACCCAAATTTCAGCTAATGCCGTATTGAACTCCATTTTTTCCATCGCATCATGATATCGTCCGACGACATTTGCAGCTGTTGTTGATAATTCACTATCAAAAGGCGTCACTAAAGAAGCATAGTCAGGAACGATTCCATCACAATATTTATTGATCATTGCAACGGTACGATTCAATAGGTTTCCAAGATCGTTCGCCAAGTCATAGTTGACCCGAGAAACAAAATCTTCTGGTGTAAATACGCCATCTGAACCAAATGGAACAGCACGAAGTAAATAGTAACGCAGCGCATCGAGACCATAACGTTCAACTAGCATCTCTGGATAAACCACGTTTCCTTTTGACTTAGACATTTTTCCGTCTTTCATCAACAACCAACCGTGACCAAAGACTTTTTTCGGTAACGGTAAATCTAATGCCATCAACATGATTGGCCAATAGATCGTATGGAAACGGACAATTTCTTTTCCAACCATATGGACATCTGCCGGCCAATATTTTTGGAATAAGCTATCATCATCAGAGCCGTAACCTAATGCAGTAATATAGTTGGATAACGCATCGATCCAAACATAAACGACATGTTTAGGGTCGTCTTTCACAGGGATTCCCCAACTAAATGTCGTTCTGGAAACAGCAAGATCTTCTAACCCTGGTTTGATAAAGTTATTGATCATTTCTTTCTTACGAGATTCTGGTTGGATAAATTCAGGATGTTCTTGGTAATATTCTAAAAGACGATCGGCATATTTGCTCATACGGAAGAAATAAGATTCTTCTTTGACTAATTCGACTTCATGCCCACTTGGAGCTTTCCCACCGATTACATTTCCTTCTTCGTCTTTATAAACTTCTGCTAATTGTGTTTCAGTGAAAAATTCTTCATCCGAAACAGAATACCAGCCTTCATATTCGCCAAGATAAATATCGCCTTGTTCAACTAGACGATCAAAGATTTTTTGAACAGCCGCTTTATGATAATCATCCGTTGTTCGAATGAATTTGTCATAACTGATATCCAGCGTTTTCCAAAGTTTTTTCACATCCGCAGCCATCTTATCGACATAGGCTTGTGGTTCAACACCTAATTCTGCTGCTTTTTTTTCTATTTTTTGACCGTGTTCATCCACCCCAGTTAGATAAAACACATCAAAGCCCATCAATCGCTTATAACGTGCAACTGCATCACAGGCAATCGTTGTATACGAATTACCAATATGCAGTTTGCCACTTGGATAATAGATTGGCGTCGTAATATAAAAAGTTTCCTTTTCTGCCATGGGGCTCTTCCTCCTTTATCGCATGATGCGAATTCATTTCCTTGCTAGTATACCATAAATCAAAAAGACTGCGACGATTTTTTCGCTACCCTCTAACAAATGCCTTTCCTCTTTATTATTTTCCTAGTAAAACATGCTATAATAATTAATAGTGTGTGAAAAGAAACCTAGGAATCAGTAAGTTTCGTTTTTAGTAAGCAGCATGTTTACATGTAGGTTATCTCTCACAATGTCACGGAATCTTGTAGCAGTTCCGTTGTTTTATTTTGACGAAACATAGCTTCGACTTAATAGCTGCTTATAGGAAGAATACATCGTTCTCCCTTCTAAATAAACCTTTTTATAACAACCCAAAAGCAAGTGGATCTGAAATAGGTTGTTTATGTTTACGACTAATAGACAGTTCATTGTCCAAGAAAGGCTGAAATTTTATGCAAAAAAAACATCTTTATTTTACAATCAGTATCGCACTGCTTTCAGTGTTACACTGGCTGTTCAGCTATTTTTATATACGATTATATGGTTATTTTAACCTCCAAGGAAGCTTGAATCAGTTTCTTTTATTTACCCAAGTTTTTCGTTTTGTTCTCAATTTTTATATCATTTTTTGTGGATATGTAACGCTTCGTGAAGAAAATAGAAAACTGTTACTGATCTATTTACTTTTCTTCTTGTTCAATTTACTCCTACCGTTTTTATTCCCTATCTAAGTATAGAAGTCTTTCTCCAAGGAAAACTTTGGTTTTTTTTTGGAGTCTGCTAAAATAAGATAAAAGTATATTTAAACAAGAACGTCATCAGGAGGTTAAAAGATGAAACAATTTGCTTCTAAAGAAGAGGAAAAGTTATATTATGAACATGAAGCAAGTGAAGCTGATTTTCTTGACTGGTATCAAAAGCAAGAACGCCCAGAATATGACAAACCTTCTTTGACTGTTGATATCGTGTTGATGTGTTACAACAAGGAAGAAGACCAGTTAAAAATTTTACTGATCCAAAGAAAAGGGCATCCCTACCGAAATTCATGGGCTTTACCAGGTGGTTTTGTCCAAAAGAATGAATCCACTGGTGAAAGTGTCTTACGTGAAACCAAAGAGGAAACGGGTGTCGTGATTTCTCAGGAAAATATTGAGCAGCTACACACCTTCAGCACACCGAACCGAGACCCTCGAGGCTGGGTCGTAACTGTCAGTTACTTGGCTTTTATTGGTGAAGAACCGTTGATTGCTGGTGACGATGCAGAAGAAGTCCGATGGTTTACCTTGACACGCCAAGGAAACAAAATCCATCTAACGAGTGATGAAGTTGCTATTTCTTTAGATTTACTGACAAGTGAATCTTCTGGCAAAGATACTTTAGCATTTGACCATAGTGAGATCATTACGAAAGCATTTAATCGAGTGACAAATAAAATGGAACATGAACCACAAGTCTTACAAGTATTAGGTAAAGATTTTACGATCACAGAAGCCCGAAAAGTATTTGCCAAATTTTTAGGGATCGATTTTAAAATGATTGATCATTCAAATTTCAAAAAAGCGATGCTGCAATACTTTGATGAAATTGGTGAACGACCAGTAGGAATCGGGCGTCCATCCAAGATTTATCAGTTGAAACCTGGAAACTATGAATAAGGTGAAGATTTCAGAAACCTGAAATACCAAAGATTTTTATTGGATTTTTCTGCAATCATTAATACCTGAGCAATCACCCATTAATGACCATCTGATAGATAAATACTTCTCATAAATAAGCCGAAGAATTACACAAAAGCAATGCTTTTGGTATTCTTCGGCTTATTTTAGAGGTTAGCCAGAAAGGTCATTACCTCCTTGTTTGGTTTATCATAATTAGTGAGCTTTTCTTGAGAAGAAAATTCCTAGAAACAAAAACAGCAAGTGTTTTTTATCAACAAGGCGATCCCTAGCGCTCCTACCAGTTCATTTATTCAAAAACCACTTGTTTCCCGATTTTTTCTAGTTCTAGACTTTTTTTAATCACTAAAGGATCGGTTTGTTCATTCATATTGATCAAAATCAACGTTTTATTATACCAGTTTGCTTTATACCTCAGCTTAGTCACTAATTTATACCAATCTTGAAGTGAGAAGTCTGACAAGAAAGTTTCATTAGGGACAGCTTCTACAAACAAATAATCATAATAACGAATCAATTTGCCAGATAACTGTTCCAAATAATTTTCTTTTTGAAATTTTTGTTTTAAATAAAGATCCATTACTTTACGCTTTTGTTTTTGATAGTTCTTCGATCGTTCCAAACGAGCTTTTCGTTTCTGAGCTGCCCGTCCCTTAATCCCTAATTTTCTCTTAGCCAGCTGCATTTCTTTTTCAGTTTTTTTCAACAATGGTAATGGTACATCAACTGGAGAGGATGTCTCGATTAGTTTTTGCGGATCATAAGCCACACCGATCCAACGACGAGACTCTGTTATTTCTTTCGCTGAAACCTCACAGAGTAAAGAAACATAAAAAGCTTCATTATAACGTGAGGAGATCGTTGCTGAACGAATCTCTCCTTCGATTGGTCGATGGAGGTTTACCTGAATGAGTTCTTTCTGTTTTGGCAGTTTTAGATACTTATCTTTCAAATAAATTGTGCCTTTTTGATTATTTGTTGTATAAGACTGCCACATACTTTTTTTATTTTTCAATTTTGGAAAACTGGCACGTTTTTTAAAATAATTACGAAACGCACGATCTAGATTTAGTTGTGCATTCGCAAGCGCTAAGCTGTCTGCTTTTTTTAAAAAATCATATTGCTTTTTTAAAGAAGCAGGAGTCAGTGTATAATCGATGACACCTGTTTTAGCATAGCTTTCCTGACGGGCTTTTAGTAAGTGGTTATACGTAAAACGAACACAGCCAAAATTTTGAACAAACCATTGCTTTTGTGAAGTCGTGGGATAAATTCGGAATTTAAAGGCTTTTAGCATCAGCACTTACCTCCTAAGACGTCACAAGTAAGCTCGCTTCTTTTTGCCGTTTCAATTTTTTTGCGTAATAAGCCACTTCTTGCTCTGTCGCATAGACAAAATGCTCTGGGGCAATTTCTCTTAATGTCCGTTTTTGCCCATCTTCTGGTTCTGGTTGATACTTGATTCTTTTCCGCTGTCTTTCATGATCGGGATCTGGTAGTGGAATTGCAGATAATAAACTTTCCGTATAAGGATGAACGCCATGATGGTAAATCTCATCACTTGTTCCCATTTCCAATAAACGACCGTTGTGCATGACACCGATCCGATCACTGATATGTTTGACCATGGATAAATCATGAGCAATGAATAAGTACGTTAGTTGTTGTTGTTTTTGCAGATCCTGTAATAAATTGACCACTTGCGCTTGAATCGATACGTCTAAAGCCGAAATCGGCTCATCACAAATAATAAAACGAGGATTAACTGCTAAGGCACGTGCAATACCGATCCGTTGTCGTTGTCCTCCTGAAAATTCATGAGGGTAACGTGTACCATGGCTCGGATTCAATCCTACCGTTCGAAGAAGCTCATCTACTTTTTCTGAACGTTCTTCAGGAGACTTGACCAATCCATTGACATCGATCCCTTCTGCAATGATGTCACGAACTTTCATTCGGGGATTCAATGATGCATAAGGGTCTTGGAAGATCATCTGAACCTCACGGCGAAACTTAGCCATTTCTTGTTTTCCTTTTAGCTTGGTGACATCTTTTCCATCAAAGAAAATCTCGCCATCGGTCGGTTCATTTAAGCGAATGACTGTCCGCCCAGTGGTTGATTTACCACTACCTGATTCACCAACTAAGCCAAAGGTTTCTCCTTCATAAATATGAAAGCTAATATCATTGACTGCATGAACTTCATTTTTCTTTCCAATATTGAAATATTGTTTTAGACCATTAACCTCTAGCAGTTTTTTTGGCATTCGTCATCCCTCCATTCGCTTTTTGCTTTTCTTCAAAAATCGCCCAACGACGTTTGATTTCTTCAGGTGGCTCTACTTTTGGTGCTTGAGGTGCTAAAAGCCAAGTTGCTGCTTGATGTGTTTTTGATAATTCAAAAAATGGTGGTTCTTCTTCTGCATCAATCTGCAAGGCATATTCATTCCGTGGATAAAAGGCATCGCCTTTAGGTGGATTCAATAAATCAGGTGGTGAACCTGGGATCGCATAAAGTCGTTCATTCGCACTATCTAAGGTTGGCATCGAACCTAACAAGCCCCAAGTGTAAGGATGTTGCGGATGATAAAAAATTTCTTCCGAGGTACCCACTTCAACGATCTTTCCGCCATACATCACCGCTACCCGATCCGCTACATTTGCTACTACACCTAAGTCATGTGTGATGAAGATAATCGAGGTATCGATTTTCGTTTGGATTTCTTTTAGCAGTTCTAAAATCTGGGCTTGAATCGTAACATCTAATGCAGTTGTTGGTTCATCAGCGATCAAGATCTCCGGGTAACAGATCAACGCAATCGCAATGACGATCCGTTGCCGTTGTCCTCCTGAAAATTGGTGAGGATAACTGTTGATCCGTTTTTCAGCCTCAGGAATCCCGACTAAGTTTAGTAATTCCAATGCTGCTTTTTGTCCTTCTTTTTTCGAAACTTTATTGTGTTTTCGCAAGGATTCCGCCACTTGTTTCCCAATCGTCATCGTAGGATCGAGAGAAGTCATTGGATCTTGGAAAATCATTGCGATTTCTTTCCCACGAATTTTTTGCATGGCTTTTTCTGATTGATCGACAATATTTTTTCCTTTGAATAAAATCTCGCCCGAATCGATCGTAGCATTACTTGATAACAATCTCATGATACTTCTGGTAGTGACTGATTTCCCACTACCAGATTCTCCAACAATTGCTAGAGTCTCGCCTTTGTTTAAATGAAAATTGACACCGCGGATCGCTCGGACTTTCCCAGCGTACGTATCAAATGAGATTTGCAAATTTTTAACTTCAAGAACTTTTGTCATATTCCTCACTCTTTCATTTTAGGGTCAAAGGCATCACGTAATCCGTCCGCTAGTAAATTGAAGCCGATCATGATAACAGACAACGTTGCCGCAGGGATCCATAATAGATATGGCAGGTACAAGAAAGTTTTATAGCCATCACTCAGCATTGTTCCCAATGAAGCAGATGGTGGCGTTAGCCCCAAACCAATGAAACTTAAAAAGGCTTCAAAGAAAATTGCCGATGGAATACTAAACATCATTTGAATAATGATTACACTGGAAATGTTCGGTAAAATGTGTTTGAAGGCAATTTTCAATTTCGATTCACCTAATGTCATACCAGCTAACACATATTCTTGATCTTTCAGTTTCAGGGTTTGCGCTCGAACGATACGAGCCATCGGAATCCAGTTCGTGATCGCCATTGCTGCCACGATGGAAAAAATACCTGGTTCAAAAACAACCAACATTAAAATCATGACTACCAGATTAGGAATCCCAGATAAGATCTCTAAGAAACGTTGCATCCCGTTGTCGATTCGTCCGCCTAGCAGACCAGAAATCAGCCCATAAGCAACACCGATCGTCACATCTAATAATGCAGCAATAAAAGCGATCAGTAAGGAAATTCGTGTTCCCATGAATAGACGACTTAATACATCACGTCCTAGACCATCCGTTCCTAAAAAGAAATTCACATTTGCTGGAACATTTGCTTGGGCATATTTATCGACTAACTCACCACCAACCATCGCTTTTCCATTCAATCCATCGATATTTAACCCTGGAATACGTGGGGGTAGATTGATGTAATCAATATTTTGTGCTGTTGGGTTGTGTGGCGAAACAAAGATCGTAACGATCGAGATCAAAATGATCACTGATAGTAAAATCATCGAAACGACTGCAGCTTTGTTTTTCTTTAAACGTCGCCAAGAATCTTGAATGAAATTTAGCGATGGAGCTGCAATTTGTTCTCGTTCTTCTTCAGTGTTTTTTTGTAGCGGAAGAAATTTATCTGCAGGAATATCTGCTATTGTTTCATAACGTTTTGGTATCAGTTCCATCTAGCTTCGACTCCCTTCTGAAACACGGATTCTTGGATCAACTAAACCATACAGCAGGTCAACGACTAAAATCACAAAGATCAACATAAATGAGTAAAGGATCGTTACTGCCATGATCGTTGGATAATCATTCGTCGTGATCGATTTAACGAATTGCTCACCAATACCGGGGATGGCAAAAATGTTTTCGACTACTAACGAACCAGTCATCAAAGCAACTGCTAACGGTCCTAACAATGTCATTAACGGGATCAAACTATTACGAAGACCATGTTTAAAGGCGATCTCCCAACGGCTTAATCCTTTGGCTCTCGCTAATTCCACATAATCGCTGTGTAATACTTCGACCATTTCTGTTCGGATAAAACGAGCTGAATCGGCTAAAGGTGACATAGCCAATGCAATGGTTGGAAGGATCGTATAAATGAAGCCGTCCCATTTAGCAATCGGCAGTACATGCAAACGGATCGCAAAAATATATTGTAATAAGACTGCAAAAACAAAGTTAGGGATCGAGCGACCCAAAATAGCAACCAACGTGGAAGAAGTGTCTGCCCAAGTGTTTTGCTTCATTGCTGAAATCGTTCCTAAGATCGTACCGATCACTGTTCCAAAAATAATCGCTTGTAGTCCTAGTTGTAATGAAGGACCTACTCTACCAGCTAATAAATGAGCAACAGGCTGATTTTTAAATTGGAAAGAGATACCGAAATCTCCTTGAAGTAAATTTGACAAGTAAATACCATATTGGACGATCACAGGTTTATCCAGTCCAACTTGTTGATTCAACATAGCGATCGTTTCAGGACTCAAGCGCTCTTGGTTGGTATAAGGTGTTCCTGGTAATAATTGCATTAAGAAGAACGTGATTGTGGCAATCAACCAAAGCGTAATGGCCATAAAGAAGACACGTTTCAATACATATTTTAGATAACTATTCACTAATGTTTCCCCCTAGCTTTTGACTTCTGACAAATGTTTCGCTACATTATTAATGAATGAACCAAAGATAAAGGAGCAAACTGATGAAAAAGAAGTCTCTTCCCTACCTGATTGCTGGTGTCTTGATTCTCCTGATTATTGTAAAAAATAGTTTGAATCATCAACTAACACTCACTCAATTATCAAATGATTTATTTTTATGTGCGATGCCGTTTTTGATTATCGGCGGATTTTTATGGGTTTTTTCCTCGGGTTTCTTTGATCATTTTCAACGATCGATCTATTTAGCCCGAACAAGAAACCGCAAGAAAAAACCAGAATTTTCTTCACTCTCGTCTGCCAGCTATGGTATGTATACCTTTTGGCTGATCATTGCCGGAATCTTGCTTGCTCTTTCTATCGTGCTGGTGATTTTTTCGTTTCTATGATACGTAACCTTTAAAAAGTGGAGAGAGATTAAGACAACTGCCTTAATCTCTAGTCCGCTTTTTTTGTCTTAATGTTTGCCTATTCTTCTACATAAGTCCATTTGTAATCCCATGAAGCTCCTGCAGCGTGATGGACAATTCCTTTGATTTTTTCATTGACTAAGTGTCCTTCAGCTTTTTGATAAACTGGGATCACACCCATATCATCTGCCATGATTTTAGTTGCTTCTTGTAGATCCGCCCAACGTGCTTGCTCATCGCCCGCATCTTTATTCCCTGAGTCATCTACTACTTTGTCGTAGTCCGCATTACTCCATTGCCCACGGTTATAAGAGTTACCTGCAACAAATAGGTCCGTAAAGCTGCTTGGATCAGCATAGTCCGCTGCCCAACCGCCTAATACAGTATCAAAATCACCTGAAGACGAACGGTCTAAACGAACGGAGAATGGGACTGGTGTTGGTTTAACTTTTACGCCATCTAAATTTTCTTGGATTGAGTTTTGGATATACTCGATCACTTTTTTCGATGCATCATCATCTGAAGCCATCAAATTGAATTCAAGGGAATCAATGCCAAGTTCTTTTTTCGCTTTTTCCCAATATTCTTTTGCTTTATCTTTATCGTAAGAAACAAGTTTGCCTGCTTCTTTCGCAAAATCTTCATTTGTTTCTGGATTTTTAGACATGTCCGCTGGGATCAAGCCAGTTGACACAACCGAGCCATCTCCTAGAACTTGTTTCACTAACGCATCACGATTGATTGAGTATGAAATAGCTTTTCTTAAGTTGACATTTTTAAATGGTGAATCAGCTTCACGTTGGTTCAACTCAATATAGCTCGTACGTGCTTCTTTGACTGACGTATAAGCTGGATCATTCGCATTTTGTTGAGCGAGTTCCCCTGAAAGGATGACGTCATCTGCTTGTCCGTCTTTAAAGAGATTCAACGCTGTAGAAGATTCTTTGACCACGCTAACTTTGATTTCAGATAACTTCACTGCATCTTTATCCCAATAATTATCATTTTTCTTGTATGACCATTCAGTATCTGTCCCTGGTCCGTCAAAATCTGTTAAGGTAAACGGTCCATTGTATACTGCTTTATCGCTTGCTGAAGCGTAAGCATCACCGTTTTCTTCCACCACTGATTGTTTTTGCGGGAAGAATGATGGGAAAGCAAGTAAATATTGGAAGTATGGCGTTTGTTTCGTTAATGTGATTTCTAATTCATGATCGCCTACTGCTTTGATTCCTAATTCTGATTTATCTTTTTTGCCTGCTGTGATTTCTTCTGCATTCGCTACTGGAGCAAAAAGATACGCATATTCAGAAGCTGTGGCAGCATCCACTGTACGTTGCCAACCATAGACATAATCAGCCGCAACTACTGGATCACCATTGGACCATTTAGCGTCTTCACGCAATTTGATCTTGTAAGTCAACCCATCTTCACTGACTTCTGCCAGTTCACTCGCTCCAGCTGGTTGTGGTTTACTATCCTTATCTAAACGATAGATTCCCTCATACACATTATTTAGTGCAGTGAAACTAATTGTATCCGTTGCTAACGATAAATCTGCTGTTGGCATTTCTTGAGGTACGACTAAATTGAATACTCCGCCTCCATCTGTAGAGTTGCCACTCGCTGAATTACTACTTTTTGTATTTGCACTTCCGCCATAACAGCCTGCAAGTACCAGCCCACTCAAGGCTACAACACTAAATGCCCATTTCTTTTTCATTTCCCGTACCCCTTTTGTCGAAATTTTCAGAATAATTAGTTTTTTCTGAGTTGTTTAAGAGTTTAATGAATAATTATTAAAAAAGCAATACTTTTTTCTCGGTTTTTTTTAAAATAATGTCATTATAGTGAAATATTTATTGTTCTTTTCTGAAAATACACTTATTTTATAAGGTTTTATTTCTACTTGATAAAAAAATAAAATAATTTTCATCAAAAAAAAATAAATCGTAAAAACAGCTATAATGTTCGGATTTAGCTCATAAAAAGATTATAATTTTTTATTCTAACAAAAAAACACTAATACTAGAGAACAAAATGGATCGTTCATTTCTCTAATATTAGTGTCTTAATTTATTCCGTTGGCTCTCGTTTGGCCACTCGTTTTGCTAACCAAATATCAGGCTGGTTCCACCCATTCGCATCTGGGATCACACCGATGATCTGATAGCCAAGTTTCTCATAAAATGTATAGGGATGATGATTGATATTTTTGATTTCTTGTAACTTTGCAAAGGTATCTTCAAATAAATCCGTTTCAACTAAATTTGTTTGTCCTTCAACATCATCTGTCCCTAGATAGATGACCAGGCCACCATATGAAGCGACTTCTTTTTCCAGGTAGGAAACCAATCGTGTCCCGATTTGTTGTTTGCGATGTGTGCTTGCTACTACCAAAGGATGTAACTCCCACCCTGTTTTGCCATATTGAGGGATCGCTCCAACAAAACCGACCAATTCCTCCCCTTCAATCGCCGATACAGCAATCCGTTCTGGAGCCATCAACTGTTCGACTTCTTTCATCGGCTCTGTTCCATACTCATCAGGCCAAGTCAATCTTAAAAGATCTGCAAGCTGATCTCGCAAGACAATATTCTCACGATCAAACTCACTGATAATCATCGCTATCCCTCCCTTTTCTGCCTATTTTAGCAGTACTAGAAAGAAAAAAGAAAAGTTTATGCTTAAGGTCGTGAAAAGAGCGGTCTGCCCTGAGTATTAAGGATGAAAATCTCGAAACAGCTTTTCATGTTTTGAGATTTTTTGACTTAATACCGAAGGGCAGCTCTTTGAACGCCGTGGGTAAGGTCGTGAAAGAAGCGTTCAGCTCCGAGCGAATAAGAGAGGATTTTTTAAAATAGCTTCTCATATTTTAGAAAATCATCGCTTATTGCTGAGGAGTTGCTTTTTGAACGCCGTGAATCAGAGGTCGTGAAAACATCGGGTAGCTCCGATGACAATAAGAAAGAATTTTTTAAAATAGCTTCTCATATTTTGAAAAATTCAGGCTTATTTCAAGGAGCTGATGTTTGAACACCGTTTAGAGAAAGAGGTCGTGAAAAGAGCGGTTTGCCCTGAGTATTAAGGATGAAAATCTCGAAACAGCTTTTCATGTTTTGAGATTTTTTGACTTAATACCGAAGGGCAGCTCTTTGAACGCCGTGGATAAGGTCGTGAAAGAAGCGTTCAGCTCCGAGCGAATAAGAGAGGATTTTTTAAAATAGCTTCTCATATTTTAGAAAATCATCGCTTATTGCTGAGGAGTTGCTTCTTGAACGCCGTGAATCAGAGGTTGTGAAAACATCGGGTAGCTCCGATGACAATAAGAAAGAATTTTTTGAAACAGCTGTGCTAACTGACATTTCAAGAATAAATTGATGAACTATCATTTCTTATAAAAATTATTAATTTACTAATAGACTCCAATCGTTAACAAATAGCTTTTTCATCCATGGCTAAATAAATAGTATTATGATTAGGATCAATAACAACCCTTTACAAACAATCATGCAATGAGTCACTAACGAATGGGACAGATTAGGAACATTAGTTTCCATTCAATCCCCTCACTTGCATAAAAAAGGATTCAATGATTAAACGTATCAGAATGTATGCAGAATTACTAAATAATGGAGAAGTCTTATGAAAGATCGGAAACTATTACTATTTTTATCATTATCAATCATCTCAAGTCTTGCTGTCTTGAACGTGACAAAAGATATTCTGTATGGATTATCTTGTTTCGTTCTCTCATGGATATTGTATGGCATTGGGATGAACCGCAAGAACAAACAGTAAATTGAGGTTTTAAGAAAAATCAGCAAAAGACGACAAAGCACAAGGCTTTGTCGTCTTTGTTGTTTCTTCTCCATGGATGCTGGATATTAGCTAATGCTATTTAGTCGTTGCTTTTTCTTTTTTCATTTGTTTACTCCGTAATTGACCACACGCAGCGTCGATATCTGTACCGTGTTCTTTACGGATCACGCAATTGATACCATTCTTTTTCAATACATCATAAAATTTCAGCACATCTGCTTTAGGACTTCGAGAGTATTGGTCATGTTCACTGACTGGATTATAAGGGATCAAATTCACATACGTTAATTTCTTTTTGTCTTTTAGTAGATCCGCTAATTGTTGTGCATGCTCCGGACGATCATTGACTTGATTCAACATGATGTATTCAAACGTGATTCGTCGATTGGTTTTTTCAAGATATTCATCTACTGCAGCCATCAATTTCTCAATTGGGAAACTCCGATTGATCCGCATGATGAAGGTCCGAATCTCGTTATTTGGTGCATGTAATGAGATCGCTAAATTGACTTGCAACCCATTATCAGCAAATTCTTTGATCTTATTTGCCAAACCACTTGTTGAAACAGTAATGTGTCGTGCGCCAATTGCCAACCCTTTGGCATCATTGATGATGTGTAAGAAGTTCATGACATTATCATAATTGTCGAACGGTTCGCCAATGCCCATCACAACCACATGGGACACTCTTTCTCCTTCTTGTCGTTCATCAAAATAGTGTTGAACCATCATGATCTGTGCCACGATTTCTCCAGCTGTCAAATCTCGATTCTTTTTTAACAGACCACTTGCACAAAAAGTACAACCAATATTACAGCCGACTTGTGTCGTCACACATACAGATAATCCATATTCTTGTCTCATCAAGACTGTTTCGATCATATTTTTATCTGGTAATTCAAATAGATATTTGACTGTGCCATCCGTTGCTTCTTGAACCACTATTTGTTTTAACGGATTGATCACAAACTGATCCGTTAACTTTGTTATCAAGTTTTTTGACAAGTTGGTCATTTCGGAGAAGTCTTTGACACGCTTTTGATAAAGCCATTCCCACACTTGGGCGGCACGGAATTTTTTTTCGCCGTTTTCTAAAAACCAATTGGTTAATTCTTCGATTGTTAAACCATAAATGGATTGTTTTTCCAAAATCGTTTCCCTCTTTTTTTCAAAGTATCGCTACATACTATAACTGATTCTAACAACTAATGCAATAGTTCACAAAGCAAAGATACCAAATCTTAGGCTGTTTATGAATGCTCCTCCTTTTTTAGCTATCGTTTTTTTGATTTTTATGAATAAGTGATCAATCTCACAAAAAAACCGAAGAACACCCAAAATTACTTTTGGCGTTTCTTCGGTTTCATTGTTAGAACTGACAAGCACATACGCACTTTTTCTATGTTTCGTGATCCGTTGGCATCATATCCATTGGTTCTTCGACTTGCTCAATGAAGACTTTTCTTGGCTTACTTCCTTCTGAAGGTCCTACTACGCCATGTGCTTCTAATTCATCGACTAAGCGTGCTGCCCGATTATAACCAATTCTAAATCTTCTTTGCAATAATGAAATACTTGCTGTCTGCATTTCAATGACAAGTGCTTTAGCTTCTTCAAATAATTCATCTTGTGGTTGTTCTGCGGTACCGCCTGATTCTACTTCATCAGAAGGCATCATTTTTTCTTCATAATGTGCTTCTTGTTGATCTGTTACAAAGTTGACCACTCGTTCTACTTCGTGGTCAGAAATAAACGCACCTTGAACCCGTATCGGTTTGTTTTCACCCATTGGCAAGAAGAGCATATCCCCACGTCCGAGAAGCTTTTCCGCACCATTGGAGTCAATGATCGTACGTGAGTCCGTTCCACTAGAGACTGCAAATGCCATACGAGAAGGAACATTTGCTTTGATGATCCCTGTGATAACATCCACACTTGGACGTTGGGTCGCTAAAATCATATGGATTCCCGCTGCCCGTGCCATTTGGGCCAAACGAATAATAGCATCTTCGACTTCATTGCTGGCAACCATCATCAAGTCAGCTAATTCATCCACGATCACCACGATAAATGGTAAGGTAGGATGTTTCGTTCCATTTTCCAAGTTTTTTTGTTGGACAAATTCATTATAACCAGTGATATTTCTAACACCAGTAGCAGCGAATTTTTCATAACGTTCTTCCATTTCTTGAACGACTTTCTGCAACGCTTGAGCAGCTTTTCTCGGGTTAGTCACAACTGGCGTCAAAAGATGAGGAATCCCATTGTACATGTTCAATTCCACCATTTTGGGGTCAATCATCATCAATTTGACTTCATGGGGTTTTGCTCGCATCAAAATGCTGGTAATGATCCCATTGATTGCTACCGATTTCCCACTACCTGTCGATCCGGCTACTAATAAGTGAGGCATTTTAGAAAGGTCTGCGGTTTGGACTCGCCCAGAAACATCTCTTCCTAATGGCACTTCTAACAGCTTATCTGGATGATTGGGTTGCGCTTCGATGATTTCTCTAAATGACACCATGCTGATCTTGCTATTCGGTACTTCGATTCCGATCAATGATTTACCTGGGATCGGTGCTTCCATCCGAACATCTTTAGCCGCTAATGCTAATGCAATGTCATCCGTTAAACTGACGATTTTACTTACTTTGACACCCACTGCTGGTTGGACTTCAAATTTTGTCACAGAGGGTCCTAAACTTGCTTTGACGACTTTCGCATCTACGCCAAAACTTTGAAAAGTTTGTTCCAAGACTCCGATATTTTTCTCGATTTTTTTATACTCGTCACTTTGATCCGTCGTTTTTACTGAATCGAGTAAATCGATTGACGGTAATTCATAATCTTGATTTTCCTGCTCTGCTTCGATTTCAAATTCTAATGCTGTCCCATCATCTTCTAAGCTCTCTGGTTCTAACGGTTCAGATGCAGTAGGCGTTGTGACCGTTGGCTCTGTTTTTGGCATATCCATTGTCGCAGATGGGACAGTTCCTTGAAAACTATCGATCGGTACAAAACTGAGTTGTTCGGGTTCATCATCTGCTATTTTTTCATAAGAAGGCGCAGACTTTGCTTGTTGTTCAGCGGAACGACGTTTTTCCAGCTCAGCAATCTCAGCTTCTGCCGCTTCTTTTGCTGCTAATTTTTTCTCTTCTCGTGCTTTCGCTCGTTGCTTTTGCCGTTCTTCTTTCGCCGCTTGTTTCTTCGCTTGCTTTGCAGGATCTCCTTCCAGCAGTTCTTGCATTCGTTCTCCCATCACTTGCAAGCTATTGACTAATTGATAGCCTTCGATATTGCTAAATAAAATTGCACCACTTATTAATAATAAAATGGCAACAAAGTAACTACCAGGTTGAGCAATCAAGAAATACGTAAAATTATAGAGTGCTGCTCCAACCATCCCACCACCAACATTACTGCTGACTCGAGCATGCTGGATGTCACTTGCTAACAGATCCCAAGTGGTTCCTAGAATGTTTGGTTCGCCACTATGGAGTTTTCCGAATAGATGGGCATGTAAAAAGAGAAGAATTCCTAAGTAAAAAAGAATGCCTCCAAACCACCGACGGCTTTTACCGATTTTAAAATCGGTATTTTTTACAACGACCCAAAAACCTAAAATAGCTAATAATATACAGAGAAGCTGATAAGTGTTCCCTGCAATGATCCGAAAACCATTTGCCACTAAAATACCTAAAAAACCTAGTTTTAAAAAGCCAAATACGGCAAATAAGATCAATGCAAATCCGATACTGATCGCAAGAAGTTGTTCCTGCTGCTGTTGTTGCTTTTTCGTCTTTTTCTTTTTCTTTGCAGGACGTTTTTTCTTTGCCATTTTTATCCCTCATTTCATCAAGTTCCATTATACAAAAAAAAGCGAGGGAACAAAAGTTTTGTTTCTAAGTTTAAAGTTTTTCTTTTCGAACACTGTATTTATGCCAAATACTTTAAGAAACTTTTTCAAATAACCAATGGCTAGATCCTGCACCCCTATCGAGAAACTATGATAAAAAAACCGAAATTCCACAAAAACCAAGAAAGTTTTTGGGAATTTCGGTTCATTCAATTCATTTGGTTCATTCAGTGAACTCAATGAAGCTGGAAAGTTTTATCCTCACTGCTTCTATTTTTAGAAAAAAGCGATTACGCTTTATTTCCCTGAACGTTTACTATTAAAAAGGTCAGATCGTTGAGCCATTTTCTTTGATCACTTGTTGGTACCAATAGTAACTATCTTTCTTGTAGCGATCCAATGATCCTGCTTGAGTTTCATCTTGATCGACATAAACAAATCCATAACGTTTTTGGTAGCCATTCAACCAACTTAACAGATCAGTGTAAGACCAAGTACAATAACCAAGGACTTCAGCACCATCTGAGATCGCTTCTTTAATCGCTTTGACATGACTTGAAAGGTAAGCGATACGATACTCATCGTGGATCTTTTTGTCCTCTGTCAATTCATCGTATTCCCCTAAACCATTTTCAGTAATCAATACAGGCATTCGGTAGCGACTCGTAATCCGTCTTAATGCGATTCTCAATCCTTCTGGGTCGATCTCCCAATCCCAATTCGTACGTTCAACGAAAGGATTGTCGACTTTTTTGTACATTCCTGGGACGCCTGTTTCTTCAGAAGATCCTTTTTTCCCAGTGGTATTCATTTTTCCAGCTCCTACACCATCCAACGGATTAAAGGCATTAGTAGCTGTTTGATAATAGTTGATCCCCAAGAAGTCTGGTTTAGCAGATTCAAGCAGTTCTGCGTCTCCTTCAACCATTTCAGGTGCCCAGCCACGTTCTTCTAAAAATTTCATAGCGGCGATCGGGTACTTGCCCCACATGTAGACATCCATCCAGTAATGAGCCATCAAATCTTCCGCATTTTCTGCAGCTAAAATATTTTTAGGATCGCTGTTGATTGGATAATTAGGTGTGTAAGCAAAACTTGGACCGATTTTACCTGGCATTCCTAATTCATGAAACTTATTGATCACTGTTGCATTTGCTAAGTTAGCAATATGGTTCACTTGATACATCCGTTTCGGATCAGTAACACCTGGTGGATGAGCAGCTAATAAATAGCCTAGTGAAGTAAAAATATTTTGTTCATTCAAGCTGATCCAATAATGGACTTTTCCTCGAAAAGCATTAAA
The DNA here is from genome assembly GCF_040887425.1 of Enterococcus sp. C53. Classification (NCBI taxonomy): domain Bacteria; kingdom Bacillati; phylum Bacillota; class Bacilli; order Lactobacillales; family Enterococcaceae; genus Enterococcus; species Enterococcus sp. C53. The sequence goes on from NZ_JBFOFT010000005.1 coordinate 88,350, forward strand.
TAATGTTTCAGCATAATTAGTGAAATCTTCAATGATTTGGCGTGATTCCCAACCTGCATACTCATCTTGCAAGGCTTGTGGAAGATCCCAATGATACAATGTCAACATTGGTTCAATCCCGTTTTCAATCAACTCGTCGATCAGCTCTTCATAAAAAGCTAACCCTGCTTGATTGATTTCCCCACGACCATTAGGAAAAATGCGAGTCCAAGCAACTGAAAAACGATACGCTTTCAATCCTTGTTCTTTCATTAAAGCAATATCTTCTTTAAAGCGATGATAGTGATCAACCGCTAGATCGCCGTTTGTTCCTTTAAAAGTTTTCCCTGGAATACGGACAAAACGATCCCAGACCGATTCTCCTTTGCCGTCTTCTTGCCAGGCTCCTTCAACTTGATAAGCCGCTGAGGCTGATCCCCAAAGAAAATCTTGGGGAAATTCAGTTAATTTTTGGTGTTCCATCAATCTCTTCCTTTCTTGCTTCAATCCTTACTAAAAAAGGATAACACGAAACCCCTTTCAATACAAAAGGAGAAATCAATCATTGAACAATTTTATGATCATTGGAATTTTTCAGACAAAAAATAAGCAAGAATTTTTTAAAATATGTGTTTCAAAAATTCTTGCTTATTCATTTGGCGCAGGTTAATTTCATAGGTTTTATCGTGTGAACTGAGAGACACTCAAATTACCACGCTTCTTTTTAAGACACTCAATGATGTTAGATTGCCTGTTTACTTCTGAACGGGTGTCACATCTTCACCAAACCATTTGTCTGAGATTTGTTGGAATTCTCCTGTTTTTTCTAATTCCGCAATCCCTTCATTGATTTTCTTCACTAATTCCTTGTCTTTCTTTCGGGCACCCACGACAAAATCTTCGCTTTGATAATCCCCTTTGATCATATTGAACTGATCCAACTCATTTTTTTGCTTCAAGTAATAACCAGCATATACTTTATCCATCAATAACCCATCGATCCGTCCACTCTTCAAATCGATCAATGCTTCATTAAAGCTATCATATAAAACAGCATCCTGATTTTTTACAATATCTTTTAATATTTTTGGTTGTTTGATAAAGGCATCATAACCAGAAGAACCATTTTGAGCTCCTAGGATTTTGTCCTTCATTTGAGCAAAGCTGGTGATCCCTGATTTTTTCGTAGTGATCAGGACTTGTTCGTTTTGCATATAAGGTTTTGAAAATTGGACTTTTTTGGCTCTTTCAGCTGTTTTAGTATACCCATTCCAAATGAGATCAATCGTCCCATTATTCAATTCAAACTCTTTCATGGACCAGTCAATGGGTTGGAAAACGACTTTGATGTCATATTCTCTAAAAACTGCTCTAGCAAGGTCAATATCAAAACCTGTTAGTTTTCCTTCTTTATCACGAAACCCCATCGGTACAAAGGTGTCATCTAACCCGATGATGATTTTTTTTTCTGATTGAATCGTTGACCAATTATCTTTATCTGTCTTTTCATTCCTACAACCAGAAAGAAAGACGATCCCTGCAACTATCGCAAGTAGCAAACTGATTTTTTTCATCAAGTGTCCCTCCTTCTTACTTGTTTGGGATGACCTTCACGAGTTGATCTCCCACATTTTCCGCAAACACTAAATCATGGGTTACGATGATTTGTGTCACACCTTCTGCCTTCAATGAGACGATCAAGTTTTCTACTTGTTGTCGCAGCTCAGGGTCTAAGGCACTTGTCGGTTCATCATAAGCAAGAACTCGAGGATTCATTGCCAAGGCACGTGCGATCGCTACCCGTTGTTTTTGACCGCCAGATAATTGATAAGGATAGTTGTTGAGTAAATCACTGATCCCAAGTGAATCGGCTAATTCCTGTGCTTTTTTCGTATACGTTTCTTTCGATTGCTTCAACACCATTTTAGGCGCTAAAGTGATATTGTCAAAAATACTTAAGTGTGGAAACAGTTGAAAATCTTGGAAAACAACACCTACGACTTGCTCTTTCGTTTTCAATTCAAATGGGTCAAAGGCTACACCATCCAGATAAAATTCCCCACTGTCTGCTTTTTCCAATCCTGCTAAGATTCTCAAAAGTGTCGTTTTCCCTCCACCAGAAGGACCGACGATCGCCATGGTTTGACCATCTGGAATGACTAGATCTAACGCGTTGATTACTTTCTTTTCTCCAAATGCTTTACTTACTTTCTTTAATTCAATCATGTCCATTCCTCCTAGCGATAATAGTTTAATTTTCCTTCTACTTGTTTCATGATGATCGTTAAGATACCAGTTAGTGCTAGGTAGATGAAAGCCACACCTAGTAATGGTAGCAATATTGCATCACGTTCCATCGCAATCTTCCCTGCTCGCATAACGTCTCCTAGTCCTAAGATATAGATCAATGAAGAGTCTTTCACTAAGTTAATCACTTCGTTCCCAACCGATGGTAAAACGATTTTTGTCACTTGTGGGATAATGATTTTTGTGACGGTTTGAAAAGGACTCAACTGTAACACTTGCGCAGCTTCATATTGTCCTTGGGGAATCGATTGAATCCCCCCACGAAAAATCTCAGCAAAATAAGCGGCATAATTTAAAACAAAAGCCAATAATGCTGCCTCAAAACGGTCAAAGACGATCCCGATCGTTGGCAATCCATAAAAAACAAAAATCAATTGTAGTAATAACGGTGTACCACGCATGACCCAGACATAGGTCTGCAAGATATAACGAATTGGTTTAAAATGTAAAGACAACCCTAATGCTAAAATGATCCCTAATGGCAATGATCCAATCAAGGTAAAAATAAATAATTTCAACGTTGTAAGAGCCCCTACTAATAGTTGTGGCATGACTTCCAGCAAATAATTCATTTCTTTCTTCCTCCTTTTAAATAAAAAAATCCCCTTGACTCTCGTCAAGAGGACGCATCACACGTGTTCCCACCTCTGTTTGTTTCTTTTTCACAAAAGAAACCTCACGCAGTCATTCCAGAAAATGAGGTAAAACAAAAGTAATTGTTGTTGGACATTTACTTCACACGAAAATAAAAAAACGTCCTTCGGTCAAATGACCAAAGGACGTAAATTACGTGGTTCCACCTTTTTTTGCTAGTCCCTCACGGAAACTAACCTTATCTGGTCATCAAACAATGACCGCAGCTGTAACGGGCTTCCCGGATTTTCCTACTGTATTTCAGAAAATCGACTCCAAGATGTGTTTCACCATTAACTGCTATCTCTTTCCACCTGCCAGAGACTCTCTTCAAACATTTAATCGCTACTCTTCTTTTCGATGTCGTTGATTTTAACTTACGTGTAATTTACACGATTATTTTTCTTTTGTCAATTATTTTTTTATAATGAATGAAAGAAAAAGAAAGGAAGCGATCAATCGATGGTTTTTGCTACTGAAAAAGAAGCCTATCAATTACTTGATTTACTAGGCATTCCCTATCAAAAGGTGGATCATCCACCGATTACTTCTGTCAAAAATCTGCCATTTACACTACCAGGACCTCAAGTGAAGAATCTCGTGTTAAAAGCAAAAAAAGGGAAACAAATTTATCTTGTTATCTTACCTGATGAAAAGCAGGCAAATTTGAAACAACTTGCAGAACAGCTGAATGAGAAGCGTTTGTCTTTTCTTTCAGAAGAACAGCTCCTTGATTTATTAGGGGTAGCTCCCGGTACTGTTACACCTTTTGCATTGATGCATGATCAAGAAAAAGCGATTCAAGTAGTCATTGACTCAGCCATTGATCAAACCTCTACCGTAGGATTTCATCCAAATGTCAACACGACAACATTGATCTTATCATTTTTAGATTTCATCAAGATTTTAGAATACCTTGAACATCCACCTATCTACGAAGATTTATAAGCACGGCTATTTGTGATAAAAAGCCCAACATACAAAAAATGAGGTTCCTCCTAAAATTGTACGTAAAAACAACAATTTCTAAGAGGAACCTCATGACTTATGTCTCAGACTAAGCTTCTTTCACATTCTAAACCATGTTACATAAACAGCAATCACTTGAAACCAATCACCATTTTTTAACATACAATAGTGGTCTCAAAAACCATTGCTGATTTTCAACAAACGACACGCTATTTCTTCATTGCTGCTTTTAAAGCTGCAGCAAGTGGGCTTTCTTCCGGTTCTTCTGCTTGCGTGTACTTTTTCAATAAACGACGTTCTTCATGCTTCGTCATTTTTTTCTTTTGTTCTTTTTTATCTAACATTTTTTCGGTCGTCCCATCATATTTACAACGGAAATAAGCGCCATTTTTGCCTTCGATGATCTCCATTTTCCGATGACATTGCGGACAACGGTGGTTCGAGACTTTTGGATCTTTTCTTCTACGGTAATGACAATCTTGATTCGTGCAGACATAGATTTTGCCATCTCGAGTATTTTTTTCTCTAAGATTGGAACCGCAGTCTGGACATTTTTTCTGTGTGATCGAGAAATCTTGGTAAGATTGTTTACTTGTTTTGATTTCTTGTACCAATCGTTTTGTTTCTTTTTCAATGCCCATTAAAAATTGGCTGGCTTGTTTTTGCCCCGCTGCAATTGCTTCTAAGTCTTTCTCCCAGCTTTCTGTTAAATCAGGGGTCACTAAGGAAGGATTGACTAATTCCAATAATTGCTTCCCTTTTGGTGAGACTTGCAAGCCTTGCGGTGTTCGTTCCATCAATTCCGATTTGATCAACTTTTCAATGATTTCGGCGCGAGTTGCCGGTGTTCCTAAACTATGTTTTTCCATAAGTCCTAGTAAACTCGCCTCTGTCAAAGGCTTAGGCGGTGCCGATAGTTCTTTCTTGATCGTAAATTCTGGTTGGATACGCATTCCCTCCACCCAGTCCACTTCATTGCTCTCCTTTTGACTGACATCTTTCCAACCAGCTTGAAGGACTTGATTTTGATGGAACACAAATTGTTCCTTGCCAAATGTCACAGTCACTTTTGTTTGACTGATTTTGTGTGGCTCAGCGAATAATCCTAAGAATCGAGTAACAATCATTTGATAGATTTTTTGTTCTTCGTTGCTAAGTTTCTCATAGCGTGGACGATTTTCAGTTGGTAATAACGCATGGTGATCAGTAACTTTACTGTCTTGGAAGACTTTTGTTTGTCGAACAACTGCCCCATTTTTTAAATACTGTTTCACTTCTGGAGAAAAATCGCTGACCGCCTGTAAACGCTCTTTCATCGTACTTTTCATATCACTCGTCAGATATTTGCTATCTGTACGAGGGTACGTCACGATTTTATGCGTTTCATATAAACTTTGGACCAGTCCCAAAGTTTTTTTAGCAGAGTAGCCATAACGTTGGTTTGCTTCTCGCTGGATTTCCGTTAGATCATAAGGCAATGGTGCCGGCTCCACTTTTACTTTTTCTTGGATGGCTGTCACAGTCCCTTTATTTTTAGCTAACTCTTTCACTAATGATTGAGCTTCTTCATGAGATTTCAATGCGAATTGATTTTTTTGAACCATCTTTGCTTGTTGTTTTTGTACATCTAATAAAATTGAAAAATAGGTTTGTGGTCTAAATGTTTCAATTTTCCGTTCTTGTGTTCTAACCAAGGCGAGTGTTGGAGTTTGAACTCGACCAGCGGATAGATTATCTTGATACTTCACAGTCAGCGCCCGTGTCACGTTCAATCCTACTAACCAGTCAGCCTTTGCTCTAGCTAGCGCCGAATAGTAAAGTGCATCATAGTCTTTTGCGGGCTTCAATTGTTTGAATCCTGTCTTGATTGCTTTATCTGTTTGGGAAGAAATCCAAAGACGTTTCACTGGTTTATTGAAGCGGACATATTCCAAGATCCACCGAGCAACCAATTCCCCTTCTCTTCCGGCATCCGTAGCGATCACAGCCTCTGACACATCTTTACGTTGCGCCAATTGCTTGATTGTTTTTAATTGGTGACCTGTTTTAGGCAGTGGTTTGATTCCTAAATTTTTAGGAATCATCGGCAACGTTTCCATTTGCCAACTTTGCCATTCTTTATTGAGGTCTTCAGGCATTTTCAGCCCTAACAAATGACCAAGGGCCCAAGTAACGATCACCTTGGGTCCTTCGTAATAATTTTTGTGTTTTTGATTAGCACCAAGCACCTTGCTTAGGTCTTTCGCAACGCTTGGTTTTTCCGCTAGAATTAGTTGTTTCATAAAATTCCTTTCTGCTTTCTAAAGTGATTGGCTGATGATTTTTCAATAAGGCTAACCCTTTATATTGTTGAAGATCATCATCACATTCTTCACACCAGCGCTCGTCTCCGTCATTCCAGAAGGCACTTAGAAAGTTGCTTTTTGCATGGATATATTCGTATTTATTTTTGATTGCAAGCCATTTTTGTTCATAATTAACCTGTGCTTCTTCAAAAGAATCAAATGTTTCTTCTACTTCGATATCCTCTTCCCAATTCTCAAAGAACCACCAAGGCTCATTATCTCCGAACATTGTCACTACTTGATACATACTCGTGCTCCTTCTCTACGATTTTACTAGACTCATCTTAGACACTTTTCAAGAAAGTTGCAAGAAATTTCTCTTATAAAAGGGACATTTTATGAATTTGTCTATTTTAAAGAAACGTACTACTTATTTACTTGGTAAAGTGGCAATAAAGTCATTGATCATCCAAGAATAACTCTCTTCAGGAGACACAGTTGCTTCCTTTGTGAAATAGCCTAAAAATCGTAAAGACAAATAGCCATGGATGATACTTCGCAATTCTCTGCTGCGATGCGTTTTTTCTTTTCGGGTCAAATCAAAGGCATCAAATAATTGTAGAATGATCTGATTCGTTTCATAGATTCCTTCTAACAAAATCTCCTCATTGGTGTGAGGGACACTGATCAGCAACTCGTAAACGGCCTGGTTCGCAAAAGCAAAAGACTGATAGACTTGTGCATAGACACGCAGCGCCTCTGCCCCACTTTTTCCAACCAAAGAACGACGCAACGCTTCGTTTAACTCTTGTAATAATTTTGCAGTCAATGCGGTCTTTACATCACGCATATTTTTAAAATGATTATAGAGGGAAGGAGACTTGACGTCTAGCGCCTTAGCCAGGTGTTGAAAAGTGACTTGTTGAACATCCATCTCTTCCGCTAGTCCACGAAAGCAAGCGATGATTTTTTCTTGAGATAGATTTCTTTTTTTCATTTCGTTGTTCCTCTCGTATGTTAACTACTTAACAACTTTAGTTTACCATGAAAAACGAACTTAAAAAAGAGGCTTCCATTGATAAACTACACATTGTAGTTTATAATAAATGAATGTAAATGAAAATTTTCAGAAAGAAGGACATAACAGTGACCACACGCATCAAAGAAAAATTATTTAGGAAAAGAGAAACTTGGGAACAAAACTTATTTGTCTTATGGTTTGGGACTTTTATGGCAGGGATTGGGTTTAGCTTAGTCATGCCGTTTATGTCACTATACATAGATACGTTAGGTAACTATAGTACGTCGCAATTGAATTTTTGGAGTGGGTTGACCTTTTCTTCTACGTTTTTCGTCACCACATTGATTTCTCCTTGGTGGGGCAAATTAGCCGATCAGAAAGGCAGAAAATTGATGCTCTTGCGTGCTTCCTTAGGGATGGCTGTCGTTATTGCCTTGATGGGTTGTGTGACCAGTGTGTATCAACTCGTTGCACTGCGGTTGTTACAAGGGATCTTTTCTGGTTACATCAGTAATGCCACTGCCCTTGTCGCTACTGGTACGCCGAAAGAAAAAAGTGGTCAAGTCTTAGGAACATTGGCTACTGGTTCCGTCACAGGAACATTGCTTGGTCCTTTACTTGGGGGGATTTCAGCCTCAGCATTTGGTTATCGTCCAACTTTCTTCATCACAGGAATCATTTTATTTTTCGTCTTTTTATTAAGTCTTTTCTTTGTTCATGAAACATTTGTACCTATTAAAAAGGAAAATATGGCTTCTGCCAAACAAATATTCAAAGAATTGAAATATCCTCATGTCGTGATTGGTATGTTCGTCACAACAATGATTATTCAAGCTTCGAATAATTCTATTAGCCCAATCATTAGTTTATATATTCGTCAGTTACTAAATGGACATGGAAGTGTCACACTGATTAGTGGGATCATTGCTTCGATCCCAGGAATTGCCACATTGATCGCCGCTCCTCGTTTTGGTCGCTTAGGCGATAAAATCGGGAGTGAACGTATTTTAGCTATTGGCTTAGGATTTGCAATTTTAGTTTATATCCCAATGGCCTTTGTCACGAATGTCTGGGAACTGGCTGCGTTGCGTTTTTTGATCGGTATTTCAGATGCTTGTTTGCTTCCAGCTGTCCAAGCTTTGATCACCAAATATTCCCCACATCACGCCGCCGGTCGGATTTTTAGCTACAATCAATCCTTCCAAGCAACTGGGAATGTCGTTGGTCCAATGATTGGTTCGAGCGTTTCAAGCGTGTTTGGTTACCGAGGAGTCTTTCTTTCCACTTCTTTACTTGTTTTAGTGAACTTCTTACTAGTACGTCGTAACACACAAGAAATCCATGACAATGAGCTTGTTGACTCATCAGAAACATCCGATACACCTGTCCTTTCTTCAGACAAACACACACAACCTCATGGACATTGATCGCTTAATAATAGTCAATCTGAATAAACAAGAACTATCGTCATATTTAAGATTGAAGAGGCCCCCAAAAGTTAGATTTTTTAGTCTAGCTTTTGGGGGTCTCTTAAATTTCTCATACTTTGTTTTTTCCACATTCTTTTAGATATTCTGAAAGTAACGCTAACCCTTTTTCTAATGTTTCTTTCTTGCAACAATACCCTAAGCGCGCATGCTGAGGCACCCCATAGGCACTACCTGGGACCAGTAAGACACCAGTTTCTCTCAGAAGATCAATACAAAATTGCTCATCATCTTCTGTTATGTTCAAGCGAATGAATGACGTTGACACGTGATTCGGTAACACTAATTGGACATTTGGTTCATCAGCCAGCCATTTTTCAACGATGGCTAAATTCTCCGAAACGATTTTTTTATTTCGTGCAAGGATCTTTTCTTTATTCCTCAGTGCGTGAACCGCTAATGCATCTGACAAAACACCACCGCTAAGTACTAAATAGGTATGGTATTTTCTTAAACGCTCAATGATTTCTTGATTCGCTGCTACCCAGCCGATGCGTATACCAGGAACAGAATAAGTCTTTGACAATGAATTAGTCGTGATCCCCTTGTCATACAGATCCACGATTGAGACAAAATCTCCCCCTGCTAATGGGGCATACACCTCATCCATCAAAATATACGCATCGACTTTTTCGGCAATTTCGATAATTTCTTCCAATGTTTGGCGATCCAACAATGTACCTGTTGGATTATTGGCACTGTTTAAACAAATCATTTTAGTATTTGGTTGGATCACATCAACTAATTTCACACTATCAAAACGCCATTCCTCTTCTTCTGTGAGTGGTACGAAATCAACAGTTGCACCTAAAGATTTGGGTAAGTCATACAATTGCTGATAGGTTGGCAACATGGAGACCACATGATCTCCTGGTTCAATCAATCCATACAGCGCCAAAAGGTTCGCCCCAGTCGCCCCATTGGTTTGAATAATGTTTTCTGAAGAAAGCGATTGATACAAAGAAGCGACTTCTTTTTTGAAAGTTGCCGTCCCCTCGCTCCACCCATAATCCAACGACGTTTTACTCAAAGATTGAAAAAAATCAGTAACTGTCGTTCCGTCTAACCCAATCAGTTCTTCTAACGTCAGTGCTTCGATGGAACTTTGTGCAAGGTCATATACTGCTTCTTTTTCCCACTTATTCAACCATTCTTCCAGTCCAAAATGTGTGATTTCCATCTTTTTCGCTCCTTTTGCTTTCTTCAATATTTTTGATTCACTACTTTCTATTCATCGATACTCAAACAAACCAAGAAACACTCGTCGCTCCTAGATGCCATGTAAATGAGATAAACGGTCGGTTTCCGATTTTATTATACTCTCTTTTTAAAAATAACGCTTTCAAATAGATAGAACCGCCTGTTGAAAAAGTCGCCTGACACTGTTTTCTTCAGAAAAAATTATTAGACAAAAATCTGAAAACTCTTTGCTTCAAAAACCCCTTACTGATATTTCAGAAGACACTCTAGCAAAAAAAACCGAGGAATACCAAAAATAGGCGAAACTATTTTCGGATTCTTCGGCTTATTTCTCAGAACTAAACTTGTCTTAACTCTTTTCTTGTTCTTCTAACAAAAGAAAGTTGTTCAAAGAGCTGTTCGCAAGCAAGATTTACACATATTGCAAGACTTTTTCTTTATTGTAGGCATGATCAATCAAGCCACCACCAAGGCACTCCATTCCATCATAAAAGACGACAGCTTGACCTGGTGTGATCGCCCGTACAGGTTCATCAAAAATCACTTCGGCACGATCGCCTTCTAATAACCGAACCGTTACCGGCACATCTTGTTGGCGGTAGCGGAATTTAGCTGTACATTTAAATTCCTTTGGCATTGGTTCATTCGTTGTAAAATGGATTTCGCTCGCATCAAGGCTTGTTGCATATAAGGCAGGATGATGAAATCCTTGTCCTACATATAACGTATTCGTTGCAAGATCTTTTCCGACTACAAACCAAGGTTCTTGTGATGCACCGCCACCACCAATCCCTAGGCCTTGTCTTTGACCGATCGTGTAATACATCAATCCAGCATGTTGACCTTTGACTTCTCCATCAAGTGTCACCATATTTCCTTTTTTAGCTGGTAAATAATTACTTAAAAATTGTTTAAAATTCTTTTCGCCTATAAAACAAATCCCAGTGGAATCTTTCTTTTTAGCAGTTGCTAAACCTGCACGTTCCGCAATTTCACGTACTTGTGTTTTTTCCATACCACCTAGTGGGAACATTGTTTTCGCTAATTGTTCTTGTGACAATTGGCTTAAGAAATAAGTTTGATCTTTGTTGTTATCTACACCACGAAGCATATGTGCTACGCCATTTTCGTCACGCACTACTTGCGCATAATGCCCAGTCGCTACGTATTCAGCACCTAGATCCATCGCATAATCTAAAAATGCTTTAAATTTGATTTCTTTATTACACATCACATCTGGATTAGGTGTCCGTCCTGCTCGGTATTCAGCTAAGAAATATTCAAATACACGATCCCAATATTCTTTTTCAAAATTGACAGAATAATAAGGAATCCCGATTTGTGAAGCAACTTTCGCTACATCCTTATAATCTTCCGTAGCTGTACATACACCATTTTCATCCGTGTCATCCCAGTTTTTCATAAAGATCCCAATGACGTCGTAGCCTTGTTCCTTTAGTAAAAGTGCTGTTACAGATGAGTCGACACCGCCACTCATCCCAACGACAACACGTGTCTTGCTGTTGTCTTTCATGGTATCACCATCATTTCAATTAGATTTTCTGAAATCATCTACGAGTTGAAGGTCGCAACTTTTCAGTGCTTTACATTATACGATATATTCTTGAAAATTTCATCCCTTATTTATCAAAGTATCAGTATAGCCTTTTAATCACTTTTAAAAAAAGAAAATTGGAATCGTCTTTCTATCATTTGCTTTTGTTCAGTCGATTGATCATAGTTAAAGACTATCCACATGAAGAAAATAAGCGTAAGGAAAGAATATAAGTAGCAAACAAATAATTGAGGATTAATAGCACCATCTTTGTTAAAAGATATACCTGATACGTTAAATAAAATGATTTTTCTTCTTTTCAATTTGTATCATTTTTTTTCACCCCCCAAAAAAAAGCCAGCCCAAAATACAGATTAGGTTAAGGAAAATAATGATTCTTTTTAAGAATTTGGATTCAATTTTTGTGGATAAAAACAAGTTAACACCTCCGATGATCCAACAACTCATCATCACGAATATAAAAAAGACGTAATGATAGTTGTTGATACGTGGAATGAAGTACAAACTAGTCAAAAAAATCGGACTAAGTAACAAAAACGATGTTAGCATTGTAGCTTTTTTTAATTTTAATGATGGCATCTTTTTTCTCCTTTGAAATAAAAGTGATGTTTTTTGTTTATTTGTTTTGTAAAAAGTTAAGTAAATAACCTATAATTTCCATAAGTTGCATAAAATTGAAATATGTAAAAAATAGATAGTTGGTAAAAAGTAAGATCCCTCTTATTTTTTGATGGCTAACCTTGGTGGAGCAGTAGAGCCCAATTATTCCAGGTATAATCATACTCATGATTAAAAACAGTCCTTGGGGGCTATTTACTCCATAATAAAAATGCACACATACTAAGCTACTAATTGACCAAAACATAGACAAACATAGACAAACCTAGACATATTAAATAAAATTTTTTATTCACTTTTTTCCTCCTTTCATCCGCTATGACAATAAAGCCAAATCCAACCATAGATACAAATAAGATTAAGTATAATCACTAATCTTTTTAATCCTTGAGAAGCAATACTTTCAAAAAAAGCAAGCTCCCTCTACTCCATCTCCAACAAGCAACAATCGATCGCATAAGAAAATCAACGTTGTATCTTGTACAATAAGCATAATAAAACCAAGGAATATTCCTAAAAAATATAGCCTTCTATTAATAAATTGCTTAAAGTAGGTGGTGAAGAACTAATTACTACCTGTTAGCCAATTAATTTTTTGCTTTTTCCCCACTCCTAACTTATTCCTTATAGCCAAAAAATTTCGTTAATCAAAAGAACCACGTGAAAATAAGTAGCAAAGAAGTAACTAATGCCTACTAATGCGCACTTGATTTTTCCATCCTCGAGTTGTGCAACAAGAATAAGACCAACCATATTGCTTGTTCTTTTCTAACGACGGGCATAGCAATTAAAATAATACAAATGCCTAATAAACTTAACGAAACAATCATACAGGTTTTACTTTTTTCTAGAAACATTCATACATCTCCTTTTTTATCGTCTAGACTTTTTTCGTTTACATTTATTTTTCTCACTTTTTATACAAACAGTTGATCCATTTCAACCGTTTTCATTCGTCAATTTATCCTTATAAATCAAAAATTATGTAGAGCAGAAAGACCACGTGAAAATAAGTAGCAAAGAAGTAATTGATCCCTAATAAGAACCATCGCCAACGTGTCTGTCGGATCTTCATTGATAAGTAAATTCCTGTAATACCAAGAATAATCATCAATAATTCTAAAAATAACCCTTCGATATCTAAGTAAAAATCATAAATATGGTACAGCGTTAGGAAACAACTAGTCGATAGAATCATAGCAAGACATAGCCCTTTATGGTCAACTATTTTTTTCATCTTTTCTCCTTCAATAATTTTTAAAAATGCCAAACCGATTCAATTAAATCTTCGCCAAATATCAAACCAGTTATCAAGCCAGCTATACAGCCAATTATAGAGACTGATAAAATTTAGAAGGATCACTACTATTTTTAGATAATTAGATTTGATCTTGGTAGCAAAGAAAAGGCTAGCGCCACCTAATAACCAACACGTAATCCTCACTAACAATAGAAAATTAAGCTCATCTGTTTGGATATAGCCAACATAAGCAACACTAAAAGATAACGCTAATAAAACAAATGAAATGATGGTACAGGTTTTACTTTTTAATGGGATCATTTTCTTCTCTCCTTTTCATTCTTCAAACACATTTTTTAGTATTTTTAATAAGAATACTCATCTCTCCTAAACACTTGCCTTTGTCAAATACCTGATAGTTATAGACCAAAAATCCAAACGACGATATGGAAATAGGTTGCAAAAAAATAATTGATCCCTAAGAGAACCCACTTGACTTTTCTATTCTCGTTCTTGAGGTTCGCCGCAAGAATAAGACCAACCACCCCAGACAAACTTAGTAAAATCAAAAATCCAAGCGTACGCAAATAATCCCCAGAGGTAAGGTAACTGTAGTGGACCCTGATAAAAAAGCCAGCTGACAAGATCATTGGTAATCCTAAACAAATGATCGCTACTCGTTTCTGATCTTTTGTTTTCAGTAACCAGATAGATAGTAGCAAATAAACAATTAGCGCAATAAGCCAATCAAATCTTGCAATACTAACAAAGCCGATAAAAATAAATACGACTCCAAAAATACAAGCAAAATGAATGAAAGCTGCCCATCTTTTTAAAAGTTTTGAATGTACACCAGTAGAAAAAAGCAAACTGAGTCCACTGAGTAAACAACAAAGATAATAGATGAACACAAGACTGATCTCTATAAAAAGTCCGACTGACAAAGCCATTGGCAATCCCAAACAAATGATCGCCTCGCGTTTCTGATCCTTTTTTTTCAGTAGCCAAATTGTTAGTAGCAAATAGGCAATTAAATCATATCTTTGAATGCCAATAAAACCGATAAAAATATATAAAACCCAATAAAGACAGCCAAAATGAACGATAGCTGTCCATTTTTTTAAAGGGGTGGCATACACTCCGGTAGAAAACAACAAACTAAGTCCACTGAGTAAAAAGCAAAGACAATAGATTAACACTAAACTTACTTCTGAAAGATTGTGAAAAGATTTCACAATTATCCCAACAGAGCCCCTCATTACTAATAATGTACCTAGAAAAATGCTACAGACGAAGAAAATCATGGAATACTTCGTACAGGTCTTACTTGTTAGCGACAACATCCACACTACTCCTTTCTAACAAAAAACCTTTTTATATTCTAGCAAGCCACTTCCCTTTCCAGTACTCGATATGTATGTAAGACGTCTCACTGAAGAAAGATGTAGATATGGTAATAAGTTGCAAATAAATAATTAATACCCAAAAGTATCCACTTGGCTTTTCCCTTATCGAGTTGCGTTGAAAGAATCAGACCACTTAAACCTGATAAATGAAGAATGACTATGTATCCAATGGTGTCCCATGACCATTCCCCTCCATAAAGGATTAGTTCGTAATTGAGCTTGATAAAAAAGCCAATTGAAATAATCATCGGTATCCCGAAGAAAGTGATCGCTAGCCATTTCTGCTTGCTTGCTGTCAGTAAAACGATAGCTAGGAACAAATAAAGAACGATTAAAAAAAGTACATGGAAAAGAAAAGCAAAAATAAAGAGAGAAAACCAATAAACACTACTAAAATGAATAATCGCCGCTGTCCGTTTTAAAATTTTTGAATGCGTACCTGTAGAAAAAATCAAACTGAGACCACTGAGCAAACAGCTAAGATAATAGAAAATCATCAGACTTCCTTCTGGAAGATCACTTAACGGAATAAATCCATTAACTTTACCAAGCAAACCAACAATCATCAACATCATTAAGAAAAAACTACCGATTAAGAAATTTCTTGAAACCTTTATACACGTTTTACTGTCTAGCGATAGCATTTGTACCACTCCTTTTTTATTTTCCTAACTAATTTTTTAAAAATGTAGCAAAAAATGGACCGATCAATCCTGACACCATGATAAGAAAGAACGGAACCAAAGTTTTAAGAACAAGATAATACATGTAAAGCGCTATCACACACCCAAGAGACACTGACATGGATAGCACCAAACCAACTAGATAAGCCTTCATTCTCATCTTCTCCTTTTATATTAATGAACAAAGTAAAATAGAATTATCATAATCTGTGAAAAAAACATTTATTAAAAAAACTACCCTTTTACCATTTTTTCTAGAAATAATCGATTACAAAATCTAGATTCAGCAAAAAGGTTAAACTTATTTGTTTAAAAAATGTTATCTTAAATTAAATAAAACCTAAAATTTAATAACAAATAATCATTATACACATTAACTAGGTTACACTTTTTTTATTACCTCCTTCTATAAAACCCTAAATAAAAGCTAAAAAAACAACAAAAATACTCTGTATTTATCATAAAAACAAAATAACAACGCTTACAATCTTATTTTAATTTATTCCATTCTAGCTGTTATGTCTTCGTATTTCACGTCAATAAAAAACAAAAATAACAAGTGTTTATAGATGCTAGATTATTTTTCATATGTTATTATTTTATCATAAAAATTAGGAGGAATACCCGTGAAATTTAAATTATTTTTTATTGTCACCTTTTTATGGACACTTTTGTTTGCTGTTCCTGTCACCGACGCCCATGGCGATACCACAACTGATGAACAACTGACTGAATACTATGATTTTTTCAAAAATGAATACGCTTCCTTTGATCAAACCTTTGAAGAATTCACCGCTAATTATTATCAGCAAACCACCTTGAAAGATACCTTGTCAGACGAAGACCAATTAAAAGAGTATCTGCAATCCGTCAACGACCAATATTTACCAGCAGAAGCAGAACGTTTAGCGAAAATTGCTCCGTTGTGGTCCTTTAATATCGGCAATTCATTAGACAATATTACTTTTGAAGAAAAGCCAACTTACGGAACCTATGATTTATTGAATACCGTGCAACCAGGGGACATTATTTTTGAGAAAAATCGGGCTGAAGTCCCAGCAACTCCCTACTTTCTTCATCATGTGATGATTGTCGAAGGAATTTATGAAGAAACCCATATGATTAATGGGAAAGCAGAAACTTCCCGATATATTAGAACTATCGAAGCGACTAGTAAAAGTGATGATCTTCCAGATAAGGCAGGTAGAGTGGTCTATGGAGTATTAGATGATCAACGATTTGATTATACTGAAGCAACAATTTTACGAGTCCCGGAAGCTACTGCTTTGCAAAAAAATGCAGCCATTCAATTTATGCGCAGTCAATTAGGCAAGCCTTATCATATATCAATAGATTTTCTTCAACATAAGAATCGTTTATCTTCCAGAGAAAATTGGTATTGTTCCACACTTGTTTGGGCTGCTTACATGAATGCGACCCCAGATGGTAGAATTGATGATAGAACCCCAGAATATTATCCTAATTTTCAAGGGATTGATTTAGAAACTGATGATTTACTTAATGAACCTGGTGTAACACCAAATGATATCTTACGTTCGGATAAAGTTGAAAAAACCAGCCCTTCCTTTGTAGATTATCAATATTACTTGCAAAATGTTATTAGCTCACCAATCGGAGGACCCGATGAAAAAGTAGCCGACTTTACTTTCAGATCCAATTCAAATATATACAACCTAAGAAATGACTATTACTTCATCGCCATCGACCAAAACACCCAGAAACCTTACCGAAGCACGGAATTAACTTTAGGTCGTAATGTTTTTGGGAAAGTGGTGGCGCAATTAAATGCTTTTGCCAACTTCCAGTTAACTAAAGAAGCCGAACAAAAATATGCAGATCCCAAAATCCCGGTGATTCCAAAAATGATTGCGACCGAAGACATCCCAAACTATGTGATGAACTGGATCAATACCTACACACACTGTTCCTTCGAGATCGTCTATTCTTCAGATATCACGACTGATTTCAATCACTTAAGTTACAATCCGAGTTATACGAAGATCGATAAAAAAGCCCACCCAATCAAAGGGTATCAAGTCAATCAAATCATTCATACGCCACCGGCTTTTACTCAACAATGATTTGATTATACGGAGAACTTGTCGATCTATGAACTATATAACTTGAGCAACCCCAATCCTTTAAATGCCGATGTTGCTCATAATAAAATGGCGGGTGGCTGGTATTATTTCTACAATCATTTTTACGCCTTAGTTAAACTAGAAAATGGCACCTATCGTTATGCGACGTATTTGCGATTCCATGGTTCTTTTTCAACCGCCGTCGCTTACCGAAATGGCTACGGTCTGAATTATGATTACCATATGACCGCAGAAGCTAAAGAAAAATATGGCAAATATTACAACAATATCATCAAGAACCAAACTGTTGATTACGGGATCGATTGGTTGAATCAACATACGACAGAAAAAACTTTGATTGTTTATTCAAAAGATATCGCGCAAGACGTGAGCAAACTAAATCAAGGTACCGCCACAGTCGCTAAAGGGTATAATGACAATGGTCAATATGTCTATTGCATTTTATAAGGACTAGACTGAATAAAAAAATCACTATCCATCATATGATTAAAAATCCTCTTAAGTTCGCTTTAACAGCGAACTTAAGAGGATTATTTTTTCTAGACTAGCAGAAATGTTTTACGTCCTTATTTTTGTTGAAGACGTGCTAATTCTTGTTGTTTGGCTTCGTAAATTTCTTCAATGTCATCTTCTGATAACGGTGTGCCAAAGGGTTGTTGCACTTTCAACAGTTCTCTTTCTGGCGCATCTACACCGACATTCACATCATTACCGATCGGTACACTATAATGATGGATATGTCCATGAAGATTACGGATACTATCGTTTGATCCCAGCAACATTGGATAATGAGTCAAATAGTATTGCTGATGATTGAATTTGATGATAGTTCCGACATCATAAAAATAAAACTTTTTTGAACCAACCTTGTTTCCTGGATCATGTTTTTCTAAATACCTGAAAAAAGCACGGCTGTCATGGTTCCCCTTGATCAAATGGATTGTCCCATTGAGTTGTTGCACCAACTCCAGTATGTCTTGGCTACCTTTTTCATATTGTGGGTGCATCGCCAGATCGCCTAAGTGATACACATGATCGGTTTCTTTGACAACTTTATTCCAGCTATTGATTAGTTGCTGATTCATTTCTTCCACACTAGCAAATAAACGAGGGGCAAAATCATTTTTGCCTAATAAGTTTTTATGAAAAAAGTGCATATCACTAATAAAAAAATTCATATTGACCCCTTCTTACGTCTTTTTCTTTTAGAATAAACAACATCAAAGAATTAAACAAATGTTAGCTCTTTTTCTAGCAAAAGTGATTGTCTGTTTAACTAAAAAGCGGTTATTCATTGTTCTCATTGCCTATTGTGTACAATGCTAGAAAAAAGTAATCACAAGTAAATCATGGTAAACTTAAGGAAAAACAGGAGGTATTGATTATGCCTATCAGCTTTCATACTACTCTGACTCCTTCAGCAATCGAGATTACGTTACCAAATGAACATGGGAAGATGACTATCACAAAAGAAAAACCAGCTCTACCTGATCATTCACTTTATCTATTTTTCAAAAACAAACAATGTATCGCAATCGGTCAAACCGTGGTACCTAAAAGTTGGGATCACATCGTATTGGTTCAACTTCCTTGGGATCTTGAAGCCAGTCATCTAAGCTACCTACTTCAAAAACAGGCAGAATCAACGGGATTGACAGTAGAAATCGATGATTCCGCAAAAGAAACGATCCCTCAAGTACAAGTCAAAAAGTTAGCGGAACCAGTCGAAGAAATCACAAAAATCTTGGCAGTATTTGGTTACTCTTTAGAAAAAAGCAGTCCTCAAAAGAAAAAGCCGGCAAAAGCAAGACATCGTTGGACAAAGGAAGTTAGTGAGATCCCTTTTACCGTTAATTTTAGAAACAGTCAGGCAACGCTTTATTGGATCAGTCGAAATGAATTATTGATCAAAAAGGGGGCTATACTATTAGCGGAAGCTCCTTTAAATAAAGACGGTTCCGTCAGTTATGCGGCAAAATATGGGGATAAATTACGTGATGATTATAAAGATAGCATTGTAGGAAATAAAACGAGCAAAGATATTATCGTCAAAAGCGTCAATGAAGCAAGTCTGTTACTCTACTTCGGTGGAACAAACAGCTGGTTAGAAATCATTGATGAAAATGGTAAATCCTTAGATGAGTGGACAAAAGTAGAATAGAGTAATGGTTATTCTCTAGCGATTGTCCCGTTTCAATAGATAGTAAAAAAGCAAAGAAATCAGCTTTACTAGCTGTTCTCTTTGCTTTTTTTACTGGCAACAATGATAGATACGTTCGACTTCCTTAGACTTTTTCAAATAATCCTCGGCTGATCATACCATCCATCAAAAAATAAAATTTATCTTGACTCATTTTTTGCCGGTCGTCTTTAAAAATATTGACTGCTTTCAATCCGTTAGCTGTCGTAATAGACATTTTTAGTGTTTGGATATCCTTTGAAACAGTGATTTTTAGTTTAAACCCTTCTTTGCTTTGTGGGGTTGCATCTAGCGGACGAATCAACTGATAGTTGCCGCCATTTGTTTCGGTAAACCCATTGTCTCTCAAAGTGTAACGTTTTGCATCTGGATGTAAACGATAACTTGTTTTTGCTCCTAAAACTGTGGCTGTTTTTTCAAATGCCATGATTTTCACCTCGGTAAATTGATTTCTACTTTTATTATAAAAGTTTCTTGCATCATTTACTAGGTTTTTTCCAACTTAGATTGATTGGATCAATACATCAAGAAAACGTTGGACTTCTTCTTTGGTATTGCCGTAACCAAAACTGATTCGTATGGATTCTTTAAGGATTGGTGTCTCTTCCCCATACATTGCCTCCAGCACATGCGAAGGTTCGATATTACCAGCTGTACATGCTGACCCAGTAGATATCGCAATCCCATTAAGATCCAACTTCATCAAAAGTAAGTCATTCGCAACACCAGGTAATCGAAGGTTTAACACATGTGGTAATTTGTTGTTTAAATCACCATTGACTTGATAAGAAATTCCTTCTTTTTCCAAGGTATTCAAAATCAACTCTTGGAATCCAGCATATTTTTCACTTCGAGCTTCACGTTCTTCAGCGGTTAGAAGCTTGACCGCTTGCGCCATTCCCCAGATACCTGCGAGATTTTCAGTACCTGCTCGCCGCTTCTCTTCCTGTTCTCCACCTAAAAGTAGTGAAGGAATATTTATGCCATCTTTTTTATATAAAAATCCTACGCCTTTTGGTCCATTGATTTTATGGGCAGAGATGCTAAGTAAATCAACACCTAACTCCCTTGGATGAATCGTCTGATTCCCATAAGCTTGAACCGCATCGGTATGAAAATAAGCAGGGTGTTCCCGCAACCGTTCGCCGATTTCTTTGATTGGCATCAAATTCCCGATTTCATTATTCCCAAACATGATCGAGACTAAAATCGTTTCATCACTTAATGCTTCATCAAAGTCAGTTAGTGAGATATTGCCTTTTTCATCTACTGGTAAATACGTGACTTCAAAGCCTTGTGTTTCCAGATATTTCATTGTATTCAAGACAGCAGGATGTTCGATAGCGGTAGTGATCAAATGATTCCCGTCTTTTTTTCGTGAAAAAGCCGTTTCAAGGATCGCTGTATTATCGCCTTCTGTCCCTCCACTATTAAAAATGATTTCATGATCATTGACTTGTAAACTATCAGCAATAAGTTGTCTTGCTGTTTCTAACTTTTCATGGGCAATTCGGCCGAAGCCATGGATACTCGAAGGATTCCCAAAGGTTTCTTGCATCATTGTGGTCATTTCTTGAATGACGTAGGGATGCATGGGCGTCGTCGCTGCATGATCCAAATAGATTTTTTCCAACTTCTTTCATCCCTTCCAAATAGAACTAGGCACATTCTAGCATAAAATAAGCAAGTTACCAAAGAAACAATCACTAAACCAGGATAGTTTCCCAACTTTTAGAAAAAAATTCGTTCGACAATTCGTGCTACCACGATTGTCGAACGAATTTTATTTCATCACTTAACAAAAAATGATTAATCAAATACTTTTTCTTCTAGACGGAACAATGGACTCATTGGTGTATTTTCATGAATTCGTTTAACCGCTTCTCCCATCAGCTCTGAACAAGTAACAATCGTTAAATTGTTAGGATGACGTTCTTCTTGAGTAAATACAGAATCAGTGATGCAGATATCTTTAATCGGTGCATCATCTAAAATTTGTTTTGCAGGAACAGACAACAAGCCGTGTGAAGCACAAGCATAAACCTCTTTTGCTCCGTTTTCTTTCAAAACATTAGCAGCTCGAGCAAGCGTTGCACCAGTATTCAAGATGTCATCGACCATGATACATGTTTTTCCTTGGACATCACCAATCACATATCCACTATTTTCATCTGCATCATCGGCGTGATCCACGATCGCCAATGTACTATTCAAATATTCAGAAAGACTTCTTGCACGTTGGACACCACTATTTTTTGGTGAAACGACAACAATATCGTCACCTGTTAAACCAAGTTCTCGGTAATAGTGAGCAAACAATGGCATTGTGAATAAGTTATCTACAGGGATATCAAAGAATCCTTGGACTTGAACTGTATGCAAATCCAATGTCAGCACACGAGTTGCGCCAGCTTCTTGGATCAAATTAGCAATCAATTTAGCTGTGATCGGTTCATGTGGTTTTGCTGTACGGTCTTGTCTGGCATAACCGTAATAAGGTAACACAACATTGATCGTTTTTGCACTGGCACGTTTCATCGCATCGATCATGATCAATAATTCCATATAATAATCATTAACTGGCTGATTGGTTGATTGCACGATATAAACATGATCCCCACGAATACTTTCTTCGATATTGATCGAGATCTCTCCATCACTAAATTGTTTTACGACACTTTTTCCTAGCTCCGTTCCAAACACCTTGGCAATTTTTTCTGCCAGTGGTCGATTTCCATTCAAGCTAAAGATTTTCAATGTGTCATCCTGATACTTTTTACTCATGTTGTCCTCCCTAATTGTTCTCTCTTCTTCGATAGTTTAACATATTTTTTCCAGTTTTTCTGGTAATTTCTGTAAATAATTTTTAAGGCAGCGAAACAGTTCCATTACACCAACTAGCAGGAATCAATTGATCCGTGTTGCCCCAGTTGTCATGAACTTTGTAAAAGCGTTCTCCAGAAGAGGATTGATAATATGCATATGCAGTGACCCAATGATTGCCATAGGTGCTCCCTAATACTTTCAACACCCCTAAGATCACAGGTTTTCCTTGGCGAATCCGTTTAGTCGCTCGCTGCCAAGAACCAAGCATCGTACTTCTAGCAGACACTCGATTTCCTGTATGTTTTAAAAACTTCGTGATACCATGACTGACTTGACCGGGAACCGTCGGAAGTCCTAGCGGCTGGATCGCTTGGCGTAATGCTTCACTTAGTTGCACATGGTCTTTCGTTCCTTTTTCACGTAACGTTGGAGAGAAAAACAATTCGTTTTGAAAATCTTGGTAATAAGCAATAAGGACAGTTGCAGCATAGGTCCCACAAAGATAGCCAGACGGTGTCCGCCAATTTTTATAGTTTAAAAACCGTTGTTCAGGCAATCCCACCCAACAATCCAAAAGTTCTTGTCCGTTTTCCTTTGGCGCAATCAAAGCTTTTTCACGATCATCTGCAAGCCAACGAGAAATATTGGTGACTTCTGCTTCAGTCATCGGTACGAGTTGATAAGCTTTTCTTGCATCTGGGTAGGAGTGGCTCGCAGGACCGTATTCTATTGGTTGTTTGTTTTGATCTAAGATGACATAACTACCATCTTCAAAAATTAAAGCGTAACCCTTTTCTTCATCCTTCATCGCCAACTGTTCCACAGCGCTTAACCGTTTCTTGATACCATCGAGATTCCATTCGATTGATTGTTCAAATACAGTTTTCAAGAACGAATCACCTCCGTCTTTTTTATTATAAGTGAAATAAGGAGAAAAACAAATCAGATAGACTAGTTCTGCTGTGACTACGGCAAGACCCCACAAGTGCTTCTTTCCTCTTTCTATTTGTTTATTCGCTGTTTTTATATGATAATAGGAACATTAGATAAAAAGGAGCGATAACCGAATGAACAAAGAACTTATAAAGCAAGACTTTTTTGAAGCTGTGAATGAAGAATGGCTAAAAACAGCCAAGATCCCCGCTGATAAACCAGCCACTGGCGGTTTCCAGGACTTAGTTGACGGTATCGATGATCTTTTGATGACAGACATTGATCATATGCTGGCTGAACCTGATAAAGTCCAATCAGATATGATGCGTCACTTTCTTCATTTTTATCAATTAGCTAATGATTATGATCGAAGAAATCAGTTAGCTGCTAAACCATTGCTTCCTTTAATTGAACGAATTGAAAAAATCGATTCTTTTGAAGACTTGAACCAACAATTTCCTACTTGGACATTGGATAGTTTACCTTTACCGTTTAGCTTAGATGTCGATGCGGATATGAAAAATGCACAAACAAACGCATTATTTGCTTATCCCCCTTCATTATTTTTACCTGACAAAACTTACTATACTGCAGAACATCCAAATGGTGCGCAACTATTAGGCGTTTTCTTTGATATGATGGTCCAACTCGTTGAATTAACCGGAAAAGAAAAAAGCCAAGCAGAGGCAATCGTTGAACAAGCTATCCAATTTGATCGATTGGTTGCGCCTCATGTTAAAAGTGCGGAAGAAAAAGCGGATTACAGCAAAATGTACAATCCCCGGTCATTTGACACCTTCATCCACTATACCGATAAACTGGATCTAGAAAAGTTGACAGTGGGATTGATTGGTACCACACCGGATAAAGTAATCGTGACGGATCCTGTTTATTTTGAACAGTTAGGCGAACTACTAACCACAGAACATTTTCAATTGATCAAAAGCTGGATGATCGTCCGAACGATTCGTTCGTTGAGTAGCTATCTATCAGAAGACTTTAGACAAATCAGCGGAATCTTCTCACGGACACTCTCAGGCACAGATGAAGCCATGCCGCAGAAAAAAGCTGCCTATTACTTAGCTTCAGGTCAATTTGACCAAGTCGTTGGCGATTATTATGGCAAAAAATACTTTGGTGAAGCGGCCAAAAAAGATGTTGAGCATATGATCGAAAAAATGATCTCTGTCTATAAAGATCGTTTAGAAAAAAACAACTGGTTAAGCGATACTACTCGAAAAAAAGCGATCATCAAATTAGATAAACTAGGAGTTCAGGTCGGCTATCCAGACCAAATCCCTGCTTTATATACGAAGTACCACACAGTGACACAAGAAGAAGGCGGAACCCTGCTTTCCAACGCTTTAGCCTTCAGCAAAATCGAATTGAAAGAACGTTTTGGTCGCTGGAATCAACCTGTTGATCGGACGGAATGGGAAATGAGCGCTGATACAGTCAACGCCTATTACCACCCTTTCAGAAATGTCATTGTTTTTCCAGCTGCTATTTTACAAGCACCATTTTACAGTTTAGAACAATCAAGTTCAGCAAACTACGGTGGGATCGGCGCTGTCATCGCCCATGAAATCTCTCATGCCTTCGATAATAATGGTGCCTTATTCGATGAATATGGTAATTTAAATAACTGGTGGACGGAAGAAGATCTAGCGCACTTCCAAGAAAAAGCCCAAGCAATGATCGAAGAATTTGATGGCTTATCATTTGCTGATGGTACTGTTAATGGTAAGCTTACTGTTTCAGAAAATATCGCAGATGCGGGCGGTCTAAGTTGTGCTTTAGAAGCAGCAAAAACCGAAGCAGATCACTCACTAGCAGACTTTTTCGTCAGCTGGGCGACGATTTGGCGGACAAAAGCAAAAAAAGAATACCAACAATTGTTGTTACAAATCGACGTTCATGCCCCTGCTAAATTACGTGCCAATATCCAACCCCAAAACTTGATGGAATTTTATGAAACATTTGCGATCACTGAAAAAGACGCGATGTATCTTCCACCTGAAAAACGAGTGCATATCTGGTAATACAGTTAAAAAACGCTCCAATGGCAATAAGAAAATTTTTTGAAACAACCTCTCATATAAAAAAATTGACTTATTTCAAGGAGCGGTTGTTTGAACACTATTTTCTCTTTACGAGGGACTGAGACAAAAGTTGTCTCAGTCTTTTCTAGTATCTCTAAAAGCGAATAAACGGCGTTCAAGAAGCAACTCCTCAACAATAAGCGATGATTTTCTAAAATATGAGGAGCTATTTTAAAAAATCCTCTCTTATTCGCTCGGAGCTAAACGCTTCTTTCACAGCCTCTTGCTAAACGGTGTTCAAAGAGCTGACCTTCGGCGATAAGTCAAAAAATCTCAAAACATGGGAAGCTGTTTCGAGATTTCCATCCTTAATGCTCCTGCGATTACTCGTCGTAGTTTTTACTTGGTGAGCGCTCAGGTCAAAACACTCTTTTCACGACCTCTTGTTCACGGTGAGACAAAAGTAGCATCTTCGGAAAATTTGCCGAAATTTACCAAAAATTTGAGAAGCACCAAGTAGGTAACAATCAACATCAAAAACGAGTTTTTGTGTTTCTTGTCAATTTTCGGAAATTCCTTCTTATTTCTTGATGCTGAACACTTTTTTCTCAACCTCTCTTAATATTATCCTTTACTTTTCTACCAAGCTCATTTTGACTACCCACAAACCAACTCCACTTAATAAAGAAAAATAAATTCTTCCATCTTCCTTCACTGTTCTCTACTGTTATCTACTCTTTCCGACCATAAATAGTCATAAAACTACATCATTTCATTTACCTCTTTATTTTCGTTAACCTTTGTAATAAAATTAGTTAACGAAAGTAAAGAGGTGTTTTTATGGAAAATCTATTCGAACCTTGTGTTCCGCTAACAAAAACAACATATCTGGAGATACTAAAAGACAAAACTAATTTATGGGGGTATTATGCACAAGCCCTTCAGCTCAAAACAAACAAGTCACAAAATATCATCCGTCTGAATACATTGCTGAATGCTAAGAGCGGCTTGTGTAGAGAAGATTGTGGTTATTGTGCGCAATCAAAAAAAAGTTCTGCAACGATTGAAACATATGGATTATTACCCAAAAAAGAAATCATTCGTAAAGCGTTGATTGCTAAAAAGAATCATTCCAGTGTGTTTTGCATTGCGTTAAGCGGAACACGCCCATCAAAAAAAGAAATACACCTTTTAGGTGAGGCAATTCAAACGATCAAAAGCATAATGTCGATTGAGATTTGTTTATCCATTGGCTTAGTTACTGAGGAACAAATTGATTATTTAAAATCGTGTGGAGTAGATCGGTTGAATCATAATCTTAATACTAGTCGAGATAATTACCCAAACATCACAACAACCCATTCCTATGATGATCGGTTAGAAACATTAAACAAACTTCGTCAGCACGAAATGAATATTTGCTCTGGTTTTATTTGTGGCATGAGAGAAACAGATGAACAATTAGTCGATCTGGCTTTTGACTTAAAAGATCAAGAGCCTTATTCCGTTCCAGTCAATTTTTTACTTCCAATTGCTGGAACAATGTTTGAGGAACACAATGAATTAACCCCTATGAAATGTTTAAAAATCTTAACCATGCTGAGGTTACTATTCCCTGCTACAGAACTTAGGGTAAGTGCCGGAAGAGAGTTTCATTTAGGAGAACTCCAACCATTTGCTTTATTGATCGTGGATTCTATTTTTTTAGGCAACTATTTGACAGAGAAAGGAGCACCTATTTCTGAAGATCAAAAAATGCTTGATCGTTTAGGTTTAGTTGTGGCTGGTGTCTGTGATGAAGAATAATTATATTATTTGCGGGATTCATACCGATTGTGGAAAATCAGTGATCAGTGTCTTACTCTATGAATATTTACGTGATCTGACAAATCAGGAACCGTTACTCGTGAAACCGATCCAAACAGGACCGTTTCCTGATACAGATTTTTATCAAGCCTGCCATATTGAGAAACAAAATATTGTTCATTTCTATTCAATGTCATTAGAAGCTTCTCCACATATCGCTAGCAGAAAAGAACATCAATGGATCGATCTACTTGTCTTGAAGGAAAAAGCAAATGTTGTCTTGAAAAAAAATCGACCCACGATTTTTGAATTAGCAGGTGGTCTGCTTTCTCCCATTAATGACTCGCAAACCATGTTAGACATGATCAAACTTTTGCAATTACCGGTTATTCTCGTTGCGGATAATTATTTAGGTGCAATCAATCATACGTTGCTAACGACTAGTTTATTACAAAGCGAAAGCATTCCAATAGCAGGTCTGGTTTTTAATTCAAGTAAAGCAAATGAAAAGAATGACATGGAAGATTTAAGCCAATGGATGACAGATAAGACAGGAATCACACAAATTGGCAAATTACCCTATTTAGAGGATTTAACTCATTGGTTAAAATCGAGAACAAAAAAAAGAGAACTTAGTAAGGAGTGGCATTTAAATGTATACAAATAGGCGAGATATCACCATGATGGCGATGATGATGGCATTATTGATCATCACAGCAAAACTAGTGATTCCGTTACCACTATTCGATTATTTATCTTTACAAATTATAACGATTTATCTGATTTATCCTTTATTAGGAACAAAATACGGGCTCATTGTCACATTCAGTTATTTGATCCTAGAGCTCATTGGATTACCGATTTTTGCTAGTGGCGGAGGTATTTTTTATATTTTTAAACCTAGTTTTGGCTTTCTACTATCTTTTGCAACTTTCCCAATGATTCAAGCTACACTGTCAAAATTGTTCTGGCGCAGAAAATGGCTCCCATTAAAAAAAATCCTGATCATTAACTATTCAGGATTACTTTATCTCTATTTAATCGGTCTGTTGTATAAATGCTTGATTTTATTCTTTTACCTTAAAGAAACGAATGTTCTTTACAGTGTGCTAGCAGTTTCGACATTGATTGATTTAAGTTGCGATATCTTACTTGTGTTCGTAGCTAGTTTGCTTACCTATAAGTTATTGCCACTCATTCATAAGCACAAACTAGCAAACCAACTCATTATCTCCTAATAAAAGCCGCTATTTCAGCGATTGGAAAAGAATCGAACCATCGGCTTAAAATGGATACTGATTGATTGACTTAAAAAATCTTACAAAATTATGAAAGAAAATAAACCGAAGAAGAGGTTGAGACAACTTTGTCCCAGTCCCCCTTCGGTTTATTTTTCCGTATTGACTTACTCTATCGTACGACAGAATGTACAACAGAATGATCTGGTTACTTCATGAACCAGTTAGGCCCACAAATCATTAACAAGCTTATTATATATTTACTTGATCAACGTTGCCCCGAGGACTGTTTCAAAATGACGTAGTGCCCAGTCATGACCGACTGGATCAAAGCTAGCTACAGCATCTTCAAAAATAAACAGTTGATAGCCTAAATTATATGCATCAATAGCTGTGTGCAACACACAAATGTCCGTACATACGCCAGTCAAATAGAGTTCAGTGATCCCCCGCTCACGGAGCCGAATATCTAGATCTGTTCCACTAAAAGCAGAGTAATGCCGCTTATCAATCCAATAGACATTGGCTTGTTCTTGAGCTCTTTCGTAAACAGCTTGTAGCGAACCATAAAGGGCACGACCATTGGTGCCAATCACGTTATGCGGAGGAAATAGTTTATTTTCAGGATGGAAGTTATCCGATGGGTCATGCGCATCAATCGCAAACACCACAAAGTCTCCCTCTTCGATAAACTTTTTCGTGTGAGTCGTCACTGCTTGTTCAATCACTTGACCAGCTTTACCTGTCGTTAATTTCCCGTCATCTGCCACAAAATCATACGTGTAATCAATCGAGATCAATGCTTTCATTAATGGGCTCCTTATACAAGATGTTTGACAAATTCGATTACCATCTCAGCAGAACGTTTCCCTGCATCTTCAATAAACTCATCAAAGGTTTGTGTCGCTGCATGATCAGCAGTATCACTCATCGCACGAACGATCAAGAAAGGAATATTGAACTGACGAGCCGTTTGTCCAACAGCCGCTCCTTCCATTTCACAAGCCAACGCATCTGGAAAGTTTGTTAAAATCTCTTCTACTTTTTCGGAAGAATCAACAAACGTATCTCCAGTAACGATCAAGCCTTCTTTCACATTCAGATCTATCGCTTTGGCTGCTCTTGCCATCTCTGTGCGAAGATACGTACTTGCTTCATAATAAAGCGGCATCCCTGGTATTTGTCCTGGCTTATAGCCAAATCCGGTTGCATCTGCATCGAAATAAGCTACTTTATCAGAGATTACGATATCGCCTACTTGTAGCCCTTGTCCGATACCACCCGCTGAACCTGTATTGATGACCATATTCACACCATATTGTTGGATCAATAAACTAGTAGTGACTGATGCCAAAACTTTACCGATCCCTGAACGAACCACAATTACTTCATGTCTTCCTAAAGAGCCTGAAATGAACAATGCTCCTGCTCGTTCCCATGACAAGGGTTCACTTAGCTTTTCTCTTAAAATTTTGATTTCTTCTTCCATTGCACCGATAATACCGATTTTCATAGCTTTTTCCTTCTTTCTAAATAAATGCGACCGCAAAAAATACGACACACAATAATAGAATAACAATAATCAAGGATTTCATCAAAAATGAATTCCACTTCGTCGTTTTTTCACGTTCACCGATTCTTGTTTTTGTGATAGGTTTGTTCCGTTTTTGTTCCTTTCGATAAAAACTAGCAATTTTCTTTTCTTCTTGCTGATAAGCAGCCTCTTCTTTTCTTTGCCGTTTTAATGACTCTTGGGCTTGCGCCTGCTGTCGTTTACGTAATTCACTTCTCGTAATCAGCGGTCCTTTGGCCATCAGCCGATCCCTCTACTTTCCTTTAATCAATAGCTCCCAATATTGGATCGCATACATGGTTTTCGCATCACAGATCAGTTGATCATCTATTGCTTGTTTAGCTTCTGCGAAAGTCAGTGCATATAATTCAAGCACCTCATCTTCATCTTGAGCCAACGGATTCTCTACTTTCTGTAAATCAATCGCATGATAAATATGCATGATCTCATTTGCAAATCCTGGTGAAAGATACATAGATGAAACATGTTTGAGCTTTCTTGCCCGATACCCAGTCTCTTCTTCCAGTTCTCTTGCAGCGGTACGTTCCGGTGTTTGGCTTTCTTCTGGATCGATTTTCCCAGCAGGGATCTCCAAAATCACTTTTTCTAATGGTTTCCGAAACTGTTTCACTAATAATAAACGATTCTGATCATCAAATGCGATGATCCCTACACCACCCGGATGAAACACTAATTCACGTTTGGCAAGTTTTCCATCTGGCAGGCGGACGTCATCTACTGCAACATCGATGATTGCTCCGTGATAGATTTCCTTTCGTTCGATCGTTTTTTCTTCAAATTGCTCATATTCAAGCATCTTTCTCCCACTTTCTTTGTAATAATACCCGCTTTTCGTTTACTTTTCAATTTTTCTAGAGTTTTCTTTTAGTTTACCATAACTAAACCTTAGAAATTCTCTAAATCTACAAAATCCTCCTTTAGTCCCATACTCTTTCTTAGGTTGAGTGTGCTAAAATAAGGGTGGAAATGAGAACAACGCTTCATTACTTAAAATGGATGGAATATATATGGAGGGCTTATTATGCGAAAATTAAATTGGCGATGGATCTTAGGTCTATTGTTGGTGTTTCTTTTGATTCGTCAAGGTCACTTTTCTTTAGTAACAGTCATTTTGATTATCGGTGCATCTTTAGTGATTTGGGGAATCTTTGGCTCTGGCAAGAAAAAATCAGCAAAAAATGAAATGCCCGATTTATCTGATGAACTTGAATCACATTATACAAAAAGCGGGATGACACCTAGTGAGATTACTTTCTTTAGACAGACAATGAATCAAACGAAAGTCGAAATTGAACAATTGCAACAAAACATGCAACAAACAGCCAAACTAAAAGCTGTCGATCTTCGTCACGATACAGTGAAGGCGGCCAAAGCACTCTTCAAAGCATTGGTGAAAGAGCCCAACCGATTACACGAAGCAAGTCAATTTCTTTATACTCACTTACCAAACTTAGTCGATTTGACCAATAAATATATTGAGATCAACGACCATGAAATCAAAAACAAACAGACTTACGAAAAGCTCGAAGAAAGTTCACAAATCATTGATCAACTAGCACATCTGATTGCTCAAGACTATCAACAATTTGTCTCTGAAGATTTAGATGATCTAGATGTAGAAATATCAGTTGCGAAACAAAGCTTAAAACGAGAGAATCTATCTGATGATAACAATCAATCTCAATGATCGGTTAATAGAATCATAAAGGAGTGTTTTGTTTCTTAGACACTCCTTTTGCTTATCCTTTCTTTTGTTTATCCTTTATAATAGATGAATAAGATGAACAACTGTTTTTTTACAAAAATGATAACATTGAACCTATCGCATCACATTGAACCACGAGGAGGAGTTTTAAATGGATAATAAACCTAAAGAGGTAACACCTGTAAATGACACGTTAGATGATTTGTTAAATAATCCGTTCTCTACCCCAACAGATAAATTAACCCAAACACAACAGTCAGAAATCAATGCTTTGCAAGAACAACAAACCGCTGCACGCTTGATTGATAAACTACCTGCTGAACGACAAGAGCAAGCCAAAGAGCTAGCAGCTAAAATCGATGTTTCAGATGCACAGTCGGTGATCAGCTACGGTTCTGCTGCTCAAACGAAGTTAAGTGAATTTTCACAATCCATGTTAAATCATGTACAGGCACAAGATATTGGTCCTGTCGGAGATTCATTGACTGAATTGATGTATCGTCTGCAAGAAGCAAATCCTGATGAATTGCGAGCTGGCGAAGGCAATATTTTCCAACGGATGTTTGGCAAAGTAAAACAATCGATCTATGAAGTGACTGCAAAATATCAAAAGATCGGTGCCCAAATCGATAAAATCTCTGTTAAACTAGAAAAAGAAAAAGACGGGCTTTTAAAAGATAATTTGATGCTCGAACAACTCTATCAAAAAAACAAAGATTATTTTGATGCACTGAATATTTATATCGCAGCTGGCGAATTGAAGATGGAAGAACTTCAAACAACGATCATTCCTAAAGCAATGAAAAAAGCCGAAGAAACAGGCGATCAAATGGATATTCAAATTGCAAATGATTATGCTCAATTTCTAGATCGTTTAGACAAACGAACCCATGATTTACGTTTGGCAAGACAGATCACTATCCAGCAAGCACCACAGATCCGTTTAATCCAAAATACTAACCAAGCGTTAGCAGAAAAAATCCAAGCATCAATCGCAACAGCGATCCCTCTATGGAAAAATCAAGTAGTGATCGCCTTGACGTTACTTCGCCAAAAAGATGCGGTAACTGCCCAACGTCAAGTTTCTGAGACAACTAATGACCTTTTGAAGAAAAATTCAGAAATGTTGAAAATCTCTGCTATTGAAACAGCAAAAGAAAATGAACGTGGGATCGTTGATATTGAAACCTTACAAACAACTCAAAATGATTTGATCGAAACGATCCAAGAAACATTACGCATCCAAAAAGAAGGAAAAGAAAAACGTCGTCATGCAGAAGTCGAACTTGGTCATATGGAAGACGACTTGAAACAAAAATTACTCGATTTAACACAATAAGAATGATCTATATGGATCAATCAAAAAAGCTCTAGATTTTTGATGTTGGTGAAATTCGCCAACATCTTTTTTATGCTTTAAAAGGATAGAAAAGACACCCCGAAATCCTTCAAAATGAATTTGGCTAACCAATTCATCGAAGGACTCAAGATGTCTTACACTCGTCTTATCAAAGATATTTTAACTATTTTAAGCTTAGGTTAATCGAATAGAACGAAGCATCAATTTTGTTGATTCATTTTACTATGTTGGTACCCATAACCAAAGTAAATCACTAATCCAATCGCCGTCACGATACCGAAGACGATCCATGTGACTGGTTGTAAACGAAGCATCAATACCAAGCATGTACCGATAGATATAATCGGTAATATCGGTACAAATGGCACTTTAAATTCACCGGCTTTTGGTTTACCAAACATTTTTCTTAGTTTAAGTAATCCTAAGCTGACTAACATCAAATAGGTCAACGCCATGATGTTTGTTAGTTCAGCGAGAATATTCAATGGGAAGAAACCAGCGAAAAATAAAGCCGCTACCCCAGCTACAAAAGTCGCCTTTCTAGGCGTCCGATGCTTTTCATCGATCTCTGTCATAAATTTAGGTAAAAGACCGTCTTTACTTACAGCAAACAATAACCGAGCTAGCGAATACATCATAGAAATCGTTACGGTCAAGAGCGTCAAAATGGCACCGACTGCAATCACAGCTCCGATTGTTCCATGACCAACGTAACGCATCGCAAAGGCAACTGGGTCACTGACCCCTAATTCAGTAAACGGAACAATCCCCGTTAAAATCAAGGTAACTACGATGTATAAAGCTGTGGCAATCAAGATCGAACCAATGATCCCTCGAGGAACGTCTTTTTGTGGCTCTTTCACTTCTTCGGCTGCCATTGCAACTGAATCAAATCCCAAGAAAGCGAAGAAGACTAGAGCTGCTCCATCTAAAACGCCTGAAAAACCAAATGGTGTAAATGGTTGCCAGTTTTCAGGTTTTACAAAGAAAATCCCTACAACGATAAATAATGCAATAATACCGAATTTCACAAAAACCATGATATTATTCAATCTTAATGCTTTTTTGGCTTCTAAAGAAACGATGTATGTCACAAATATGACAACGAACACTGCGATCAAATCGACATAGGTGCCATTGTCAGGATTATAACCACTGGTCAAGGCTTGTGGCAAATGGACTCCAAAACCTTCCAAGAACCCTTGAACATAACCAGACCAGCCGGAAGCAACCGACGAAACTGCTAATAGAAATTCGCCAATCAACAACCAACCTGTTAACCAGGCGGCAAATTCACCAAAAACAACATAAAGATACGCATACGGGCCACCAAT
The DNA here is from genome assembly GCF_040887425.1 of Enterococcus sp. C53. Classification (NCBI taxonomy): domain Bacteria; kingdom Bacillati; phylum Bacillota; class Bacilli; order Lactobacillales; family Enterococcaceae; genus Enterococcus; species Enterococcus sp. C53. The sequence goes on from NZ_JBFOFT010000005.1 coordinate 122,915, forward strand.
GACTGGCACACGTGAGGCAAACTCAGCAAAGCTTAACCCCGATAAAATGACAACGATTGCAGCTAAAACGAATGAAAGTGACAGTGCTGGACCCGCATTTTGATTGGCCGCAACCCCTGTCACTACAAATATTCCTGTGCCGATAATTGCGCCAATTCCAAGCATAATTAAATCGGACGTTTTCAGATCTTTCTTCATCCCACTTGTGTGGTTGAGATTGATTTCTTTCTTACGAAACAAATCCATGGCAGTACCTCCCTATTTTAGGTTGGAAAACGGCCATTAAGCCGTTTTCATATACCCTAAAATGATACCACCTAAAATGACTAAAAGGCAACCGACAATAACGTAAACAAGTTCTTTTTTCGTTTTCTTTTCTCCCAAAATGAAAATACCACCTAAAGTTGAGATGATAATCCCCATCTGTGATAATGAAAATCCAACAGCTAAACCAAGTGATTTAACAGTTAAGAGCATGCACACGTTCCCAATTCCCCATAGCAAACCACAAATCATGTTCTTCCAAACAAATTGATCCACTTTCACTTTACGAAAGGCAAAGAAACTTGCACCTAAGATCATTCCGATACTTTGAGGTAAGATGATTGACATCGCATCCAAGTTAGCCCAGTTCACAATGATCGTATAAACACCATAACCAATCGTTGAATAGATCAATGCTCTAAACCCTTTACCAAAATCAAGCATTTTATTGTCAGTATCAACTTTTCCTTCATCATCTTGGCGTGCTGTTAAATAGGCACCGCTAACAAGAAGTGCTAAAGCTAGGATACCGTATACATAATCTTTCGTTTGTGTCCATTCATGAAAGAAAACGGCTCCCGCAATCGTATTCAAAATTAATTGAAAACCAGTCGATAAAGGCAAACCAACAGAAACGCCCATAAATTTCATTCCATGGAACTGTCCGTTTTGACCAACACTCCAAGCTAACCCAGAGAGGAATCCAATCAAGAAAATCCATGGTGTGATTGTTGGGCTAACGATGAAAAAGACAACTAATGAAAAGATAAATGCACCAATCGTCATCCCTAATGTCTGTTGATTGGCATCGCCACCAATTTTCCCGCTTACTAAACCAATACTTCCCCATGCTACCATAGGGATTAATGCTATTAAAATTTCCATAACTAATCTCCTTTTATTTCACATGATATGAAACTTATCAGCGAAAACGTTCACAACACAAGAAGTTTTTTTCGATTCTAACTATTTTCTAACGTTTCTCATTATAGAAATTTAAGATTGGGAAAAACAGGGTCATCGTTGTTCCCTCTCCTACAATTGATTCAGCAAGTAGTTGGATCCCAAGTTTTTCAGCTAAGGATTTAGCCAAATAAAGCCCTAAACCAGTAGAATGTGTTTTACTCAATCGTCCATTAGAACCTGTGAATCCTTTGTCAAAAATCCGCGACAAGTCTTCTTTAGGAATACCGATGCCCGAGTCTTTGATGGCTAAAGAGATCCCTTGTTGGTTCTTTTCGATCGAAATGATGATTTCTCGATGGTCAGGTGTATATTTAATCGCATTGCTCAAAATTTGTTTGAATATAAAAGCTACCCACTTGGCATCTGTTAAAACTCTTTGATCTTCCCCAATAATCTCATACCGAAGATTTTTTTGAATAAAGTAATTCGCCTGACTGCGAATCACTGGCTGAATGATGCTTTTTAATTCATACTCTTGGATTAAATAATCTCTCGAAAAACTATCCAACCGTGCATAATAAAGAACTTGTTCTACATATTCATCGATTTTGGCTAGTTCGTTTTCTAGTAGGGTATATTTTTGATCATCAATATCAAATTCAATCGAACGCACCAAGAGTTCAGAGGCTGCTAAAGGCACCTTGATTTCATGGACCCACGAATCAATGTAATCTTTTTGATCCTGTTGGTTACTAATCGCCTCTTGCATGACTTCTTGGTGCTCACGGATCAATTGATTGATATAATCTTCGACTAATTTTTCTTCTTCTGTATGACCGCCACTCAAATAACTTTGTAGCGGAGATATTTGTTTGAGATCGGCAAGTTTTTCCCACCAATGACGTTTACTTAAATAACGGACAAGTAAATAAAAAAACAAAAATACGGCTTGAATAAGCGCCAGATAGCCAACCATCGTCCAGTCGACTAAAATATTAGGTGCTAACCACATGACAAAAATCGTTAGCAAGACAAAAAAGAGCCAGCCTAAGAGCAACGACCATTGATCCTTTAAGTATTTAAAGAAATTCATTATTTATTTTCATCCTTTCAGGGAACAATATAGCCCTGCCCGACTTTTGTTTCGATATATCCTTTGATCCCTGCTTGTTCGATTTTCCGACGTAAACGATTGATATTGACTGTCAATGTATTGTCATCAACAAACCGCTCATCATCCCATAATGCTCTCAATAACTTTTCTCTGCTAAGGATTTTCCCATGTTGCTTCATCAAGATAAATAATAATCGGTATTCGTTCTTACTTAAATCGATGATTTCACCGTTGATTTCCATACTCCCATTATCAACATTCAACGTGATCCCATTATGACTCATGACTTCACTCGACAGTTCCCCATAATTGTATGAACGTCGCAATAAAGCATTGATTTTGGCAATCAGCACATCAATTTGAAAAGGCTTGGTGACAAAATCATCTGCGCCCATATTCATCGCCATGATCATATCCATATTGGTATTTCGACTGGAGATGAAAATAATCGGCACTTTGGAGACTTCTCGAATTTTTTGACACCAGTAGTAGCCATCAAAGACCGGAAGATTGATATCTAATAAAACAAGTTGAGGTTCTTCTTTTTCAAAGTCTGCAAATACTTGATTAAAATCAGAGGTACCGAACGTTTCAAACTGCCACTTTTCCAGTTCTTCCATGATGAGTTGGCGGATGATTTCTTCATCTTCTACAACCATAATTTTTGCCATCTTGTTGTCCTCCTACTTCTTTCTTGCTATAACCATAACAAAGAAGGCCGAACGTGACAAGTAACCATATTTTCAACTATTTCCCTCTCCATACGCCTTACATCTGAAACGATGGGTTTATTCCTCAATATTTAGTCACGTAGTTGATTCTTTCATCGCAAATATTTTGACTATTCTTAAACTTTTGAAGGGCTCTTTATTTCTTTCCGTCCAAAAAACAAAAAAGTTTGTAAATAAAGCAAGGAACTTCCTCCGACTAAAACCACATAAATAGGTCCCAGGAAGAATAAAAAAAGCAGTAGTAGCAGTGTTCCCCCTAAATGTAAGAGAGCGTTTTTCCATTGATAAAAAAATAAAATAAAAGCAGTAAAAAGAGGGACTTCGTTTGCTCTCTCTAGTTGGAGCAACATACGGTAGCTAACCATCACGATACTTAAAAAAAGGACACTTAACGAAGCATACATCAATATCAATCCCCATGCTCCGCCCCAGTAAAGAAAAATACGACTATCAATTAGTAAAAGCAATAAATAGAAACTGACTATGAGGTCTTGCTTACGATAGGTCAAAAAATTATGACGAAGTTCTTGCCAAAACAACGTATGGATCTTTTTCTCTTCGTTTTTGTGGTAGTGATAAATGGTAGACATAACCGTACGACTAGCACTGCCGATTGTCAACAGCGGTAAGCTAGTTAATAGCCATAAGAATTGCAAAATAAGCAATGACGGAATCCATTCAATGACTGTCAAAAAATGCTGATTGATTTTTTCACTATGAATTTTATTCATTTAGCCTTTTGACCCTCCTGTCAAATCCATTCCTTCAATAAAGTAACGTTGCGCAAAGAAGAACATCAAAATCGTTGGGATCAAAACAAGTGTGGCTCCTGCCATCAAATAATTCCATTGAGTCGTCGCCTGATTTCGGAAAACTTGCAACCCAATCTGTAAAGTATACTTCTCTTGATCTTGGATGTATAATAACGGCCCTAAAAAATCGTTCCAAGCCGCATTGAATGAATTGATCGCAATCGTGATTAACGCTGGTTTAGTCAGCGGCAGCATCAGACGGCTCCAAATATAGAAATGATTTGCTCCATCGATTTCTGCCGCTTCAATTAATTCATCATTGATGGATAAATAAAATTGACGCATCAAAAATATATTAAATGCATTGCCGAAGAATGATGGAACGATCAATGGTAAATAAGTTCCTACCCAGCCTATTTTTGAGAATAGAACATATTGGGGGATCATGGTCACAAAACCTGGAATCATCATCGTAGAAAGGACTAAAGCAAACATTAGCTTTTTTCCTGGAAAATCTAATTTCGCAAACCCATAAGCAATGAAGGAATTCGAGAGAACATTGCCAAATACCACTAAGACTGTGATCAATAAAGTATTCCTTGCATAACGCCAGAAGGGGAAAGCAGTAATTGTATCCAGATAGTTTTGCCAAACAATTTTTTCTGGAAAAAAAGTTGGAGGATAACGTACGATCTCTTCCATTGGTTTTAAAGAAGTAAATACCATCCACAATAATGGTGTGATCAATACGAGCCCGATAGCCGTCATGAGGAGATAACTAACGATTTTTTTTGTTTGGCGGTTAACACTTGTTATTTTGAAATATTCCATCATTTGCCATCACCTCCAGAGTAATAGACCCATCTAGGTGCCAGTTTCAAATTAATAAAAGTCAATACTAACACGATCAAAAATAGGATCATTGACATCGCCATTGCGTACCCCATGTCGAATGCGACAAAAGCTTTATTCCACATGTGAAGATTATAAAATAGTAAAGAGTTAGCTGGTCCACCTGTTCCATTTTTAGTCATCACATAAGCCTCTTGAAAAATTTGAAAAGAACCAATCGTTGAAGTAATCACATCGTAAAAGATAATCGGTGTGATCAATGGCAACGTGATATTTTTAAATTTCCCCCATACGCCAGCACCATCAATCGCTGCTGATTCGTATAAAGAGCGTGGAACGTTTTGCAAAGTCGCTAAATAAAGCAACATTGCTCCGCCAGAACTCCAGATTTTCATTAAAATCAAAGCTGGCTTTGTCCAGTTAGGATCAAACAACCAGGCTGGTCCAGAAATATTGAACCAACCTAGAAACGTATTGATCAACCCGGCAGAAGGTGAAAGCAGCTGCATCCATAAAATATAAACAGCAACACCAGATAGGACTGCAGGTAAATAAAACATCGTTCGGAAAATACTGATACCTCTGATCTTTTGGTTTAAAATCGTTGCTAGAAATACGCTAAACATTGTGGTTAAAGGAACATTGAATAGGACGAAATACACTGTATTGTATAATGATTTCCAAAAAAGATCATCGTGTAGAAACATCCGTCTAAAATTAGCTAATCCAATGAAATTCATTTTAGAAGTCAAATTATAATCAGTGAAACTTCCGATAACAGAAAAAAGCATGGGCCCTAACATAAAGACGACAAAGCCAATAATAAAAGGCGAGATAAATAAATAGGCCCATCTTGCCTCTTTTTTCTTTCGGATTGATAAACGCTTCATTTTCTTGCCTCCTTTTTTCTTTCAATTAGTCAACAGTTGATTAGTTATTTTGTTTTACTAGATTCTCCACCGCTTTTTGAGCATCAGCTAAACCTTCTTTCGGTGTTTTTGTTCCTAAGAGAATTTGATCGATTTGTTCGTTCACTAGTGTCGTATAATCTGGTGCTGCTAATGGGACAGGTGTAATGACCGTATTTTTGAAATTCTCATCAGCCATTTGATAGATCATTCGTCCCTTGTCACTTAGCTGTTCATTCTTCACTAAGTTCTCATTGGCTGTTTTACTTGCCATGATATCAAAACTCTTTTCGCCAAATTTTTCTTGAACTTCTGGTGAAGAAAGGTACTTGATAAAGTCATAAGAAGCTTCTGGATCTTTTGCCCCATAAGGTACTTCGAGTACAAAGCCGCCGCCCCATGACCAATGACCAGAACCTTTTTCTTTTTCTGGAAGCGGAATGACACCAAAATCAAAATCTTCTGGAGCATTTTCCATCAAGCTCGAATAATAATTGATATTTTGGGCACGCATTGCGACTAAACCTGAGATGAATGGATCAGAAACACCTGAGCCAAATTCTGCCTCTAATTTATTGATCGTATCTTTCCCATAATAGTCTTGCCAATCTTGGATCCACTCTAATGCTTCAACTTTATTCTTCGTATCGATTTTGATTTTGTCGTCTTGATCAAACCAGCTTGTCCCATTATCTGCATTTAATGCCCAGACATCTGCCCCTAAATTCCATAAAGGATAAAATCCAATTCGTGTGAATTCTTTTTTATCTTTTTTATCCAATTGATGGGCGTTTTTTTCTAATTCATCCCATGTAGTTGGTAAATCTTTTTCAGCGATTCCTGCTTCTTTAAATAATTTTTTATTATAAAAAATAACTTGAGTATCTGTGTTGAACGGAATCGCATAGGGATCACCTTTGTACTCCACTGTATCCCATAATTGTGGATAAAAATCTTTTGAGGTCTCTTCATCTACATATTTAGATAAGTTTGTGGCCTGTTGCGCTTCAGCTCTTTGAGCAACTGAATTGATATCTTGAACAATCACGTCTGGTGCATTCCCCGCTGTAATCGCTGACAATGATTTGGTCCAAATATCCCCCCACGGTTGGTATTTATAATTTACTTGGATCTTATCTTGTGATTGATTGTACTCGTCAATGATCTCTTCGATCACTTCTTTACGTGCTCCTGATCCCCAAAATGACCAGAAATCAATAGTTTTCTTCCCGTCACTTGTTTTTTCAGATGAACTAGCTGCGTTTGACTTTGCACTACTTGAACCACAACCTCCCAACAAAAATAATGCTGTACTTGCCAGCACCCCAGTAACTAACAACTTTTTCATTTTATCCCTCCGTTTTTTAATAAAAAGGTTATCTTTTGTTATTTGCAACCGATAACATTTTAATATAACGATATCATTTTAATCAGAAAATAACAATTTATTAGGCGTGCCTACTCATATATCAGATTAAATCTACCACTATATTTTTTCTAAGTATTTCCTTTGTATTTTCTCATTTTAAAGTGCAGAATGTAAATGTATTAATAAAAGATTAGGAGGAATTTTTGATGTTCAGACACCAAAAGGAATTACAGTTTGAAGCAAAACCAGATCGTCCGAATCCGTTAATCGCAAAATATTTACAAGAGCTTATCGGTGGACAATACGGAGAAATGAGTGTGGCAATGCAATACTTGTTTCAAGGTTGGAGCTGCCGAGGAGAAGAAAAATATAAAGACATGTTAATGGATATCGCAACAGAAGAACTTGGACATGTCGAAATGTTAGCAACGATGGTCGCACGATTATTAGAAGATGCGCCAGTTGAAGACCAAGAAGAAGCAATGAAAAAAGATCCTACGATCGGTGCAATCATCTCTGGTATGAATCCTCAGCATGCAATTGTCGCTGGCTTAGGACCACGCCCTGCTGATAGTGTTGGCAACCCTTGGAGTGGAGGTTATATCGTTGCAAGTGGAAACTTGTTAGCTGATTTCCGTGCCAATCTAAATGCTGAATCTCAAGGACGGTTACAAGTTGCTCGTATCTATGAAATGATCGATGACCGTGGCGTCAAAGATTTACTGGCAGTCTTGCTTGCAAGAGATAGTTATCATCAAAACTTATGGGCAAGTGCCGTGAAAGAATTGGAAGAAAATGAAGGCTCCATTCTTGTACCAAGTACGTTCAATCGTGAAAACGAACGAAAAGATATCGCCTATGACTTTTATAATTTCTCAGAAGGTGATGAAAGTAGTAAAGGCTCTTGGGCAAGTGGCGAAGCCTTAGATGGTGAAGGCGAATACCAATGGTTAGCAGAACCAAAAATTGAAGGTGATAAACCAAAATTACAACGGGTTACACCAAAAATGTATGGAACACCTCCAAGTAAAAAATAAAACATGCAAAAGTGGTTATGTCCAACATCCTTTGGGTCCTTACCACTCAACAGAATAAAAATAAGAATGATCGACCTGCAAGCCATTGCTGTCCTACTAAAGACAGTAGAAATGCTTGCTGGTCGATCATTTTTTAGCTTCTATTGGCATTTATAAGCCAAGAATAGTTTGAGACTCGTCACCATCATTTTTAGGACCGATAGAAAATTCTACCGGTCCTGTTTTTTATAAAAAAGTACTTATCTAAAGGTACTTACTTCTTCCTCAGATAGAAAAATCGTTTAAACTGTCACTACCTCAACATCAATATTTCCTCTTGTCGCTTTTGAATAAGGGCAGTAATCATGGGCATCTTCCGCTAATTGCTTGGCTTGTTCCTCGCTCACATCGTCAACATGTACTTCTAAGACCACACCGATTTTATAACCACCCTCATCAAGTGTGTAAAGTGAAACCCGTGCTTTAACTGTGGAGTCTACGGACAAATTAGCTTCTTTGATCATATGTTGCAGTGCACCATTGAAACATGAGGCATAGCCCGCAGCAAATAGTTGTTCCGGATTTGTTCCTTCAGCATGGATGCCTGGAGGAGTGATCTTCATTTGCATCGAACCATTTGGTGCTGCTACTTCGCCTTCTCGTCCGCCATGATTAATCATCGCTGTTTCGTATAATTTTTTCATTGTACTGCTCCTTTCGATATGACACTTCGTCTATTACCAGTGTAAGCATATCTAGCAATTTGTTCAAAAATTCTGCTCCTAGATTCATACTGCAACGATTGAGGACTTCTTGATTAACATGAGAATTTTAGTTTATTTTCTCATGAAAGTTACTTATTCAAAAACAAGGATGCCATCTTCAATGATTTTTCCAAAAAAGAGAAAAATACCACTCGTAAATAATAAAGTCATGTTTGTTCCCAAATAAATAGCTAATTTCTCTACACAATTTTTGATATGATTGATTCTAAGATAAAGAAAAACTAAAAAATTAACACCATAAACTAATACAGTCAAAAAAATTACTATGTTCGCAACCATTTTTACTTTTCATTTCCCTTCGCTTCCTTAGTATCCACTATCAGTGGTTCAACATTTGAGTATTTCTTTAAATGTTCCGCAAGTAGCTGTAAAACGTGTTGATTTTTTCCAACTTCATCATTTTCGATCTGGAGCACCAGTAATGGCTCATGCAAACTTGCTCGTAATAAAAACCAGCCATTCCCATATGGTTCTTTTAGATCGTAACGAATTCCTTCTTCATTTTCCGGATGAAATACCAGTCCCTCTTCGTTCAATTCGTTCGCTAGCCCTTGAATAATTGTTGCCCCTTGTTTTTTCGGATCCTCTCCACTAAGCCTTAACCTAATTTCTTGTACTTCTTGTGGCTGTTTTAAGTCGTGGATAATCTCTTCCAACGTTTGTTCTGTTTGTTTCAGTTCTGGCAAAAGCATCAAAATTTTTGCAATGACATAGGCACCATCATCTAAAAAATAATTTTCCTTGAATGCTGCATGTCCACTTGTTTCAATCGCTAACGGAACATCGATCCCTTCTTTATTGCATGCAATTGCACGATTGATGACATTACGATAACCTGAAATGTAACGATCTTGTCTGCCACCTTTTTCTTCAATAAACGTTTCTAGGTGATTAGACGTTGGTGAATTAGTTACGATCGTCGCTCCAGGGTATTCTTTTAACACGATCGTACTTAATAAGGCGATCAAATTGTTACGATTGATCACTTGACCACTTGCACTGACTACTGCCGAACGGTCAACATCCGTATCAAAGATCACTCCTAAATCGGCTTGATTTTCCAAAACAGCTTGCTTGATACTTGCCATGGCTTCAGCATTATCTGGATTCGGGATATGGTTCGGAAAATGACCATCGGGGTCTAAAAATTGCGAACCTGTCGTATCTGCCCCTAATCGTTGTAGTACTTTTTCAGCAAAAAAACCACCGGAGCCATTTCCTGCATCTACGATGATCCGCCAGCCAGCTAACGGTTTTGTGTCAGACATTCCTTTCTTTCTAATACCATTTTTGATTTTTTGAACTAAGTCTTCTGCATAAGGTGTTAACAGATCGGCTTTTTGGACTGTCCCCTTATGATTGGTTTTATTTGGTGTTGTTTCTGATAAAATAAATGCGATATCTTCTTTTTCTGCGCCGCCATTAGCTGTAAAAAACTTCATGCCGTTAAAGTAAAACGGCAAATGACTAGCTGTTAGCATCACACTTGCATCACACTGGAATTGAGAAAACTGAGTAGCCATAAACATCGCCGGTGTCGTAGCTAACTCAAAATCAAGAACATTTATGCCTTGTTCGATTAATCCGTCAATCAGCGCTTTTTCTAACGTTGGACCACTGATTCGACTATCCCGCCCCACTCCTACCGTTAATTTACCTTCTTGATATTTGCGTGGATGATCCCTTTTTAACCAATTAACCAAGCCACAACTTATTTTTTGGATTTCAGCTGGTGTCAAATTAGCTGAATGTGTTTCCGTCGTCATGGCAATCCCTCGAATATCAGATCCGTTTTGTAGCGCTTTCAACAAAGACATAAATCATTCTCCCTTCTTTTATTCCCTCATTCTTTCTAATTTTTCTGCAAAATCTTGTGCTTCTTCTTCCGAACGGCAAATCACAATGAATGTATCCACTCCAGCAATCGTTGCAACAACTTCTGGATAAGCGACTTCATCTAACCAATTGGTTACGACATCCGCCCCATCTTTTTCTGTTAGCACCACGATCATAAATTGAACAACTTGTATTTTCAAAACTTCTCTTTTAACAGCTGCTTGTAGTCGTTCTTCATGTAACGTTTCAGCAGGCTGACTGAACAGATTGTAACGAACTTGCTTATTTTCATCCGTAGACTTCACTAACTTCAGCTCACGGATATCACGAGAAATAGTTGCTTGAGTGGCTGTCACCCCTGCGTCTTGAAGACAAAGCAATAGTTCTTCTTGTGTGCTGATTGGTTTTTCTGTGATGATTTGACGAATCAATGCTTGTCGTTGGATTTTTTTCATAGCGGACACCTCTTGTCTTTGATTATAGCAAAAAAATAATCGTTTTTCTGCCTTTTTTGGTATTTTTTACTTTTATTTTTTTAGTTGATTTTTTGGCGCAATCTTGACACGCAAAATCGTTCTCAGTTTTTCTGGGTTGGCTCTGCGCGGATCCCCTAAATAAATTTCTTTATGTTCTTTAGCTATCCGTTGATACCCCTGCTCTTCGATAAACGTTGTTAATTTTTCAAAGGTTTGTGGCTCATCCTCATATGGTCCCACGTGAAGCATCTGAGCGACTAATCCTTCATCCATGCTACTAAATACTACTTGGTCGAACAAATCATTGGGAATTTTGTCCGCTACACGTAGTAGAGCCTCATGTGCAACTTCTTTCGTCACAAATCCAGGTTGTTTGATCATAATCTGATAAGCAAAATGACTCTTCTTCATTACTTTTTCTTGCAAATAAGCTTCTTGTAATCCCCAATGTCCTTCTAATGGATAAACAGTGTAGGGAAGATAGTTAGGAATCTGCCAATTTTTCTTTGGGGCCATTCGGATCGCATAACTAACAGCATATAAAGCTGCCACTCGTCGCTGAAAATCGTCTTCATTTGGATCCCCTACTCCTTTTATGCTAAAAAAATTCTGTGGGGATAACGTTAAGATCTGTGGCTTTTTTTTACTACTATAACCTGGTTCCGTTTTTTTCCAATCAATCGTAGCCATTTTTTCCTCCTGCGATGATTTATTCTCTACTATCATAACTCTTTTCAAAAGACTTGGCTAACCTGGTTGACACTTTTTTTACCTCTATGCTAGAATAAGCGATGGAAATAAATCGTACAGATAACACGTATATTACGTGTCGAGAGAGAGGCGGTTTCTATTTTTATAATAGAAATCACTCTCTTTTTTTACGAAATTTTTTGAGGTGAGGACATGACAAAACAAAAACAATTACTCTTAGTACCTGCAGTCATCGCAACCGGCATGATGTCTTTTGCGGGAGTGTTGATCGAAACAGCAATGAACGTCACATTTCCAACGTTGATCAACCAGTTTCAATTAACGACTGCACAAGTTCAATGGGTGACAACGATTTACCTGCTGATGATCTCGATCATCGTACCATTATCAACTTATTTAACACGAAATTTCAGCCTTAGAAGTCTCTTTTTACTTTCAAACCTGCTTTTTTTAGCAGGAATCATTGTTGACTTCTTTTCTCCGACTTTCTTCATTTTATTACTTGGTCGGCTTTTACAAGGGGCAGCTACCGGGATTGCTTTACCACTAATGTTCCATATTATTTTGACCTTTGCGCCTATGAACCGCCGCGGCGCGATGATGGGGTTGGGAACACTGACCACAGCAATTGCTCCGGCTATCGGGCCAACATATGGGGGAATCTTAACTTCAAATTTCACTTGGAATCATATCTTTCTTTTCTTGATTCCTATTTTGATTCTTTCTCTTGGCATCGGCTTGGTTGCTATTCCTTCAATGCCCGTTCAAAAAAGTGGACGTTTGGATGTGTTGAGTGTATTTAGTTTGTGTTTATTATTTAGCGGTAGCTTAACGTTTTTGAGTATGCTAGGACAACCGCTTAGTTGGTTTGCGTTACTAATAGCGATTATTGGTGGGATCCTTTTTTACCAACGAACAAAAAAAGCCGATTATCCATTGATACAACTAACCATTTTTTCTAATAAAACATTTCGCTTGTTCTTATTTAGCTTTTTAATCTACCAGTTCTTATTGCTAGGCGTTTCTTTTGTCTTACCAAATTTTGTTCAGATTGTTCAAGGAAACAGTCCTTTCATCGCTGGAATCGCCATGTTGCCAGGAGCTACGATTGGCGCTGTATTATCGCCGTTTTCTGGAAAACTGCTTGATCAACACGGTCCCAAAAAACCGATTTTTGCCGGATTACTCCTTGCTCTTGTTGGTTGGTCCGCACTAGTCTTTCTTCTAGGACATGTTTCATTGCTATTGTTGATTACTTGCCACGTGATCTATATGATAGGGATTGGTTTGTCTTATAGCAATATGATGACCACTGGGATGAATGCTTTAACGGATGACTATCAAAGTGATGGCAATGCTGTTTTTAATACCTTACAACAATTTTCTGGTGCCGTTGCTACTTCATTAGTGGCAATCATTATCAACCTTATTCAAGCGCATGCTGATTTGAGCTATAAAGTCGCCACGACATTCGGTTCACAAGTTGCTTTAGGTGTATTACTTCTTCTATTAGTTATCAGCTTTATCTTATTTATTCGTTATAGTTTAACTACAAAACATTCATGATTGATTGAAACGGCAGTCGTTTGCAACTGCCGTTTTTTTGTGCAAAAATACAATTTGTAAGTAAAGGAGGAATCAAACATGGAAAAAATCGCCATTATCGGTGGTGGAATCATCGGTATGACATTAGCCAATTATGTAGATACCACAAAATACAGCATCACCTTATTTGACCATGGAATCGGTCAGGCAACCAAAGCAAGTGCGGGAATCATTTCTCCATGGTTATCCAAAAGAAGAAATAAAACATGGTATCGTTTAGCCAAAGACGGTGCGGCATTTTTCCCAAAATTAGTGCAAGATTTCGCACTTGATCCGACCATTTATGCTCGTTCCGGTACACTCTTGCTTCGACAAAAAGAACAATTAGCAGAATTACTTGATCTTGCAGAAGAACGAAAAAAAGAGGCACCTGAGATCGGAGAAATCCATTTATTAAAAGCGGATCAAACAGCTGATTTACTTCCTTTATTAAAACCGACCCCCTCTTTATTCATCACTGGTGGTGGCCGTTTAGACGGAAAAGCTTACCTTCATTATTTAACGGCACGCTTGAAAAGGGCTGGTGTAACAGTAATAAACGATAAGATTCGCCTACAAAAAAGGAGTGATGATTGGCTGATCCTCGGAGAATTTGGTGAAGAACCGTTTGACCGGGTCATTTTGACTCCTGGTCCTTCCTTGAAGCCTTTATTGGAACCATTAGGCTATCAGGTCGATCTTCGTCCTCAAAAAGGGCAGTTGATCGCTTTTACTACTCATCAGTTCCAAAGCCAAAAATGGCCTGTTGCCATGCTAGATGGAGAAGCAGACCTCATTCCCTTCAATGACGGAAAAATCTTATTGGGCGCTACACATGAAAATGAGCAAGGATGGGATCTGACTCCTACTAATGAAGCATTTTTACAGTTGGCTGAACAGACAAAAGCTTTTTTTGTACAACCAGAAAAATTACTTTCACAGCCTTATCAGTTACAAGTAGGAACGAGGGCATATACGTCTGATTTTGCTCCGTTTTTTGGTCCTTTATTCGATGAACCAAATCTGATCGTCGCAAGTGGACTCGGTTCTTCTGGTTTAACGACTGGTCCTTATATCGGTTATCTCTTAGCTGAATTTATAAACACTGGTAAGTGGCATGGAACGGACTATCAAAAAGATCTCCATAACTACATCAAGAAAACCTAAGATGAACAAAGAGATAACTATTTCATTCATTTATTTTTCGTCATTACCGTCTCATCCCTAAACAGCAAAAAAACCAAGAAATCGAATGACACGATTTCTTGGTTTTGTCTTTTTACTAGTATTCAATAATCGACTTAGTACCAGCCGTTTGCTAACCAGAATGCTTGAGCAGCATCCCATGAGCCATAACGTGATGATACATATTGATCAGCTACGCGTTCTTGGTTTGCAGCAGAATAGTCACCATTTAAGTATGATGCATCTAATTGGTAACGTCCGATGTAACGGCCGTTAGTTGCTGTGTAAGAACCGCCTGATTCTTTATTCGCAATCCATTCTTTTGCAGAACTTGAATTGCTTGGAGCTGTTGCTGTTTGAGCAGCTGGAGCAGCAGGTGTTACTTCAACTGTTTTAACTGGAGCAACATATGTATGTTCTTCCGTTACTGTTTCAGTTGTTTTTGGTGCTTCGACTGTTTTTGCTGAAGCATCACTTGAAGTCGGGATCGTTAATTCTTCGCCAACGTAGATGCGGTTGATGTCTTTGATACCATTTTTTTCAGCGATTGCATCGATCAATGAGTTATCTCCAACAAATTTTTGTGAGATTTTTGATAGTGAATCACCTGATTTAATTGTATAGACTTCGTCAGCATGAGCAGTTGTTCCTACAAACATTGCAGTTGCACCAGCAGCAAAAGTTGTTCCTAAAACGATCTTCTTAATTGAATTCATGTTTATCTCCTTTTTTTTCCATGTATTTATCAACGTCATTAACTTTATCATCTAGAAATATTTCATAGGTAAAAGAAATATGACATTTAATGACAAAATATCCTAATTTTTAACATTTGTAACATAACTCTGGACAAAAAAGTACGACTAAAGTCCTAGAACCCTTATATCATAAGAAAGAAACCGTTTTTTAACATTTTCTTATAAAGTTTAGAAAATCTTATATTTTGTAATATTTCTAGTATTTTTTTTTAACTTTTTTGATTTTTTTATTTAATTTATCCTTTTTTTTAGTAATTATGTGTCAAAACGACAAAAAATTGAGTAATTATTACAACCTTTACTAAAAAATTTTAGGATAAGTTTTTTAATACTTTTGAAATTTCTGGTATTTCTAGATTTTTTGCTAAAAAACCGATAGTATTCTATTTTTTGAACTGCTTCAATTATAAACAAGTCGAACATTCAGTGGATTATACTACTCTAAGTATTGAAATTTTCTAATACAGATTCTTTTTATTATTTAGTTATGATCCATTATTTTACTTTAATCAATAAAAAGACTAGAACAAACTAACTGTCCTAGTCTCTTTGTCGTACTACGCTTGTTTTAGCATAATACTCTATTTTTTTCTTATTATAGAAGTGAAAGGAATCTTGTACATAAAATTTTCTCTTATTCGCTCGGAGCTGACCGCTTCTTTCATGTCCTCTTTTTTCGCTTCGTTTTCTTGGCTAACATTTCTTGCGCTTCTATAATTTCTGTGATCACTTCTTGGTCTTCTTCGCGTTGTTTCATTTGCTCTAAAGTTTCCAACCATTTTTCTGGTTCTTTTCTACCTAAACGCCCAATCGACCAAGCAGCGGTTGCTCGAATAACCGGTCGAACATCACTTAAGCAACTTTCGATCTCAGGTAAAGCCGAAGTATCCCCAAGGTTTGCTAAAGCAATCAAAGCATTTCTTTGCAATGGTTTTTTCCCTCGCCATGAACCAGCTAAATGCCCAAACTGTTGTTTAAACTCTTTATTTGATAAAGAAAGCATTGGTTTTAATTTCGGATAGACTTCTTCTACTTTTGGTTCCATTTCTTCATGGAAATGGAAATCTTTCCCTTGATTATAAGGACAGACTAACTGACAGATATCGCACCCGTAAATGACATTTCGCATTTTTTTCCGATACTCATTTGGCATTAGCCCTTTGGTTTGGGTCTGATAAGATAAACATCTTTGTGCATTCATCCTGCCATCGCCTAACAAAGCTTTTGTCGGACAAGCTGTCACACAACGAGTACAATCACCACAGCCAAAAACACCTGGTTCATCAGGTTCAAATACGATATTGGTGACAATTTCTCCAAGATACACGAATGAACCGTATTCTTCTGTGATCAGCAACCCATTTCGACCAATAAATCCTAGTCCTGCTCTTTGTGCAACAGCCACATCTACTAATTCTCCAGTATCCACTTGTGGGGCAAACCGCCAAGCTTCTTCTTGTTGCCAGACACTTGCTCTGCTTTGGATAAAAGTAATCAATTGATTGAGACGGTCACGTAAAATATCATGGTAATCGATTCCCCAAGATGCCCGTGCAAATTGTCCTCTTTTTTCATCTTTTGGGACCTCTTCATGGATCTTGGTTGGATAAGCTAAAGCAATAGCGATAATCGATTGTGGGCGATCAAAAGTTTTTTCTAAATATAAACGTTCTTCAATTACTGGATGTTCAAATCCCGAAGTATGTCCAGCGGCTTTTTGTTCTTCTAAAGACTCTTTTAAATAATCAAAGGGTTCTGCCGTCGTAAATCCGATTTTATCAATACCTAAACGTTTGCTTTCTTCAATGATTTCTTCTTTTAAGGTTTTTGTCATCTTTTCCACCTATTCAAATAATTGCTAGCGACTATAAATTCCGTAATAAAGCCGATCTCTTTTTAGCTGGACAAATTGGATCTGTTGATCTGCGATCTTTCGTTCTTCCATCCATCTTTTTCTAGTAGCAAAGATTTCCCAATAGTTGAGAGACAACCATTTTCTTTGGTTATCTAGCGCTTGAAAAAAGTTGAGCGATACTGGCTTAGTATGCAACAATTCATGCAATCGAACCTGTTCTACTGCGGAAAAAGTGGATAAATCTCTGGAATATAATGTTTCTTCGTAGAGATTCTTTTGCTGCGAGTAGGTAAATGTTTGTGGAATATCTCCTGGGCGGGCAATCAAAACCAAACGATTATAGAATGTATTCATTAGTTTACTATTTGCAATAAACGAACTTTTATAATAAGCCGATTGAATTTTTTCAATGACCCCTTCTGTCCCCATTGTGGAAAATAATGCTGGCCATGCCTTGATATTGATTTCATTATTTTGTTTCACTAATACTCCTGGAATAAATCCAACAGAAGAAATCGAGACAAAATAACCAATTCCAGTCTGTTCATCTAATGGCTGAAATTCATCAAAAAGCCATTTCCCCGGATAACGTTCTTCTACATCCGATTCACTTGGACTTGCTATGAATAATTTAGCCATTTCTGTTTCAAGAAATTGAAGGTCTTGATCTTTATCAGAGCTATCCTGTTGTTCGATCACTTTAAGGATTTCTTCTTTGATTAGTTGTTTATCTTTACGCGTAAAATTCATAGCTTTACCTTCCTTTCTTATCTTTAACTATAACGGAAAACAACAAAAAAAGGTATCCGAAACTAACAAAAAGCAGACGTTTTTTTTATTTTTTTACTTGCAAAATAAGTGAGCCTTCGCTTGATCTCCTTTCCATATAAATCAGGGTAAATGAATCCTCCTGCTTCTTGTTTTTTGAATCTTGATTTTTAGCATAAATAAGCCGAAGAAACCAAAATCTAACGAACTGATTTTGATCTCTTCGGCTGGCTATTTAGCACGCATTCTTTTCTAGTTTTTTTGAATGAAAGTTATTTTGTACCATTTATTTTTCTTGAGTCAACCCATCATGGATCGTTCGGATATTCCAGTCCATCATCTTATAATAAGAATCTCCTGGTTTGCCTTCCTTATCGATAGAGTCTGTATATAATCGATCATAGATAGCTACTCCCGTTTCTTTCGCTACACGTTCCATGCTTCTAGGATCAACACTTGTTTCGACAAACAAAGCGGGTACTGCAGAGTCTCTTACTTGATTGATGATTTGTTTCATTTGTTCAGGTGTTCCCTGACTTTCTGTATTGATTTCCCAAATATAACTTGCTGGGATTCCATAAGCTTTGGAAAAATATTTGAAAGCTCCTTCACTCGTTACTAATAATCTTTTATCTTCAGGAATTGTTTGAAAGTTTGTTTTAGCTTTTTCATCCAATTCGCTCAACTTTTCAATATATTTTTTTGCGTTTTCTTCATAGACTGCTTTATTTTCAGCATCTTTTTCTGAAAAAATACGGGTAATTTCTTCTACATACTTCATCCCATTCGATAAATCTAACCAGGCATGAGGGTCAGCTTTACTCTTGGAACTCCCACCTGATAAATAAATGGGTGTTACTTTTTTACTCACTGCAAAATAATCTTTCTCTTCTTTTTTATGTGTGGTTTCCATTAAATTCGTAAACCAGCCATTACCAGTTTCTAGATTTAGCCCATTATATAAAATCACATCGGCATCACTCGCTTTTTTGATATCTTCTGGTAACACTTCATATTCATGAGGATCTGTTCCTACAGGCACGATACTATGAACAGCTACATGTTCCTTTCCTACTTCTTTTGCCATATCCGCTAAGATAGAGTTGGTTGCTACAACATTCAATGTTTCTTTAGTCGTTTCTTTATTAGCTTCCTGCTTTTCTTGACTGCCACAGCCCACTAACAAAAAGAAACTTGCGAACATTACCCAAAAAATCCAATAGTTATTGGTTTTCATCTCATTACTCCTTTTTTCAAATGATTTTTTTTACATGATCATTCTTTTTACTCGCTTTTTATGACCCGTTTATGAGCAAAAAAGATTCCCTTAGAAGGTGAAAAGCAAAATGCCAACAGAAAGAATAGCGCGCAAGCTAAAACTATGGTTGCACCGGAAGGCCAGTTAAAGCTATAACTAAAAAATACCCCCAAGATTGCACTTAATACACCAACTGTTGATGAGATAGCAATCATTTTCACTAAACTATTCGTTAATAGATAAGCTGTAGCAGCTGGTGTGATCAACATCGCAATCACTAAGATCGTCCCTACTGTCTGTAAACTAACCACTGCGACTAACGTCAGGAAAAACATGAGCAAATAGTGGATCAAGGTAATATTTAGCCCATAAGCTTTAGCCATCATCGGATCAAAAGAAGTAATTTTGAGTTCTTTATAGAAAATGAACACAAACAATAACACAATACCGCTAACGATCGCCGTCATCTGCAGGTCGCTTTCTCTCACCGCTAACACATTTCCAAATAATATATGGTACAGATCCGTAGCACTTTGGGCAAAAGAAATCAAAATGACTCCTAATGCAAAGAATGAACTAAAGACGATACCGATTGCTGTATCATTCTTTAATCGACTTCGTTGGGTAACAAAACCAATGAGTCCTGCCGTCAACATGCCGAAGACCGTGGCACCTAAAATATAACTAAAGCCAAACATGTAGGAAATCGCTACTCCTGGTAAGACCGCATGTGAAATAGCATCTCCCATCAACGACATCCCTCGTAAGATGATAAAAGATCCGATCACCCCGGAAGCCAAACCAACGAGCATTGATGTGAACAATGCATATTGTAAAAACTGGTAGTTCATCATTCCTTCAATAAACGATTGGATCATTTTTCTTTTGCTCCTTTCACTAATTGCCCGATCACTTCACCATAAGCAATCTTCAGATTTTCTGAAGTAAATGTCGTTGCAACAGGTCCGGCAGCGATCAATTGCTGATTCAATAAAATCACTTCATCAAAATATTCTGTTACTTTGTGCAAGTCGTGATGAACAATGATGATCGTTTTACCTGCTGCTTTTAATTCTTTCAATATTGAAAAAATTTTTTTCTCACTTACGGCATCAATCCCTACAAATGGCTCATCAAGAAAAATCCATTCTGCTTGTTGCGCCAATGCGCGGGCAATAAAAACACGTTGTAACTGTCCACCCGACAATTCGCTTATTTGTCGCTTCCCATACGAAGCCATACCGACTTTTTCTAATGCTTGCTGTGCTCGTTCTTTTTCTTTTTTTCCCGGACGTTGTCCCAACCTTAATGATGGATAAGTCCCCAATAAGACCACACCTAACACATCAATTGGAAAAGAGAGATCCAATTCATTTCGTTGTTCAACATAAGCGATTTTTTTACGTGCTTCTTTTAGCAATGAACCGCCAAAAGAAATTTCTCCAGATACTTTGGGAATCAAAGCCAGTATAGCTTTCATAAAAGTTGATTTTCCCGCACCATTTGGACCGATGATCCCAGTGATTTTTTTGGGTTGGATCATTACATCAACTTCGTTTAACGCTAACTTTCCTTGATAAGCAACGGTTAATTGCTGGATATTAATGATCGCTTCTGACACATTCTCCACTCCTTTTAGGTTTACCTAACTTTTTATTTAACTATAGTTTAACTAAAGACGAAAGCATTTTCAAGTATCCCGCATGATTTTTTTTACAAGAAAGGCTCGCAATTTATGAGAACTTTCTGTAAAATCACATCAAGAGTTTTAAAAGCAAATTGTCTTTATTGATCATTTATTTGCTATTAATGTCTATCATTTATTCGTATTTGCTTGTTTTACTCAAAAATGAAAGGAGTTTTAGTATGGAAGAAGAAAAATTAACTCGAAGCCTTAGTGCCCGTCACATTCAGATGATTGCACTAGGAGGAACGATCGGCGTAGGATTGTTTATGGGTGCTTCCTCAACCATTCGTTGGACAGGTCCCTCAGTAATGGTTGCCTATGCTGTCGCAGGTCTCTTTCTTTATTTGATCATGCGAGCACTTGGCGAAATGCTTTATGTCGATCCTTCAACGGGTTCTTTTGCGAATTATGCTAGTAATTATCTTCATCCTGTCGCTGGTTATTTAACTGCTTGGAGTAACATCTTTCAGTTTATTGTTGTCGGGATCAGTGAAGTCATTGCAGTCGGTGAATATATGAATTATTGGTGGCCTCATCTGCCAACAATCATTCCTGGGATTGTCGTCATCCTCTTTTTGATGCTTGCCAACTTAGCTTCTGTTAAAGCTTTTGGTGAACTAGAATTTTGGTTTTCAATGATTAAAGTCGGCACGATCGTTTTGATGATTCTGGTAGGGCTAGGTGTCATCTTATTTGGCTTAGGAAATCAAGGCCAAGCAGTCGGGATCTCTAATCTTTGGAAAAACGGCGGTTTCTTTACCGGCGGAGTAAAAGGTTTCTTTTTTGCGCTATCCATTGTTGTTGCATCTTATCAAGGAATCGAGCTGATCGGAATGGCCGCTGGAGAAGCTGCAAATCCGAAAAAAACGATCGTTGAAGCTGTTCAATCAACTATTGGACGAATCTTGATTTTTTACATTGGTGCTATTTTTATTATCGTTAGTATCTATCCATGGAATCAATTAGGCACAATAGGTTCCCCATTTGTTCAAACATTTTCTAAAATCGGGATCACATTTGCTGCCGGATTGATCAATTTCGTCGTCTTGACGGCTGCCTTATCTGGGTGTAATTCGGGTATTTTCAGTGCCAGTCGAATGATCTACACCTTAGCAATCAATGGAAAAATGTCGAGGAAATTTTTAAAACTAACCCGTCATGGCGTACCTTTTTATCCAGTCGTAGCGATTTCTAGCGGGATATTGATTGGCCTAGTTTTAAATTACCTGTTACCTTTGTTTGTGAATCATGCAGAAAATATTTTCGTTTTTGTCTATAGTTCCAGTATTTTACCGGGGATGGTTCCTTGGGTGGTTATCTTACTTAGTGAGATCCAATTTAAAAAACAACACCCAGAAGAAATGAGAGATCATCCATTTAAAATGCCATTATCACCTTATACCAATTATCTTACTTTATTATTTTTAGCCATTGTCTTGATTTTTATGTTTATCAATCAAGAAACAAGAATTCCATTGATTATTGGTCTCGTGTTTTTGTGCTACATGACGATTCATTATTTTCTACGTGAACGAAGACTGAAAAGTCGCTAATCTTCATCAAAAAAGCAGGGCTTCCCATCAAGTGGGACCCTGCTTTTTTACTCTTTTTTAGTTAAATGCACAAATAGCGTTTTTTATTGTTTGAAACAAATAGAAATTTTTCTATACTAAATCTAAAGTTCCTTGGAATTTAAATTCCATTTGTGGTGGTGGTCCCCAATTTGCTACTCTTTTGTCTCCTGTCCAATAAACATACCCTTGATACTTTCGACCACTTACATATTCAACATACCAATATTTACTTTGTGCAGGTTTCCTACCCCAAGTCGATCCTACTTTCATCCAAACTTGGGCTGAAAAGATTGGACTAACTCTCACTAAATGATTAGATTTAGTAATTTCTACAATATTATCATTGTTCTCAACTACATATACATCTGTTGCAATTTCACTTTCCGTTTCATCTAGGTATATAAATAAATGATCTGTCGTTGTATTTTGTTCTGCTGCAACTGGAACAGCTAATCCAACTAAACAAAATATAAAAATAAGTGGAATTCCTAATCCAAAACTCTTCATCCTAATTGCCTCCCATTTTTAATAATCATTTTTTTAATCTCATGATTAGAAGATAACTAATTGAATAAAATACAATAAAAAGTAGACCTGAAAGAAATATATCATTAAAAAATGATAAAAAATTCAGTGTTCCATCAATCAATGCCTTTATTGTGCCGACAATTATATAGCCTATAAAAGCTGATAATATATTTAAAACTTCATGCTGATTTTTCTTCATACATAAACACTTCCTAAAAAATAATATCTACTCAGATATCATTGTAAATAATAGTATTGATATACAAATCCTCTTACTACAAAAACTCTACCATGTTTAAAATTACCACCAGTTATAACACCTGATATCCCACCTATGGCGGAACCCCAACCAGCGCCTGGGAGTAAACTGCCTAGAGCTCCTATAATTGCTCCAATACCGGCTTTACTTATATTATTCAACCAAGTTTTACTAATATATATATATCAACATTCCCCTTTCTAGCTTGTCCATGCCACACAATCTTAGTGACACCATTACTTCTTGGTGTGAGCTGCTTTTTAGAAAGAAATGAAGAATCCAATCCTTTCATTTCAAGAAACGCTTTTAAATTATTGTCTGTTATCGTTACGATTGTGCTGTCCTCTTCTACTTGAACATCGAAATAATCCGAATTTTCTTTATAAAACTCGATTGGATCCGACCTATTATCTACTATTCCACTTGCATAAACATTAGTTCCAAAAGTAACTAGTGGAGTTAATCCCAACAACAAAATAGCTATGCAACAAATAAAATTACTTTTTTTAAACACGACTATCATCTTCTTGTTATTTTTATAAAATTACTTTATAACGAAAAAGCTTTCTAATCAAGCAATTTTTCCGTTTTTTCATTAAATTTCCTATACGTTCAACTTCGAGGAAATTTAAGCGAAGCAATTAGATAAGTGATTTTCAACATACTTAAAATAAGCAAGACAAATGATTGATATACGCATTGATAGAAGTTCATTGTAATAGCTAACCACTTAGTCGTTTTTTTGAAAGCTAAGAGGCGCTAGACGGACTTTTTTCAATGTTTACGACTTTCTAAAATTAAGAAAATTTCTCATCGAATAATGCTCCCAATGATTTCTGTGTCAATGGCTTACTCCAAACTACGATATACGTAAATAAACCATTTCAATTCAAAAAAATAAGCTAGTGTCCAATCAATTGATTGGTCGCTAGCTTATTTTTGCTGATCAAGGCATCTTGTCAGTGGCTTAATTCAATTTCAATACTTCTCCAGGACTGAAGAAATAGCTGTCCATCGTCATCCCATTCAATGATAAAAGCTTATCAACTGGTATCCCTGTACGTTCCGCAATCTGGTTGGGACCTTCTCCTTGTTGAACGACAGTAGTAGCAGCTTGTTCATTTGAAGTAGCGCTTGCTGTCTGTCCTTCGGTTCCTTGGGTAGCTTGACTGGAAGATTGTGTCGTTGAGTCAGTCGTCTGAGAAACACTAGTTTCCGTTTCACTAGTTGTTTGACTGCTTGACGTTTCTGCTTGTACCGAAGCACTTGTTCGGAGATAGATATCAGAAATTTTAGCTACTTGTTCCGTATAATCTGCTGAAAGTTGGTTGATCCAATTTGCAAGATCTACACCTTCTTTGGTTGGCGCTGCTTGATACGTTGCTTGTAGTTTGCTGATCCCTTCATCAGAAATAGCTTGTAGCGCTCGAGCCTTTTGATTAGCAATCGCAGACAACCCCATCACACCGTTTTGATTGTTCTGAATCTCAGCTTGGTATTCTTCGATCAAACGAGGCGTTTGTTCTTCCAATTTCTTTGTATAATCTGTCATAATCGTTTGTAACTGATCCGTCAGTGTGCCTGTTTTCGATTCTTGAGTCGAACTTGCAGTTTCTTTATTTTTTGGTTTCGTTGTGGAAGAAGCTTTTTTTGTGGTAGTTTCGCTTGTTTTTGCGACCGAGCTTTCTGCACTCGAACTATTCTTTCCATGAAAATAAAGAGCTGTAACAGCACCTATAAGGACTAAGCAAACAGCAACAGCCGAACCAATTTTGATCAATCGGCGTTGCGTTTCTTTTTTCTGTTGTTGTCTACGAGCCATTCGGACATTGACTCTTTGCTCGTTTTCTTCGTTCATTTCTTTCACCACCCATTAGTATATAAAATAGCGTTCTCAATCCTACTTTAATCCCATTGTAGCAAATAATCATCATTCTGAACATTTTAAACTGTGTTATTTATAAACAAAACTCACCATTTTTGATGATTCCAGGATTCTCCATCGATTTCTCCTTGTAATTGGACTTTTCGTTCTGAAATTTCCAGTAAAAGTTTTTTTGTTTCATGCAACACAGCTTTTGTTTCATAATCTACCGATGTACTTAATTCTTCCAATTGTCGTACAAACCATTCTTCCACCATTTTATTGCTCCTTTAATTCTTGTAAGATAAATGTGAGGTCTTCAATCTCTTCTTTTTCATTCTCTAAATAGTCGATTAAGAATGCTTGCTTGGTCTTATCTAGTTGTTGTAAAGAATGATTGCTGCTTAGTCGCTCAATAAACCAGTTTATTCGCTGGATCAAGGTCGGTTTGCCTACTAATGTCAGGTATTGTTGATACGCCACTAAACGCTCCCAACGCTTTTCTTCTGTTTGATACATGAATTGCGCCATCACAAATGGAGGTAAAAAAGTCATTTCAAACTTGTGGGCAATCCGCTGATACGGTCTTAAAAATTCAGAAATGGTATATTCTTCTTTCCCGCCTGCTTGATATTCTTTTTCAGAAACGCCAGTTGTTACGACAATCCCTAATTCTTTGCCTTTAAGAAATTCGTCAGCGTGTTCCAATACAGTGTCCTCCCATAGTTTTAAATGAGCTGGCGCACTATACCAATACAAAGGGAATTGGAAGATGATCCGGTCATGTGTTTTTAATAATTCAAGTTCTGTATCACGATCAATCGTCCAATCTGGGTAATGTTTTTCCAAATGATGCCAAGTAACCGTTAAATTTTCAGTTGCTTCTTTGAAAAACTGTTGGTTCAATGATGTCGCAATCGTAGGATGACTAACGATAATCAAAGTTCTCATTTCTTGACTCCTCTTCATTCTTGCTATTTCCTAGTTTAGCACAGAACACAAAATGTCATTAGTCTCCTGCCTTATGGTTAAGTAGACCAGGAAACAATCTCTTGTTCTTCTAATTCTTTCTTCAAAGCACCTAATGAAAGGTTTTTGGACGCTTCATTTTTCATCCGTTTCCGATAATTTGTTGCTGTTTCTCCAGTTGTCTTTTTGAACATTCGGCTAAATACAACTAAACTATTAAAACCAACTTGATAAGCGATACTCTCTACTGAATCATCAGTCAACGATAATAAAAATGCTGCTCGGTTGATTCGCACGCCAATCAAATATTCTTTGATACTCGTTCCTAATTGATTTTTAAAGACTCTTGATAGATGACTCCGGTTGACTGACAGTTGTCGAGCAATTTCCTCTACTGTTAAATTTTCTGGATAGTGTTCTTCAATATACTTCACCGCTTCGATTGCTAGTGGCGAAGAGACTTTTTGATTTCCCAAACCAATTTTCCCGCCATCTTTTAGTAATACGGATAAAAAGCGATAAGTCAAAGCCGTCAATTCTAATTCATCTGCTAAACCGTCTTGTGAATAATGAAGACAGTCCAAAATAATATCTATATATGCCGAAATACCTGCAGAAACCATTGTATACTGATCTTCTTTGAATAAGGAACGTTCAATGATCTCTTTCGCTAATGGCCCACCAAAAGACAACCAACAGTAGACCCAAGGCTCTTCACCATCTGCTAAATAAAAAGTAGAATCCCCTGGCCGGATCAAAAACAGATCCCCTTTTTGCAATTGATATTGCTGTTCTTTCACATGGTAAGTTCCTTTACCTTCCATCACGACATGTAACACATAATCTTGTCTGATTGCTGGACCGAAAGAATGATATGGCAAAGTTTTTGAAAATCCACAAAAGTCAAAATAACACCCTTTAGCTAATTCTTGACGTTCTTTTTTTAAAAATATTGCTTGCTCCATCGCTCTCACTCCTTTGTTTTTACTTTACTCTTCTTGTTCTACAACGTGCAACAAAAAGTTAAATATTAGTCACAAAAATATATTCATCAGGAAGCGTTTTCTTGATAAAGTCAATAGTAGAAAAAGAACTTTATTTATTTATTGTAACCGGTTAACTTTTTATTGTATATTTAACAAAGAAGGGATTAGATACTATGAAGAACAAAATGATACAACGGGTTTCTTATGCTTTAGGCGCATTCGGTCATGATACTTTTTATGTTACTCTCAGCACTTATTTTATGGTTTTTGTAACAAGCGAGATGTTTGCAGGTACAGATAAAGCAACTGCTGCTCGAATGATCGCTACGGTGACCAGTTTAGTCGTTGGTATTCGTTTAATTGAAATCGTTTTCGATCCATTGATTGGCGGGATTATTGATAATACTCGAACAAAATATGGAAAATTTAAACCATGGCTGGTCATTGGTGGTTTAGTTAGTTCATTCCTTTTGATTTTTCTTTTTACTAATTTCTTTGGCCTTGCTACTCACAATACAACTTTGTTTATCATCCTTTTTACCATTGTTTTTGTATTATTAGATAGTTTTTATTCATTTAAAGATATTGCTTTTTGGTCAATGATTCCAGCTTTAAGTACTGAAACCAAAGAAAGAGAAAAATTCGCGACTTTTGCTCGATTCGGTTCTTCCTTAGGAGCAAACGGGACCACTTTGGTCGTCGTACCAATCGTCACATTTTTCACTTATTTTGTCACTGCTCATCATGTTGAAGGCGCTTCAGGTTGGTTCTGGTTCGGTGTGATTACCGCTGTGATCTCTGGAGGAACTGCAATTATTACAGCTTTAGGAACAAAAGAAGTCGACACGGCGATTCGTCAACAAAATGAAAAAGCAAGCATCAAAGATGTCTTTAAAGCAATTGCCCAAAATGACCAATTAATGTGGTTAGCACTTTCTTACATTGCTTATGCTATTGCCAATGTAGCAACAACTGCCGTTTTATTCTACTTTTTCAAATATGTCTTAGGTCAACCAACTCAATTCTGGATTGTCGGTTTAGTAGCAGCTTTACTTGGACTAGTCGCTGTGCCTTTATTCCCTGCTTTGACACGATTGATTTCTAGACGCTATGTCTATATCGGCGGTATTGCGATGATGATCAGTTCTTACTTCTTCTTCTCTATCGCAGGCACTAGCTTACCGATCGTGATCGTTGGACTTGTTTTATTTTACTTCCCACAACAGTTGATCTTTTTATCTGCCTTGATGACGATCACTGATTCTGTAGAATATGGACAATGGAAAAATGGGATTCGTAACGAAGCTGTGACTTTATCGATTCGCCCACTGCTCGATAAAATTGCAGGTGCTTTATCTAATGGGATCGTTGGGTTTGTCGCAATCGCAGCTGGTATGACTGGAAATGCTTCTGCTGCTGATATTACCAATCATGGGATCATGACTTTTAAAGCGTATGCATTTTATGTTCCTGCAGCATTGATGTTCTTTTCTGCCATCATTTTTGCTTGGAAGATCACTTTGACAGAGAAAAAACATGCGCAAATCGTCAAAGAACTAGAAAATAAATTAGCTTCACATGAAGAACTCGCATCTGAATTAGAAGATGACTTTATCATTCCACAACATTAAGAAAGGAATTATATTATGACGATTACAGAAAAAGACTTTGGTCAGGGGTACCATTTGATCACATTATCCAATACTCACGGACTTAAATTAGCCGTCACTGACTTAGGTGCACGGATCGTTCAACTAACTGCTAATGATCGGGAATTAATTTTAGGGTTTGACTCCGCACAAGAATATTTGACAAAAGATGCTTATATCGGAGCAACGATTGGACGAACAGCAGGTAGGATTGAAAAAGGCCAATTTTCTTTGAATGATCAAACCTATCAATTGAGTGTCGATCCTCAGACAGGGCATTCACTTCATGGAGGTACACCAGGATTTGAACAGAAAAAATGGACGTATCAACTAAGTGAAACAGACAAAGAAAGTTCAGTCACATTTACTACTACCAGTCCCGACGGAGAACATGGTTTTCCTGGAAATCTATCCGTAGAAGTTTGTTATACTTTGACAGAAGACAACATTTGGCGTGTTAGAACGCAAGCAATCAGTGATCAGGATACGCTTTTCAATCCGACCAACCACGTGTATTTCAATTTAAGTGGCGATGTAGAAGAATCAATTGATCAGCATACACTTTGGCTAGACAGTGAGTCTTTCGCTCCATTACGACCTGATAGTATACCAACTGGCGAAAAAGCGAGTGTTGCTCAAACAGCTTTTGATTTTCAAACACCTCAAAAACTAGCCACCGTCTTTACTAGTCAATTTGAACAAAAACAACTTGTTGATGGGATCGATCATCCTTTCTTTTTAAATAACCCAGGTATGAATCATGTATCGGCTTATTTATTAAGTCCCGATGAACAAATCAAAGTAAGCATCATGACCGATTCACCTAGTGTTGTGATCTTCACTGCTAACTTTGGGCAAGATACCCCAGAAATGCATGGAAAGAAACTAGCCAACCACGGTGGTATCACGTTTGAGACTCAAATCGCTCCCGGAGCAGAACAGTATCCAGCTTTTGGAAATATTCATTTAGCAGCACACACACCATTTGAAACAACTACAGAATTTAAAATCGACACAAGAGAGGGTATCTAACTATGGAAATCAAACGCAGTTTAAATACAAAATTCGCAGAAATCTTTGGACCTAAAAAAACCACACAATATTTTTCTCCAGGCAGAATCAACTTGATTGGTGAACATACAGATTATAATGGTGGTCATGTTTTCCCTGCCTCCATCACTTATGGCACACAAGGAGTTGCCGCACCTCGTGAGGATAATAAAGTATTGGTCTACTCAACAAACTTTGAAGACGACGGTGTCATCAGCTTTACTTTAGACCAACTTGATTACGACAAACAAGCAGGATGGGCAAACTATGTCAAAGGTATGATCGTTAAACTAAACGAAGCAGGCTACCCAATTGAACATGGTTTTGAACTCTTAGTTGAAGGGACGATCCCGAACGGTGCAGGACTTTCAAGTAGCGCTTCCTTAGAATTGTTAGTCGGTGTTGCCTTAGAAGACTTATTCCATTTATCCATTGATCGACTTGAATTAGTTCAAATTGGTAAAAAAGTAGAAAATGAATTTATCGGTGTCAACTCGGGGATCATGGACCAATTTGCGATTGGCTTTGGCGAATTAGACAAAGCTATTCTACTTGATACAAATACGTTAAAATATGAAATGGTTCCAGTAAAATTAGATGGCTATGCAGTAGTAATCATGAATACAAATAAACGTCGTGAATTAGCTGATTCTAAATATAATGAACGACGTAGTGAATGTGAAGAAGCACTAAAACGTCTCCAACAAAAATTAGCTATTCAAGCATTAGGTGATTTAGACGAAGAAACATTTGAAGCAAACATTGATTTGATTGGTGATGACACATTGATTCGTCGTGCTCGTCATGCAGTTACTGAAAACCAACGAACATTAGAAGCTAAAGCTGAACTGGTACAAGGAAACTTGGCTGCTTTTGGTCAATTATTAAATGCTTCACACGATTCGTTGAGACATGATTATGAAGTAACTGGTATCGAGCTTGATACATTAGTCGATGCAGCTCAAAAACAAGAAGGTGTCCTAGGCGCCCGTATGACAGGAGCTGGCTTCGGTGGCTGTGCGATCGCATTAGTCAAAGAAGAAAATATCCCTAACTTTAAAAACAAGGTCTATGATGAATACTTAGACGTCGTTGGCTACGCCCCAGAATTTTATGTGGCACACATCGGCAATGGTACTACAAAGATTATGGAAGAAAGTGTTTCAGCTTAATCCAATGAAAGAAATGTAAGGTAGTTCAACGTTACGTTTCAAAAGAATAAAGCAAAATTATGATCGTCACTTTTCAAAAAAAACAAATAATCATGAAATGCTACCTGAAGTGTCAAAACAAAGACCGACCACCAAAAGTTCATTTAAACAACTTTTGGCGGTCGGTCTTTTTGCAGCTAATTTTCTCACCTTATCCATTTCAATAAAACATCTACTATTATTGAAATAAATACGCATGATCCGTTTGATCTTCGATTCGTTTTTGCCATTCAGGATCATGTTTTTGTACAGTGGCTATTTCTTTAAATTTGTATGGTCCTAATTCAAAAAACTGTTGAAGGATCTGACTCACTTGCTCAAATAAAGCTGGACGCTCCATCCTATTTTTGACGGTCAGTTGCTGATCAGCTGTACAAAAAGTCACATTCCCTAATTCTTCAGAAACATTGATCGTCTTGCCCGCTCTACTCAACTGGCGAACTTCTCCTAACATTTCATAGATGTCCTCACCTTCATATCCTTCTAGTAGTGCTAGACTGTCAACTAACGAACTCACAGTCAAATCAGCAATGATTGCTGTTTTCGTTCCTAATTGCAGCGAATAGATCGCAGCATCTACGATACCACAGGCATTACAACCACCTTCTGTTAACTCACTTTTTCTAGTGATTTGTACTTCCATCATTTCTGGCTCACCTTCTTCCTATTATAGCTCTGTTTTTTATTCTTCGCGTTCTTTGCTCTTCTTTTCTTCATTTCCAAGCGAGCAGCTTCTCGCAGACAACGTACATGACAATTGACATAAGTTAACACTACTTCATCTGACTCTTGTTCAAATCCCCAAAAAGACATATTCATCCTTCCATTTCTTTTTTTGAATGTGTATGGTACAAAAATATTGTGCAACTTCTCTGACAAATAAGAAAAATTTTGGCTTATTTCATAGAGTTGACACTTGAATACCATCTATGTATTTTTAGAAGTATTGATAGGCATCCCCAACATCTATCAGACAAATTATTTTCTATAGCATAAGAAAAAATAAAATTTACGTCAATATAAACAAGCAACTATAAAAAAATAAAATGCTCTTATTTATTTTAATTATGAGGTAAATAACTAAAACCCACAGAAATCCACATAGGACTTTTGTGGGTTTCAGCTATTTAGATCAGATAAAAGAAACAGAAGCTATCTCTTGATAATCAACGCATTCTTGTCTCGAACACTTATGACAATTTTTCAACTAGTTCCTCTAATTCATTTAATCGTTGTTCAAACTTAGTCATAGCTGATTCGATATAATCAGCTTTTGTCATGTCGACGCCTGCTTTTTTCATGACTTCAACTGGGTAATCACTATTTCCTGATTTCAAATAAGTAAGGTATTTTTCTAGAGCATCTGGCTCTTGACCCCAAATTTTATGCGCCAAAGCAGAGGCAGCTGAAAAGCCTGTTGCATATTGATAAACATAATAATTATAGTAGAAATGTGGGATACGAGACCATTCATATTTGATTTCCGGATCTTTTTCTACCGCTGATCCATAATATTTGGCATTCAATTCCCCATAACTGTCGCTTAGATATTCACTGGTCAAAGGTACACCTTTGGCATCTTCTTCATGCATGAAATGCTCAAATTCTGCAAATTGTGTTTGTCTGAAAATCGTTCCTTTGAATCCATCAAGATAATGATTCAAGACATATGCACGAACACGTGGATCTTGTTCAGTTTCAAGCAAGTATTCTGTCAAAATATTTTCATTAGTTGTTGAAGCAATCTCTGCTAAGAAAATGGAATAATCACCGTAAACAAACGGTTGATTTGAACGAGTAAAGTAACTATGCACACTATGTCCCATTTCATGTACGAGCGTAAATAATTGATCCAACGTATCATGCCAGTTCATTAAAATATAAGGATTGGTATCATAGCTTCCTGAAGAATAAGCGCCACTTCGTTTCCCTTTATTTTCGATCACATCGATCCAACGGTCAGCAAAAGCTTTTTCTACCACTGACAGATATTCTTCCCCCATTGGTGCCAAAGCTTCCAAAGCTTTCTGTTTCGCTTCTTCGTAAGTGAACTTGATAGGAGCTTCTCCTAATACTGGTGTATATAGATCATACATATGCAGTTTTTCTACATTTAAAAGACGTTTGCGTAATTCCATATAGCGATGCAATAGCGGAAGATTTTTATTGACTACTTCAATCAATGTATCATAAACACTTTCTGGGATATGATTGTTGCTCAAAGAAGCTTCTCTAGCAGAATGATAATGGCGAATTTTTGCTTTGTAATTGTGCCCTTTGATATGGGTACTCAATGTTGAAGCA
This sequence comes from Enterococcus sp. C53, assembly GCF_040887425.1. Taxonomy (NCBI): domain Bacteria; kingdom Bacillati; phylum Bacillota; class Bacilli; order Lactobacillales; family Enterococcaceae; genus Enterococcus; species Enterococcus sp. C53. Next base: position 156,124 of record NZ_JBFOFT010000005.1, read on the forward strand.
AACGTATTTTTAAATTGATCATAGACACGATAAAGCCCTTTGAATGCAGCTTCTCTAACTGTACGATCTGTGCTTTCCATCAATTGACCATAGACACCATGAGAAAGCTGGATTTTTTTCCCATCTTCTCCCACGATCGTAGGAAACTCTAGATCGGCATTGTTTAAAACAGCAAATGTATCACTGGAAGCGCCAAAAATTTCTCCTGCTCCAGCTAGTAATGATTCTTGTTCTGCAGATAATATATGCGCACGATTATCCACCATTTGTTTTACGTAATGACGATACAGTTCTAACTTCGGCTCTTGCTCAAAATACTGCCAAATCTGCTCATCCGAAAGTTGAAGGACTTCTGGTTCATACCAAGAGACTGCTTCACTTACTTTAGAAAATAAACTTCCTGCTCTCGCATATAACGCTTGATAAGTCGTATTTGCTGTATCTTGGTCATTTTTTAAATGAGCATAGACATAAATGAGTTCCACTTTTCGGTAAACATCTAAAACAAATTCAAGCGCATTCAGAAATTCTGTCGCACCCTTTGCTAATGTTCCTTTATATTGATCGGAATTTTTTAATTCTTCTGTTAATTCTTGGTATTTTTCATCAAATTCTTGATCGCTAGAAAAGATTTTGGTGAGATCCCAAGTCAGTTCTTCAGGCAATTCTTCTCGTTTTGGTAATTGGGTCGTTTCACTCATTTCATACACTCCTTTATTGTTTTCACTCTTTTTTTCTAATTCATATTGAAAATAGAAAAATGAATAAGCCTCTAAAATCAGCTACTCTTAATTAGTGTATCATAATTTATTTCTGTTTGACATCAAGAATATCTCCTCACACTCCTGGTAAAGCAATTGGAAAATCTTTTTCTTATCAACCATTGGATAAAGCCAAGTTGTTTTATTTGGTTCAATTTTTTGGAGCCAATTGAGATACTTCCATTGTTGGCTTCTGTCTGCTTGTTCACTGATGATTTCTTCAAATAAAAGACGATAAAAGAAAACTTTTTCTTGAAAATAAAAAAAAATCGACTTTCTGCGTACATCCACGGAGATAAATAAAGTAAATGTTTTTTTCTAAGATAGAATTGTTTTTGTAAATGAACGTATTTAGACTGACGATAGTATAATTTTTTTTGTAACCATTTTTGACAGCCAACATTAGTAAGAACTTTTTGCCGATTTTGATTCTCCATCTGTTTTTCTAATAGACTTACAGGAGATTCACTAAAGAAAGGCCAGCTGATTGTTTCATAGGTTACTGTTCCAGAAAATAATTCTGCCAAATGACAAAACAAATATAATCTTTTTTCTAGCCAATCGATTTTCCATAAATGAGTGCCCATAGTGTCATTGTACATACAAAAGTACTTTTCTCTCGTTTTTAAACGATCATTATTGAAAAAAGCAGAACCTAAGATCCACCAAACACGATAGTTTTTGCTTAGATATCCTTTTGTTCGTTCTTTCATCCGTTCATAAGCGAGAACTGAACACTGAATTTCTATGGCTAGATCCCCGCAAAGGATATCTGGTCTTTGTCGAAGGGTTGATAAATAGGCTTCTAAGACAGGCGGATGAGTAACAAATTGTCTACACCACTCAAAAAAATATTTTTTGAGTTGGAGATGCTCCGTTGTTTCTTTCTCACTAAAACCAAAACAATCCTGTAAATTTTTGTGAGCAAAATGTGCTGTTTTTTGCTGCCCAGTTTTTAATATCACTGGTTCCTTACAAGCTGGGCAGAAAAGACTTTGCCGTTTTGTACATGTTGTAGCCAGAAATCTTTTTCCATGTTTATCGATTGCAACCATCATAAATTAGCTGCCCCCCTTCTAAAAGAAAATACGTCAAAAAAGAACCTGATCATTTTCATTGATCAGATTCTTCAAATTGTTTCTTTGATTATTTGCTGCTTACGCAAAATAAAATTTTGTACGTTCCAAAGCATTTCGTTCCATAAGTAATTGCGCATATTCGTTCAATGTTTCAATGGTCCGATCGCTTCTTTCTGCAAACTCTAAAATTCGAGCTACTTCATTAGCGACATCTGTTTGGTTTAAATCTTCCATCCAAAAATGTACGGCTAAATAGTAGATACCATCTAGTAAATACAAATCTGTCCAGGCTGATTCCAACTCGACATCATTGGCTAGTTGAATCATTTGTTCAAAGTCTTCAAAAGCAAAAATCGCTTGGTGTTCTGTTTCATCGGAAATGCGTTCAGTCGTTTCTTCTTCATTATTTAAGATTTGTTGCTGGATAAATTCAGTTACATCATCAGAATCTAAAGAGTCTTCGTCTTCTTGGAGCATTTCTTCATTCGGTAAGTTTTTACTAATAAAAAGTTCTAAACCGTCTCCTTTAGGAAGCACTTGAAATGTAACAGCTTCGCTACTGCGGAACTCATCTTCAATATCAACTTCTTCTAAAATACTGTAGAAAAAATTTTCGATCTCTCTATGGTTACCAAGCAAGTCTAAAAATGAGACGCCTCGCTCTTCTAAATCTTCATGACCGATCATTACTCGGATCGTATTTTCATTAATATGTTCCATTTCCATCTGGCTACACCTCACTTTGCCACAACTATCAATATAACTTCATTGTAGCGAAATAAGCTTAAATGTAAAGAAAAAAAATTACCATTTAAAATCAAAATAAGTTTTTAATTTAACCTTGACATCATTTTTTTCACTTAGCTAAACGTAAAAAAGAGCTTAGGACAAAAAGCCACTCCTAATGCGAGAACGAATAAACGGCATTCAAAAAGTAATCCTTAACAATAAATCGAATTTTTGATACCAAGTATTTTGGTCTTCTCAAATCTTGCTATCAGCAAAAGAATAAAATTCATTTACATGTTACATCTAGTTATATGTACTTTCTATTCTGGTAAAAAAAAACTTAGAAAAACTACAAAAATAGTTTTTCTAAGTTAACGTTTATTTTCTATAATCCAGCCATTAATTGTGCTTGACGCAATTCCAATTGACGTACATCACGTGGTAAGAAACGACGGATTTCATCTTCATTGAAACCAACTTGTAGGCGTTTGTCATCGATCATAATCGGACGACGCAACAATCCAGGGTTATTTTGAACGAGTTCTAACAGTTCTTGCAATGGTAAATCATCAAGATCCATGTTTAGTTTTTGGAAAACTTTTGAACGTGTTGAAATAATTTCTTCTGTGCCATCTTCAGTCATTTGTAAGATTGCCTTTAATTCTGAACTATTTAATGGTTCAGAAAAGATATTTCGTTCAACAAATGGAATTTGATGTTCTTGTAACCACGCACGGGCCTTTCTACAGGAAGTACAACTTGGGGAAGTATATAGTGTTAACAACGTGCACCACTCCTTTTCATGACTAATGTCACTTTTTTGTAACAGAAGATCATTATAATCTTCCATCTGTTTCTATTATACATAATCAACTTTTAAATAGCTAGCTTTTTTCATAATATTTTATCAAAAAAATGAAAGTTATCTAAGATTTATATTCCGTAAAACCAACGCTTTACGTTTAGTTAGCAATTAAAAAATGAGAGTTTTCAAATTTAATTCAAATATAACCTGCCATTGAAACAGGCTTTAAAGTTGTACTATTATTTTATTACTCATCCTACAAAAAAACGGTTTCTTTGAAAAAATTATGTTTTTTATTTCTGTCTGCTTTATTTTGTTTGCTATTACAACAGTCCTTTTAATTGAACCTAACCCTTATTTTGTCCGCTAATTAAGCACCCTTTTATATTACAATGGTTATAAAATGAAAATCACTACAAAACGCCTTATCGTCATCATTAAGTGTTATTTTATATTTTAATCATTTTCGTTTTTCTGTATTAAAAAAAACATTCTTTATCAAGTAAAATAGGATTATTCTATTAAAATTAGTCAGAATTTCGTTTCATCGAGGATTAATTTATTCATCAGATAATCAAATGATATTCAATTTTACTATTTTAGTGAAAAAAACTGAAACTTAAAAAGCTTATTCTGTCAAGAAAAGCGAAATATAGTAATAAAAACCTTTATTTAACAACGTTTTAACCGGTATTTTTCTGATACAATAGTCGAGGATTTATGAAAAAAATGATGAAAACCGAAAGGCGTGTAGAATTTGATTAAGTCAGTTGTTTTTGACGTTGATGATACGATGTACGATCAACAACAGCCATTTAGAAATGCGGTAAAAAAAGTAGTGCCGCTTGTTTCAGATATAGATATGGGACCATTATATCTCCGGTTCCGTCATCACAGTGATGAAAATTTCCCTAAAGTGATGGCAGGAAAATGGACCTTGGAGTATATGCGTGCACATCGAATCAGCCAATCACTAAAAGACTTAGATTATCCACATATTACTGAAGAAGAAGGTCTTTATTTCCAACAAGTTTATGAAGAAGAATTAGATAATATCTGTCTTCATGAGGAAGTAAAGAAAACATTGGACTTCTTGACTGAAATGAATATCCCGCTCGGAATCATTACCAATGGTCCCACCGATCATCAAACCAAAAAATTGAATCAACTTCAATTAGCAAACTGGATTCCTTCACAGCATATGATCGTTTCGCAAGCAACAGGATTTCAGAAACCAGAAAAAGAGATTTTTCAACTTGCTGAAGAACGTTTCAATCTAACTGCAGAAAAAACTCTATATGTAGGCGATAACTACGACAATGACGTATTAGGTGCTAAAAGAGCTGGTTGGCAAGCGCTTTGGTTTAACCATCGTGAGCGAAAAGTTGATGGTCCATTGAACTGTGATATCGAAATCACCTCATTTGATCAATTATTAGAAACGATGAAAGTAATTTTCAGCTAAAGCATCCATGCACAGCTCCTAGCAAAACAAATAACTAAAAAACTCTCGAAACATAATCTTGTTTCGAGAGTTTTTTATTATTGAGTCTTAAGATTTAATTATTTTTTGTTTCAAAATTTTTAGTCTTCCAGGTCTCCGACACTCAGAATCATCCGGATATCATCTTCCGTTAATTTGGTTAATTGGTCTTCATTTCCTTGGATGACTTTTTGGAATAACTCTCTTTTTTCTTGTTGTAACGAATCCATCCGCTCTTCAATCGTTCCTTCTGCAATCATGCGCCAAACTTCGACCACATTTTTTTGTCCGATACGGTGCGCACGTCCTGCCGCTTGTTCTTCAATGGCTGGGTTCCACCATAAATCATACAGAATTACCGTGTCTGCTCCCGTTAAGTTGAGTCCGGTTCCGCCAGCTTTCAATGAAATCAAAAAGACATCTCGTTCTCCTTCATTGAATGCATCTACCATCGTTAAACGATCTTGCGGTTTGGTGCTTCCTCTTAAGTAAAAAGTAGAAATTCCTAATTCTGCTAGTTCTTCTTGTAAGATGGTCAACATACCTGTAAATTGAGAAAACAACAGAACCCGCCGATTGTTTTCTTTGGCTGCGACCAGTAGATCTTTGACTTGTTCTAGCTTTCCTGAGCCACCTTCATAATCCTCCAAGAATAATCTTGGATCACAGCAAATTTGGCGTAATCGTGTCAAACCAGCTAGAATACCGATACGATTCTTTTTAAAAGCTTCTGAGTCCATAGTAGAAATCTCTTCTCGCATCTGACGTAAATAAGCCAAGTACACGGTTTTTTGCTCTTCTGTCAATGCAGAATAAAGATTCATCTCGGTTTTTTCTGGCAGATCGCTTAACACGGTTTGCTTATCCCTTCGTAACACAAACGGACGAATCATTCGGGCAATTTCTTCAGGTGCCAGCTCTCTAAAGCGGGTCTTATTCGGGAAAAATCCCGGCATAATCGTCGCAAAGAGCGACCATAGTTCTTCCAAATTATTCTCAATTGGCGTCCCGCTTAAGGCAAAACGTTGCGGTACGCTTAATTCTCGTAGCGCTTGAGCTGTTTTAGTACTACTATTTTTAACCATCTGAGCCTCATCAAGGATCAAATAATTAATTGCATGTTTTTGATAATCTGCTAAATCTTGTCTTAAACTAGCATAAGAAGTGACTCTGATATCTGCCTTACGAGCTAATAGTTCTTCTCGTTCCTTTTTATTCCCGTTGATTACTTGGATGCTCAAAGAAGGAGCAAATTTTTTCACTTCTGCTTGCCAGTTATAGATCAAACTAGCAGGAGCGACGATCAAAGCAGAGAGTTCGCCTTTTTCTTCTTTTTCTGAAAGCAAATAGGCAATTGTCTGAAGGGTTTTTCCTAGACCCATTTCATCTGCTAAAATTCCGCCAAACTGGTAATTTCCCAGCATTTTCAACCATCGAAATCCTTGTTTTTGGTAATCACGCAATTCAGCTTGTAGACCTGCTGGCAAGGATACTTGATATTGTTCAGGTTGTATTAGATCTTGGATCATTTTTTGATAGGAGTCACCAAAAGTTGCTGAACTTCCTGCTAACTTATCTTGAATGATCAATCCTTGGTTTTTAGGCACATGGATCGTTCCAGATTCTGAACGGATCGATTCACGGAATTGTTGCAAGATTTGACTTGTTTGCTGAAACTCTTCGGAATCAAAGGACAGTACTTGCCCATTTTCTAACGTATAGAAAGCATCATTTCGCAACAAACTTTGTAAGACCTGATTGATTTCTTGTTCCTCAATCCCAGTCACATCAAAACGAATATCTAACCATGAACTGGTTTCTTCCACTTCAATCTTCGGTTGATGTCGATGTGCATCTAAATATAATTCCCGAAGTTTTTTCCCAAGGCGGACCTCACCAAACTGACGAAAAACGGCTAACTCTGTACGGAAAAAAGTATACAACTCTTCTCCTGTCGGCAATAAACGTTCATAGCCTGTATCATTTCGTTGGTAGCGATACATTTTGAACAAGTCTAATACGCGTTGTTCTTGGGCTTTGTCTCTTAATACTTCAGAAGCATTTTCAGCAATAACTTCATGTTTTTTATCTGTTGAAAAAACGACTTCATCATAGACAAAATCAACACGCGCCTGGATCTTGCCTTTCGATTTTCTAAAGAAGAAAATAAATTCCACTGGCACGTCAGCAACTTCTGCTTTCACTTCATCCGCTATGCTCACTTGACCAATTTCAGATAGCAATGGAATGATTTCTTTGAATAAGGAGGATAGTTCTTGCTTAAGAAACAATACTTCTGGTTTCTCAAATCTTCTCATAAGCTGTTTCCAAGTTAAATAGACTGCTTGTTGACGTTTTGTTAATGAATAAAAAGTTCCTTGGATCATTCCACATTGATAATGAGTAAAGAACAACTCAAAGTCATTCAGTGCGCTTAATTGATAGGCCTCTTCTTTTTTTGTTACTTCAAATTCTAAGGAAGGCTCATTATCAGAAAATCGAACCCCTTGATAATTCACTTCTCCGATCTTCATTTGGAGTTTTGTCGTTTGGTTCATCTGTTCTAACAATGTTTTTGCTTGTTCGATCGGTAATAACAAATAACGTTTATCTAATTTCCCTTTGACTTGTAGGCCGTTTGCACCTAAAAGAAGTTGCGTTTGGGCACACTCAGCTAACGTTTTTAAGATTACTTGATCTTCTCCTTGAAAAGCTCGTTGATCTAGATGGAACTGGTATTGTTTATTCACAGTGTAGCGTTCATTTTCCATATAGGAATGTAAAAAATCAAAAATGTTTTTAACGATATACGTTTTCTTTGGCTGATCTAAATAGCCAATCCGCAAATAAACGGCTAAAATAGCTAATTCCGGATGATAATGATTGGTCTCAATCGTTTCTACTTGATATTCCACAATCAATGGTTGCGTCCGTGGTGAATTTTTTTTGACAGTTAGTCTTGAAAAACCTTTCGTTAAAATTTCACCTTCGCTACTTTTTTTGACTGGTTCTAACGTAGGTTGATCTGCCTTGATTATTCGTGAAAGATTCTTAGAGCGCAAGTACAGTTCGACTGCCACTGTATGCTTACAATAATGATGTTCTTCCCAATAAGGGCATTGGCAGAAATCGACTTCTTTGGCTGTCCCATCTAAATCGACCATATACAATTCACTGCCTAAGACTTCCGCATGCCAAACTTTTTCTTCTTGGTCAGGGACAACCGATAATACCCGTCCTTCTTGCAGATATTGACGTCCTCTTGCAATGACTTTTTCTGGAATGCTCCATTTCATCAGTTAATCCCCCTCTTATCCAAGATGATAGCGTACTTTACTTTGTCCGCTACCTTCTGTTTCGATTCTGATTTGTTGTACTACTCGTTCTTTTAATTCTCTCACATGGCTGATGATCCCGATCATACGACCTTCACTTTCAATTGTTTCTAATGCTTCAATCGCCATTTCAAGTGCTTCTTCATCTAACGATCCAAATCCTTCATCAATGAATAACGCTTCGATCAACACACCACCGGCTTGTGTCTGGATCACTTCAGCTAAAGCCAACGCTAAGGATAAAGCTGCAATAAAACTTTCGCCACCAGATAGCGTATGAGCCCCACGTGTCAGACCTGCTTCATCATCATAGATATTGATCTCCAACCCTGTTTTCCCACGGTAACTTCCCACTTCATCTGCAAGCTCAAATTGGTAACGATTTTTCGTCAGACGTTGCAATCGCACATTTGCCACTTGTAGTACTTCTTGTAAATACACTTGTAGTACGTATCTTTCCAAGCTGGTTTTTCTAGGGTTTTCCCCATTCATCGTTTGCGATAATTGTTGTAGTTGGATCAATTCATCTAATTGTTCTTGACTCGCTTGATAAATCGAAGAAAATTCTTCGATGATTTGCTGATTCTGCTGTTCTTGCTCTTGCAAGTGATAACAATGTTCCTGTTGTGTTTGAACCGCAGCTTTTAGCTCATCTAGTTGTTGCTCCAATTGTTCTAAATCAGGAAGTGTTTCAGCTAAAGCAACATGGTTCAACTGGCTTAAGCGGTCTTCAACGATTAATCGTTCTTTCTCATATGTGTTGACCAGTTGACTCTTCTCTTGGTATTCAACTGTTTGTTTAGCAAATGCCAATACCTCATCTGCTTCTTTAAAGTAAGCTTGCTCTTTTATTTTTGCTGAAATTTGCTCTTGGATACGCTGAATTTTATTTTCAATTTTTGCCTGTTGTTCATGAATACTAGCCATTTGCGCTTTTAACAAACTGATTTCTTGAGAAAAATGAAGTTCTTTTGTTTTTTCTTCTGCTAACCATTGAGCTTTCATCGCAACATTTTCTTCTAATTGGTTGACATCCTCAATCAAAGTCTGAGTATTTTGTCCTTCTAACTGTTTCGTCAAGGTAACAAGCTCCCCTTGTACTTGTTGGAGCTCTTCTTTGTTTTGGCTGATTTGTTCGGTGATCTTCTTTCGCTGATCTTCGATAAGACTTAAACGTTCAGTTAGTGTTTGAGTAGCGATTTTTGCCTGTGTGATGACCTCTGCACGCGAATCCAAATCATGCTGGATTTTTTCTAAGGATACAAGAGGATCATCTGCTATGGCAAATTTAAACGATTGCTGGATCAAATGTTGTAATCGTTCTTTGCTTTTTTGGATCTCTACTTGTTTTTCTGTTCCGAAGTTTTCCAAGTCAGCTATTTTTTGTTCTATTTGTGCTTTTTCTGCTTCACTACGCCCTATTTCTTGATTGATTTGTTCAAGGTTTGTTTCTGCCTCTGCTAAGTTTGCTTCCAGTTGGACAAACTCTTCTTGTTTGGGCAATACATGCTCATTTTGTTGTTTAGGATGCTCCGTTGACCCACAAACTGGACAAGGTTGCCCCGGTAATAATAGCAATTGTAACTTCGCAATTTGTTGGCTTGCCCATTGACTCTTTAAAAGATCAACTTGATTATTTTGTTTGCTTAACATTACTTGTTGAGCTTGGAGTTTTGTGATCAGTTCGGACAACTTGGTTTGATTCATCTTTAACTGTTCTGTATTCTGGTGATTTTCTGTAAGGATAGTTTGGTACTTTTCTTGCTCATGCCGAAGTTGTTCGTAACACAATTGATCACTGTGCAAGCGATCTTGGTCAAGCAGCAGTTCTGCTAGTCTTTGTTCTTCTTCTTTTAACTGGACTTGTTCTTGAAGAATTTTTTGTTCTTTTTCTTCTGCTTTTTTCTTAGCCTTTTGTAACTCTTCACTTTCATTTTGCTTTTTTTGCCATTCTTCCGCAATTGGGATCAATGACTTCATGACTTGTAATCGATTCGCTGCATGTTCCATTTCTTGTTGGGCATTTTTTCTTTCAGGTTCCTCTTTATGCCACCGTGCATACGCTTGTTCTTGTTGCACGAATGTTTCAGAACAAGTCTGTTCTTTATCAATCAGTTCTGCTTGTTCTTTCTGGTATTCTTGACTTCGTGTCAACGTATCGACCAGTCGTTCAGCAAATTCATAATGAGTGATCCATTGTTTTATTTCATTGATTTCACTTTCTTGCTGGATCAATTCTGCATGTTTTTGCTCTAATTTTTGCTTTTCTTCCTGACGTGTTTGCAATGTTTGCGAATGATAATAGGTATCTTCTAATTTCTTTTGTTGTTCTTGTAAATGAACCAGTTTATTTTTTTCTTGGAGAAGTCTTTCTTGTAATGTTGTTTGCTCTGCCTGCCAATAAGTGAATAACGCATCAAAACTTAAGGTTTCAGGAACCGTTCCTGTGTCCAAAGGGATAAACCGTTTTTGCAGCAAACTCAATTCTTGCTCAAGATGATCTAAATTTTTTTGATGTTCTTTGGCTTTTTCTTTCAATTGTTCATTAAGTTGTTGGAAAAATTGCGTGCCAAACAAATTACGTAAGACAATTTCTTTCTCACTACTTGATGAAATTAAAAAATTACGAAATTCTCCTTGAGGTAGTAAAACGATCTGAGAAAACTGTTTCGCATCCAGATTCATTAATTCTTTGATTAATTGATCCACTTCACTACGTTTCGTGTATTGGCGCATTTCTTTGCCCGCTTCATCAAAGATCGTCAAAGAAACTTTTGCTGCTTGCTTTCGATTGCCTTCACCTTTACGTTTGGCCAAGAGTTGTTCTGGCTTACGTTCAATCTCATAATTCAGCCGCTGATGCTCAAATGAAAAAAAGACACACGTTTCTTCTTCAGGCGTAGCAAAAAGAGACCGCATTTCTTTACCAGTCCTGATTCTGCCAGAAGTTTCACCAAACAATGCATAAGTCATTCCATCAAAAAGAGTCGTTTTTCCTGCACCTGTTTTTCCAGTAATCAAAAATAGTGGTGCTTCGGTCAATTTCGCAAAATCAATTGTCTCGTCAATAAAAGGACCAAAATTTTTTAGTCGTAATTTCTTGGGTTTCATTACTGATCATTCCTGTCCGTGAGTTCTTGTAGCGTTTCTTTTAACCAGATTTCCTGCTTGTTCGTCAACTGTTCCTTGGTCATTTCTTTGAAAAAGCCTTGTGCGATCTTATGTGGATCCTTTGTCATCATCTTTTTTTGTTTTCCCTGTTTCAGTTCTACTCGACCGTTTGAACGTTCCACACCAAGTATCCGTGGATAGATTTTTCTTAATTGATTCATCATGTTAGGGATAATCGTTCGATCTTCCAAATAAATTTGGAGATAATTTTCACGATTGATTGTCTGATAAAAATCTGGATTCAACAGCTCTTTAAAGCTTGCTGTTATTTCTTCAATATCATATAACGGGGTCAGTTCTCGAAAATTCAAAGAGACGTCCTCTTCTAAATCTACGATCCAAACACCTTTTTTTTGATTGATTTCTGACAATGAAAATTTTAAAGGCGACCCACTGTAACGGGCATTTTTTTGATTCAATGCTGCTTGATTGTGGAGGTGTCCTAATGCGACATAATCAAATGGTTCAAGTAAATCTCCTGGAACAGCATCTAATCCGCCTACTTCAATTTTGGTTTCTGAATCTGATTTCATACTCCCGGTCACAAAAAAGTGACTCACTAATACTTGTTTTTTCGTTGAGTCAAACTGCGTTTTCATTTTCTCAATGACTTTTTCCATTGCTTGTTGAATGGTGCGTATCTGCTCATCTTCAAAATATATCCTCGCTGAGATTGGTTCAAAATAAGGCAAAAGGAAAAATTGCGTATCCTTGAATATGATTGGTTGAAAGGCTTCTGCCAATCTAGTTTGTAAATAATAATCGGACTGACTGAACCAAGGTGTTCCTGTCGAAAGACGAATACCGCTATCATGATTTCCGGATATCGCAAAAATCGGAAATCCTTCCCGTAGATTCCATTCGACCATCAATTGATTGAACACTTCAATGGCATCCACCGACGGAACACTTCGATCATAAAGATCTCCCGCAATCACGATTGCATCAACATTTTCTTCTTTTGCAATTGCTAAGATCTGGGTTAAAACATGCTCTTGTTCCTTGATTCGATCGTATCCTTGTAGTTTTTTTCCAATATGCCAATCAGCTGTATGTAAAAAACGCATCTCATCACCTCAAAAAATGTCCTTCTAATTATTATAACACTTCCCCTCATTACATGATACCTAGGATCATTACGGACTAAAACAAATAGACGATGAAAAAAAGTTGCTGATTCCGTATAAACATAGATAGTCCCATGCTTAGAAAGAACCGCAACTTTTATCATTACCTTGCGCTTTGATTTTTATTGAAAAAGAATCATTTACTTTTTATTTTTGATTTCATATTTAAAGTCAGGATTGACTTCTTTGTCTAGTTGATCGAAAGCGGCTTGTGTTCTACGTTCGATTTCTGCCATTCCTTCTTTGTCTGTTTTTTTGATATCAGACAAATCGATCGGTTCACCAAAACGCACAACCACCCGTTTGCGCTTGAATAAGTCACCCAAAGTCAATGGTCCTTGGTAGACAGCAGGAACGATTTTTGCTTTTGACATTTTAGAAATCAATGCCATTCCGCCTTTCAATTCCGTTGCATGTCTTGTTCCACTTGGGAACATGATCAAACCTAAATGAGTAGATTTTAAAATTTTAACAGGCGTTTTGATGACACTAGGTCCTGGATTTTCTCTTTTTACTGGAAACGCATGGGCATGTGTCAAAATAAAGCGTAATACTGGATTTTTGAATAATTCTTCTTTTGCCATAAAGCTAAATTCTTTAGGCGAAGCTGCTACAGCAAGATATAAAGGATCCCACCAAGTTCGATGTGGCGCTACCAAAATATAATTCTCGTCTTGTGGTAAAACTTCTTTATTTTCATATCGGGCATTGCCGTTGATCACTGCTAAGATCACTCGGACTAGCCCTCTCATAAATCGATAGAACATAGTCTCTTCCTTTCTAGGTGTATGGTCATAGTATGCCTAAATTTAGGAAACTTTACAAGGTACCTTGGTTCTTTTTTATAAAAATAGTATAATACAATCACTTAGTTTTTTCATTTTGGAGGGAACCCATGCTTCACGAAGATGAACGGATCGATCAATTATATGCAAATGATATTAAAATCATTCAAAGTCCTCACGTTTTTTCTTTTTCACTAGATGCTGTTTTACTTGCTCATTTTGCACGTGTACCGAAAAAAGGACAAATCGTTGACCTCTGTGCAGGAAATGGTGCAGTCGGTCTTTTTTTGAGCAAACGAACGAATGCGTTGATTGATGGCATCGAAATTCAACCACGTTTAGCGGATATGGCAAGACGTAGTATCCAATTAAACGAGCTAACACACCAAATGACCATCCATACGCTTGATTTAAAAGAAAGTTTATCCGTTGTTCGTCATAATTCATGTGATTTAGTCGTCTGTAATCCCCCTTATTTTAAGGGATTACCAACCAATAAAAAAAATCCAAATGAGCATTTAGCGATTGCTCGACATGAAATCCATACTACTCTTGAAGATGTGATCCAAATTTCTAGTAAATTATTAAAAACCAATGGACGCTTTGCAATGGTCCATCGCCCAGACCGCTTTTTAGAAATTATTCAGTTACTAGAAAAGCACCGTATCGCCCCTAAAAAAATTCAATTCGTTTATCCAAAAATGGGGAAAGAGGCAAATATTTTGTTGATCGAAGGAATCAAAGAAGGCAAGTTAGATGGCTTTAAAGTTGCTGCACCGTTGATCACATACATGCCTGATGGGAACTATACAAATGAAATCCGAGAAATTCTTTATGGCCAATGAGCATTATTTTTATGTCTTAGCTTGTAAAGATGGCACGTTTTACGGTGGCTATACGACGGATCTTTCAAGAAGATTAGCAGAACACAATCATGGGACAGGAGCTAAATATACCCGATTACAAAAAAGGCGCCCCGTCAAAATGATCCATGCTGAGGTGTTTGCAACTAGGAGTGACGCAACAAAAGCCGAAGCAGCCTTTAAAAAACTCACGCGCACTCAAAAAGAACGGTATTTAAAGACACAGCCCTCTCACATGTTGCCAGAACAATAATTTGGGGCAATATTATTGGGGCTGAATCGACCTTTTAAGGGAATGTACGAGAACTAAACAAAAACACAAAAATTAGTTTTTTGGCTGTTGATTGTTACCTACTTCAAACAATTGAAAAGACATCTTGAGATCCTTTCAAATGAGTTCAGCACTTATTGATGGAGGAAAATCGGCTCTATAATTTATGGGACTGATGATGTATCGAGGTTGCTTACGAAAGCTTCCAGAAGAATCCCCATATAAAGACAATCAAACGTGTAGCTTACGGACTTAAATCATTTGAGAACATGAATATTAGGATCTTTTTGAGCAATCAATTAATTAACGTGAAATAACAAAAAATCCGGGTCAGAATGAGGTTCATTCTGACCCGGATTTAATTTTATACCACTTATCAGTCCTTATTGACAAAGAGCCGGAAAATCAAGATGTCTTATCTCTTATTCAACTATTCCGTACTACCATTTCCATTAGCAGAACTAGCTACACTACCACTATTAGTATTCGTATCATTTTGGGTTGATTCACTTGAAACAGTTTTCTTCGTTTTATCTTTCCCTAATAAAGTTTCACTTACTAAATGGATATAGTGTTTCATTCCTTCTGGATTTGGATGTACTTGGTCATCATAAAACCAATCATTGTGGCTATTACTATAATCATACCAGTCGATCAATGTAAGATTATCGTATTTTTTAGCCATTTGTGCTAACAAGGCATTCACATCGTTTTGCCAACGTTTTGTAGGAACGCGGACATTTACCCAGTAAACTTTACGATCTCCTAAGGCACTCATGATGCTATCAAATTGCGATTCAGAAAAGGCTCCATTTGTTCCTAAGCCAATCAAAACCGTATCTTTCAATAGGTTTTGTTTTTTCAGTTCTTCAATATATGGCTCACTCGCATATAATTGTCGACCAACGTCTCCATCAACAACAACTTTAGGATATAACTCCTTCAAATCAGTCGCTGCATCTAACATGACTGAGTCTCCAAATGCTGTCAATTCTAATTTCTGCGCTTTCTTTCCTTGTTTAGCTGTTAGCCCATATTTATCAAGAACTGCTTGATCAACGGTGTTGGAATTATTATCTTCATTTTTCTGGCTTTCCTCCGCCAATCTTTTACTTTCAGCAATTTGTGCTTGTAATTTTTTTTGATCCGCAGTCACTGAATTCTTAGGTGCTGTAACAAAACCAACAAGAGCGATCAACACCATCAATATTCCCGGAATGACCCAAGGTTTTTGCTTGCTGATAATCGGCTTAGTGAACCAGCCTTTGACTACTTGAATCGTTTGTCCATAATCGAATCGTGCCAAAGGACGTTCAATGTAGCGATAAGAAAGTTCACTAATGATCAGGATCAATGAAATCTCGATCAATGTATGAAGCAAAACATGATCCGCAATATTCGCAACTTTTGCTTCATAAAAAATCATGACTGGAAATTGATACAGATAGATGCCGTAACTTCGTTTACCGATCCAAGAAAACACGGGATTGGTTAACCATTTGTTCACACTTGCGCCTGGATGCGCTGTTACCGCAACTAAAACGACACAGAAGAGACTAACTAACAGCATGCCCCCATAATAGACAAAACTATAATGATCATCTAACAAGAAAAAGAAGAGGATCAATGCGATCAGTGAAATCAATCCGGCTAGATTCAACACCCGTTTTGCTTGCTTTGGAATATTTTTTTTCAATCGGGTACTTGGCCAGACAAAAGCCAAAGCACTTCCTAACCAAATTGAAAACAATCGCGTATCTGTTCCATAATATACTCGAGTTGGATCACCGCCTGGCGTAAATAGGATCATCATGAGGATCGCAGAAATAAGTGATCCTCCTAAGACTGTATAAACGATCCACTTCTTTTTACGTACAAAAACCATTAACAAAACAAAAAGAATGGGCCAAACTAAGTAGTTTTGACCTTCCACCGCCAATGACCAAATATGGGTAAACGGTGATTCATTGGCAAATCGATCAAAATAAGACAAACCATTTTTTATTTGCCACCAGTTGTTGACATACAATAAACTACTAACGACTGTTCCTCGTAAGTTATTCAATAACCCTCGTTGAAATAACGTAATATAAGCAGATGCAGTGATTAGTAAAAACACTAATCCTGGATATAACCTTTTCATTCGTCGGACATAAAACTGCCAAATATTGATTTTGCCATTTTGTTCCCATTCTTGCCGTAATAAATCAGTGATCAAATAGCCTGATACAACAAAAAATATCGGGACGCCCAAATAACCACCCTTCAAACTTGTAGGGAGCAAATGGTACAAAATCACTCCTACTACTGCCAAAGAACGAATACCGTCAAAACCAGTAATGTAGCGACTATTTTTTAACCTTTTTTGTTTTTCCATTCAATATTCCAACTTTTCATAAACTTTTTTCATTTGTAATATACGTGTATTGTACAAAAATAGCAAGAAAAATTCATGTGATTTTCGCTATCATTTCTATCTTCCCATAAAACTTTGAAAAAAAGAATAACTTTTTCCGCAACTTTAATAAAAATTCAACTATGAACAACGTATAACTAAAAATAACCTTGAAGTCTCAGTAAGATTACATCTAACTGAAAGAATCACTTTACTAAGATCGTTACGACAAATTTAGCAAAATGAAGGGTGAAAATCTCAAAACAGGATAAACTGTTTGAAGATTCTCACCCTCCAGATACAAATCAAGCTATACAATGCCCAACTTTATCAAACGATTTGTAGAATAAAGTTGTTTCCAGCCACACTGATCGATTCATTTATTTGGATATGTCACTTTTTCTGTCAATAAGTTGCACTTGCACTAAACGCCCTCTTCATAAAACCGACCAAGAATTTGGACATTTTCGGCGATACTGACAAACGCTTGTGGATCAGAAGCTTTCATCGCTTCTCTTAACAAAGGCAACTCATAGCGTGTAACGATCGTCATCAACACCGTTTGTTTATCGTGCTTGTAAGCTCCTTCTGCCTCATTGATGATCGTGATTCCACGACGCATACAGTTTTGGATTTCATTGACTACTCGTTCGGGATGCTTCGTTACGATCATCACTTGCATTTTCTTTTGTTTCGTATACATCACGTCGGTTACTTTCCCACTGACAAAGATCGAAAGTGCGCTATAAAACATGTATTGCCAGCCAAAAAGGATACCAGCTACGAAAACGATCAATGCATTGAAGTAAATCGAAATTGAACCAATCGATTTTCCTGTCTTTTTACGAATAGTGATACTGACGATATCCAAACCACCTGAGGATAAGCCATTTCTTAAGGCTAACCCGATCCCTAACCCCATCACAGCACCCCCAAAAATCGCGCAGATGATTGGATCAGTTGAAAGAACCGTTAGAGGAAGGATATGGATACAAAGTGACGTCAATGTCACGGTGATAAATGTAAAAATCGTAAACTTCTTACCGATTTTCACCCAAGCAAGAACAAATAAAGGAATATTCAATAAGTATAAAGTCGTTGAGACGGGTACTTCGAATCCAATCAACGATTTAGATAAAGTAGTCAGTATTTGTGCCAAGCCAGTGATTCCGCTTGAATAAATATGTCCTGGTTGATAAAAAAAGTTTAGTGCTACTGATGCAATCAATGCATAAACGATAGATACCGAAAGCTTGGTCGTATAATCATGATGCGCCCAATTTTCGAAAGTTTTTTTCATTGCTTTGTATTTCCGGTTACGATCTCGTAATTTTCATATGAATTCGTATGAAGAGACAATCATTGTCTGGAAGTCAATTTCTCTCTTTTCCCGGAATTTCCTTTCTTAATTTTAATTTGGATAGTGAGTAAAGATACGTAGTATATAATGAAAGAACGAACGATTACGTTCAGTGACTACTCTATAATGATCCATCATTACACTAACCAAAAAGAAGGATTCATTCTTCGCCTATCGCATCACTAAACGTAGCATCCATTGAAAATATGGGTTAAAACTCAACTGACATTATACGCTATGGCTTAATTATAAATCGTTTTGGAATTAAATCAAGACAACATAAACAAGTACGAGAGTCTTTTTACACCTAGTCCAGACTCCCGTACTTATTATTTATAAAACGATCAATGGAATTGAGTTACTAGTCTTTTGTTCAATACGAATAAACTTAATCCATGCTAGTTACATCAATATTCAAGTCAAATAATTGGGCATCTGATACCGTACTTGGTGCATCACTCATGACATCTGCTGCTCTACCATTTTTAGGGAAAGCAATAACTTCACGAATGTTTTCTTCACCAGCAAGTAACATCACAAAACGGTCCAAGCCAAGAGCAATACCGCCATGTGGTGGGAACCCATAATCCAATGCAGTTAATAGGAAACCAAATTGTTCCTCCATTTGTTCCTTCGTAAAGCCTAAAGTTTCTAAGACTTTTTCTTGGATTTCACGAGTATGGATCCGGATTGAGCCACCGCCTAGCTCATAGCCATTCAATACGATATCATATGCTTCTGCATAGACACTAGCTGGATCTGTACTCAAGCGTTCAAGATCTTCTTCTTTTGGCATCGTAAATGGATGATGAGCGGATACGTAGCGTCCTTCTTCTGCAGAATATTCAAATTGTGGCCATTCTGTGATCCACAAGAAATTGAATTTTGATTCATCAATTAAGCCTAATTCTTTTCCTAAGCGTGTACGGATTGCCCCTAGTGTTGCAGCTACGATTTCTTTTGTATCCGCACCAAATAATAAAATGTCTCCAACTTCAGCGTTTGTCGCTTGAACGATTGCTTCTGTTGCATCTCCCATAAATTTAGCGATTGGACCTTTCAAGCCGTCCTCTTCTACTTTTAGCCAAGCTAATCCCTTCGCACCAAATTGGCTAGCGTATTGCCCAAGATTATCTAAATCTTTACGAGAGTAGTTGCTTGAAGCATTTTTAGCATTTAAAACTTTGACGACGCCACCTTTTTCAAGAGCCATTTGGAAGACTTTGAAATCAACATCTTTGACGATTTCACTTAAGTCGATCAACTCCATCTCAAAACGTGTATCTGGTTTATCACTACCGTAGCGATTCATTGCTTCGTCATACGTCATGCGAGGAAACGGTAAAGTAACGTCGATTCCACGAACATCTTTCATCACTTTCGCAATCAAGCCTTCGGTATAATCTTGGATTTCTTCTGCCGTCAAGAATGTCGTTTCAATATCTACTTGAGTAAATTCTGGCTGACGATCACCACGAAGATCTTCGTCACGGAAACAACGAACGATTTGGTAGTAACGATCAAACCCTGCGTTCATCAATAATTGTTTAAACAACTGAGGTGATTGAGGTAACGCATAGAAGTGCCCTGGGTAAACACGCGAAGGAACAAGATAGTCACGAGCCCCTTCTGGCGTTGATTTTCCTAAATAAGGTGTTTCGATATCCATGAAATCATTATTATCTAAATAATGCCGGATTGCTTTCGTTGTTTCATTTCTCATTTTGATATTTTTCGTCATTTTTGGACGACGCAAATCTAAATAACGATATTTCATACGGATCTCGTCTCCGACTGTTTGATCGTCTTCAATCAAAAACGGTGGTGTTTTTGCTTTGTTCAAGATAACAATTTCGTTTGCGAATACTTCATATTCACCAGTAACCATTTTAGGGTTGATGGCTAGCTCCTCACGTTTACGAACCACACCAGTGATTTCAATCACGTATTCACTCCGACATTTATCCGCGATTTCCCATGCTTCTTTATTGACCTCAGGATTGAAAACGATTTGGACGATTCCTTCTCGGTCACGTAAATCAATAAAGATTACTCCCCCTAAGTCTCTTCGCTTTTGTACCCACCCTTTTAATGTAACAGTTTGATCTAGTTCTTTTGCTGAAATCAAACCGCAATAAGTTGTTCTTTGTGCCATTTTTCTTTTTCCTCCTACTCGAATAAAGTCATTTCATCATAGACTTCATCAAAATGTTCATAAACTTCTGTTAAACTAAAGCTTTTTTCTTTTCTATTAGCCATTGATTTGACTGTGACCGTTTGGTTTTCCAGCTCATCTCCGCCAATAACTAACACTAACTTAGCATTCGCTTTATCAGCCGTTTTGAATTGTGCTTTTGCTTTACGATCAATAAAATCACGATCAGCTGAAAACCCAAAATTGCGGATCGTTTGCACCAGTTTCAATGCTTCGATATTCGTTTCTTCGCCTAAAGCCACGACATAAGCATCTAATTCATTAAATGCCGGAATCACGACTTCTTCTGCTTCCATTGTTAACAGCAAGCGTTCGATCCCCATCGCAAAACCAAAACCGGGTGTTTGAGGTCCGCCTAGTTCTTCAACCAAATTATCGTAACGTCCACCTGCACAAATCGTCGCTTGTGCGCCCATCTTTGGTGCATCACTCATAATCTCAAAGATTGTATGTGTATAGTAATCCAACCCTCGAACCATCGTGCTATCGATTTCGTAAGGTATATTAAGTGCATCCAACATAGCAACGACCATATCAAAATGTTTTTGTGCTGTTTCGCTTAAAAAATCTAAAATCGATGGTGCATCAGCAACAAACTTTTGATCTCGTTTGTCTTTACTATCTAACACCCGCAACGGATTCTCATGCAAACGACGTTGTGAATCTTCACTCAACTCTTTTTCAAATGGTGAAAGATAGTCGATCAATGCTTGACGATATGCTTGACGCGTTTCTTTATCTCCTAGCGAGTTGATCACTAATCGAATTTGAGTGATTCCTAATTGTTTAAAGAAATCAAGGGCCATAACCATACTTTCCACGTCAGTTGCTGGATTGTCAGAACCAAAAGCTTCTACTCCGATTTGATGGAATTGACGTAAACGACCTTTTTGAGGGCGTTCATAACGAAACATTGGTCCCATATAAAATGTTTTATAAGGTTTTGCATATTCTGGTCCAAATAATTTATGTTCCACAAAAGAACGAACGATCGGTGCTGTTCCTTCTGGACGTAAAGTGATGTGGCGTTCCCCTTTGTCATAGAAATCATACATTTCTTTTGACACGATATCCGTTGTATCCCCTACACTTCGAGAAATGACTTCATAGTGTTCAAAAATAGGCGTGCGGATTTCATTGTATTGATAATCTCTAAACAATAAACGCGCTGTTTCTTCCACGAACTGCCATTTTTCTGACTCACCAGGTAAAATATCATTTGTTCCTTTTGGTCTTTGGAAACTCATTTTTTTCTCCCCTTTACTTTTCTATGTAAAAAAAAATCCACCCTTATTCATTACGAACAAGGGTGAATGACTAATTCATACACGGTACCACCTATTTTTGAAAGATTGCTCTTTCCTCTAACGATTAACGCTCGTACACGGGACGGCTTTTCACTCGTCCATCTCCAGAGTGTCTTTTAGAACCTAAAACTTTAGATCATTTTCAGCCTTGATGATCCTCTCTTGTAAAGCTTCAGAAACTTACTCGCTCTTTCATTGATATTTTCAATATTACCTATAACCTACTAAAAACAAGGCGTAAAGTCAAGAAAAATCTGTAAATCAACTGAGAATTAATAAGGTGCTAACCGACTAACTGAATGAAACATCTCCTTAATTACTAGCATCCTTCATTCCAGCACACGCTCATTTTTTCAGAGCTAACTTCTTCTGTCACGACCTTCTCTGTATTTTTCTAAAAATCTTTAAAGAGTTGATCAATGGTATGGTAATCAGTGGACGATAAATGAATATCTAATGCACGAGCATTATCTCTAACTTGTTCCGGTTTTTTCGCTCCAGGTATCACGACAGAAATCCGTGGATTTTTCATATACCAAGCTAAAACGAGTTGAGCAATACTAGCTTGATTGTTTTTCGCAATCGGTGCAAGTTGTTCGACAGCCTGAATGATTTTTTCAAACCTCTCTCCTTGAAAATCCGGATTCTTCTTACGAGGGTCATCTGGAGCCATACTTTGAAGACTATTTAAATGATATTTTCCCGTTAACAAGCCGGAAGCAAGTGGAAAATAAGGGACGAAACTAATGTTATGTTGTTCAAGATAAGGCCAACGTTCTTTTTCAGCTTCACGATGGATCAAACTAAATTTATCTTCAACAACATCAACATAGCCATCTTGATTTGCTTCTTTCAGTTGAGTCATTGAAAAATTAGAGACTCCGATTGCACGGATCTTCCCTGCTTCTTTTAGTTTGTGCAACGCAGCGACTGCTTCATTTTTTGGCGTTTCTTTATCTGGAAAATGGATATAAAAAATATCAATATAATCAGTTTGTAAACGTCGGAGTGCTTCTTCTACAGAACGGGTCAAAAATTCTGGTGAATTATTGAATACCCCTTTTTGTCCAGGAACATGGGCAGCTTTAGTGGCAATGATCACCCGTGAACGATCAAATTCATTTTCTTGCAGGACTTCACCGATCAGTTCTTCTGAACGTCCATTTCCATAAGCATAAGCAGTATCAATTAAATTGATGCCGTTTTGCAAAGCGGTTCGTACAACTTCTTTCCCAGTTTCATCTTTTAAGTTAACAAAAAGATTATGACCACCGATCGCATTCGCTCCTAAGCCAAGTTGTTCAGCGTAAACTTGTGAATGTCCAATTCTTATTTCTGCCATTCGCAATTCCTCCTTTTTTCTTTAGTCTAAAACAAAAAGAAAAAAAGCTAAACTAAAAGAACTTTTGAAACAAGAGGTTGTGAAAGAAGCGATCAGCTCCGAGCGAATAAGAGAGGATTTTTTAAAATAGCTTCTCATATTTTAGAAAATCATCGCTTATTGCTGAGGAGTTGCTTCTTGAACACCGTTTACTTGCTTTAGAATAAAAAATAAAGCGCCCCCCAAAAGTTAGTTTTTTTAGTCTAACTTTTTTTGGGGGGCGCTACAGAATGAGATTTATATTTCAGACTTTTTATTTTCTACGCACTATTCTTTATATAAGAGTACACGACTATTAGGATAAGTTGGAAATTGATTACTAGGGATCGTCCAATCTTGTTCAGGTACTGAAAATTCATAATGATTGACTAATTGGTCAGAAAAGACCCGTAAACTGTGTAAAGTGATCCATTCTCCTGCACAGCGATGCATTTGTCGAAAGTCTCCTCCACCTTGAGCAATCATCTCATATTCCTCTTCGTAAGAAAGATCTTTTGCTTTCCCTAAATAACGTTTGATCATGAATGAATCTGGCGCATCGATTGTACGCTCATCATGATTCGTCCCGTATAGATCCAAAATAACCCAACTATCTTTAGGAATAAGATAGCCGTCAACTGACACATCTTTTAAAGCAATTGCTGGCAACATTGGGAAAAATGGATAGTAACGACGCATTTCCTGAATAAACGGATCTTGAAATTCTGTAAAGTCATTTTTTAACTGCTGTTTTAAGTCTGGTCGACTGAATAAAGCATGTCCCATCAAAGCTGCCCAGACTGTCAATGCTACAGTTGGTCGAATAATATTGAGCAATTCCACCGCAGCCACTTCGATTGGCAACAAATTACCATCAAGATCAGTTGCTTGGGCAAAAGCATATAAAGCGACATCTTCTTTACCTGGAACAGGGTTTGCTCGTGCATCCTCAATCAACCTTTGAGCCCATTGTTCAGATTTTTTACGATTTTCAACCCCTTTGATATGATCGATTGGCGACGTAAATGTCCCACTGATCATAGAAATTTGGTAATCAGCGAACTGATTGATTTCTTCATCGGTCAATTCTGCTAAGTTGATTCCTGACCATTCACAAATCGAAGTAAATAGTACTTGTTTACTTAAATCAAATAATTCAAATTGTCCATGTTGTTCGTTTAACGCTTGAGACAAATTTTTTTCTAAAATTTGATGGTACGTATCCATTCTTTCCGGTGTCATCAAATCCATAAAAATCGATTTGCGATGATGGTGTTGGGCACCGTCTAGTGTTTGAACACCATCTTTCCCAAACAACGTTTTTAATACTAATTTAGGCATTGCTCCTTTTCGTTTGAAATTCCTTGGATCATAAAAAATTTGAGCGGCTTCTTTTCCATAGATCACAATCGCTTCTTTATTGAAGATTTTTGCTTTCACTACTGGCGCATTTGCCTCTTTACGTAATTCCTCTAACAAGTGATAACCTTGCTCATATCTTTTTTTAATCTCGGTTATCTTTATATCGACTACTGGTACCTCTTTCATCTTTTATATCCTCCAATAGAACACTTCATCTATTATTAGCTTATCTTTTTTTTAGATAGCTGACAAAAAAAGTGTTCTAAAACCAAAAAGACCAAATGGACTCGATTTTAGAACTATTTCTCCTCTAAAATCACTCTTTTTTCCTTAAAAAATAGGTTCCCCCATCTGTATGACACTTTTCGAGTAGGCACACAAAAAAACGATCACTCAAAGATTCATCGCTTGTGCGAATCTCTGAGGATCGGTTAAAGAAATTGACGAGTCCTGCTCATCTTATTTCAATCAATTATGAATATACTAGCATCTCTTATTTATTTTGAGAATCAATAATGATAGTAACCGGACCGTCATTGATCAAAGATACTGCCATGTCAGCTCCAAATTGGCCGGTTGCTACGGTAATCCCTCTATTTCTAATCCCTTCATTAAAAGCCTCGTATAGTGGAATAGCTGTTTCGGGACGAGCTGCTGAGATGAAACTTGGACGATTTCCTTTTTTAGTATCTGCAAACAGCGTAAATTGGGACACACTCAAAATTTGTCCTTCGACATCTTCTACACTACGGTTCATTTTTCCTTGTTCATCTTCAAAAATACGCATTTGTGCAATTTTTTTTACTAAATAATCAACATCATCTTGCGTATCTTTTTCATGAATACCTAGTAAAATAACCAGCCCTTGATCGATCTTCCCAACTTCTTGTTGAGCGATCGTCACTGAAGCTTTACTTACTCGCTGGACAACAGCTCTCACGTGTTTTCCTCCTAACCATTGGTTCGTCGCACGCTATACACATCTGGTACAGCTTTGATTTTATCCACGATGCTCTTTAGGTGAGCAAGATTTTGGATCCCTACTGTTAAATGGATCGTTGCCATTTTGTCTTTGTTGGTTCTCGCTTCCACGCTGTTTAAGTTTTTAGTCATGGTATTTACCGTTTGTAAGACATCATTTAACATGCCGGAACGATTATAACCATAAATTTCCAGATCAGCATCATATTCTTTTCTAGTATTCGAGGTATCTTCCCATTCGACTTCAATCAGACGTTCTGCCACATTCGGCTTGTCTACTTGGACATTCGGACAGTCTCTTCGGTGAATTGAGATTCCTCTTCCTTTAGTGATATAACCCACGATATCATCTCCAGGGATCGGGTTACAGCAACGACTGATCCGAATCAACAAGTTATCGACACCTTGAATCACGACACCACCTTCATGGCGAACCTTCATTTTTTCCGGTTCTTTTTTCGGTTGGTTCATGATTTCTTCAGCTTCTTGTTTTTGTTGCTCGATCTTTTGTTCTTTTCTTTCTTTTTCAGTCAAACGGTTCGCCATCGTCAATGCACTGACTTCACCATAACCCACAGCTGCATACATATCATCTTCCGTTTGATAATTCAGCTTTTCTAAAGCATCTTGCAGCTTACTTTTTGCTAAAATTTCTTTTGGTGCAAAGCCTAGATCGATGATACATTTTGTGATTGCTTCATGTCCTTTGATGATATTTTCTTCTCTGTCTTGCGCTTTGAAGAAACGTTTGATTTTATTGCGAGCTTTACTCGTAGCAACTAATTTCAACCAATCTCGACTTGGACCAAACGAATTAGGTGAAGTCAAAATCTCAATGATGTCTCCATTTTTCAACTTATAATCTAATTGAACCATTTTGCCGTTGATTTTGGCACCCGTTGTTTTATTTCCAATGTCTGTATGGATACTATAAGCAAAATCTAAAGGTCCAGAACCTTTTGGCAGTTCTGTCACGTCCCCTTTAGGAGTGAAAACATAGACCTTATCACTAAAGATATCTCCTTTGACACCTTCCATAAATTCTGAAGCATCATAACTTTCATCTTGTAGTTCAATGATTTCGTGGAACCAGCTTAATTGTTTCGTGATACCATCTGGTTCGACCTTATCATTTTTACCTTCTTTGTATGCCCAATGTGCAGCCACCCCGAACTCGGCGATTTCGTGCATTTCTTGAGTTCGTATCTGGATCTCTACCGGATTTCCAGCTGGTCCAATGACTGTTGTATGCAAGGATTGATACATATTTGCTTTAGGCATAGCAATATAATCTTTAAACCGCCCTGGCATTGGTTTCCATTTGGTATGGATTGCTCCTAAAACAGCATAACAATCCTTGATAGAGTCAACGATTACCCGTATTGCGAGTAAATCATAGATTTCATTGAATTGTTTCTTTTGGTCTTTCATTTTCCGATAAATGGAATAAATGTGTTTAGGACGTCCATAGATTTCTGCATAGATATCTAGTTCTTCTGTTGCTAGACGAATATCTTCGACTGTGGCGTTGACATATTTTTCTCGTTCTTCTCGTTTCGTTTGCATCAAATGCACGATTCGATAATATTGTTTAGGATTGAGATAGCGAAGTGCAGTATCTTCTAATTCCCATTTGATTCGACTGATCCCCAAGCGATGAGCTAATGGTGCATAAATTTCTAAAGTTTCTTGGGCGATTCGACGTTGTTTATCTTCACGAAGATGTTTTAGCGTTCGCATGTTATGTAGTCGATCAGCTAATTTCACCATAATTACACGTAAATCTTGCGCCATAGCTAATAACATCTTTCGATGATTTTCTGCTAATTGTTCTTCATGTGATTTGTATTTGATTTTCCCTAGTTTCGTTACACCGTCAACTAACATTGCAACGTCTGGACCAAATTCTTCTTTCAAATCATCCAAAGTAACGTCGGTGTCTTCTACAACATCATGCAAAAAACCAGTTGCAACAGTATGGGGGTCCATTCTTAAATCAGCTAAGATCCCAGCAACTTGGATAGGATGGATAATGTATGGTTCGCCTGATTTACGAAACTGGCCATCGTGAGCAGCCGTTGCATAATCGCAAGCTTTTTGAACAAATGCTACATGATCAGGTCCCATGTATTGGCTAACCAATTTAATCACTCCAGGACCTGTCAATAATTCTTCTTTTGGCATGGAACATCCCCCTTTCAAAGGTTACGAACAACAGCTGTTGCTCCGAATAATATTAAAAACCATTCTTCTTTTTTATAACATAACTAGAAACAAACTCATGCACACCATTCATTTGATGTCATCCGTTGTTTACAATAAAATAATTGTTTTTATTATACAGATTGTTCGGAATTTTTTCAATTTTTCCTGATTTTATTCAGTTATTATCAGTGAGTGAGCTCCCACTGATAACTTGCCGCACTTAAAAGATAAAGAGGTGCCGTCTCCGTACGTAAAATCCGTGGTCCTAATCCACATAAGATTCCACCTTTTTCAACAAAGGCTTCAACTTCTTCAGGAGCAAGACCTCCTTCAGGACCAAAAATGGCTAAAATCCGACTACCATCAGTGAGTTCTTGGAATACCTTAGCTAAATTGGCTAGTTCTCCTTGTTTTGCTGACTCTTCATAAGCAATCAACAACACATCATAAGCAGATAGTCGATCAAAAAGAGCTTGCTGACTTTCCAATAATTCCACTTGGGGCGCAATCTGTCTATGAGATTGTTCAGCTGCTTCTTGAGCAATTTTGTTCAAACGTTCTTGACGTTTGTTTCTTTTTTTCGCATCCCATTTTACAATAGATGTTTTAGCTGGAAAGCCAATAAATCCATGCGCACCTAATTCTGTTCCTTTTTGAACGATCCAGTCTAGTTTATCCCCTTTTGGATAACCACTGGCAATCGTGATGTTATTGGGTAATTCCTTTTGGCTTTTTTCTTTTTCAAGCTCGCTCAAATAAACGGTATCTTCACTGATTTCTGTGATCTCCGCACGAATCGATACTTGATCGTTGAATGCTAAATAGACTTGATCTTTTGGCGCCATGCGCATGACCCGTACGATATGATGAAATGCCTCTCCCGAAAGTTCGAAGCGTGTATTTGGTTGATACGCCTCTTCTAAAAAGTAACGTTGCATTTATTCCACCTCAGGCTTTTTCAAGATAATTGCATACCAATCTTTTTGTTGGAAAATTTGATCAACGACAAAGCCCTGTTCTTTCATGGCGTCAATGACCATTTGTTTTTTTTCTTCAATGATACCAGATACGATCAGGCGCCCCGTTTGTTTTAATAAGCGCCAAGCATCAGGGATCATCAACAAAATAATATCTGCTAAGATGTTCGCCACGATAACATCACTTTCGATTGTGATGCCGTTCAATAAATCATTAGCAGCTACGTGAACATCTTTGGCTACTTCATTCATATCCATATTTTCTTTCGCTGCACGAACAGCCACTTCATCAAGGTCATAAGCATAAACCTCTTTAGCACCTAAATATTTCGCTGCGATACTTAAGACGCCTGAACCAGTTCCTACATCTAAAAGTGTTTCTCCACCACGCAATACCGTTTCTAATGCTTGCAATGTTAAAGAGGTAGTTGGATGTGTCCCTGTTCCAAATGCCATTCCAGGATCTAATGTAATGATCTTTTCTAATGGATCACTTGTTTGATACGCTTCCCAACTAGGCACGATCGTTAACATTCTGGTGATCCGTACTGGGTGATAATACTTTTTCCAAGCAGTTGCCCAGTTGCTTTCTTCCACTTCACTAACGGTGATGATATTTTTACCGATCGCCAAGCCAAATTCTGGGAGTTGGGCTACACGGTCTTTGATAAAAGGCAAAATTTCTGGTAAAAAAATCGTTTCAGGGAAATAAGCCATCACCAGTGCGCCTTCTGTTAATGAAGTAAAATCTTCTTTATTCAAGATTTCCCCATATTGATCAGACTTGAAATTTTCAACGTCTAAAGCATCTTCAATCGCAACACCGCTTGCTCCTGCTTCCATTAGTATATTAGCCACAGCTTCCACTGCTTCACTGGCGGTTTCAACTTTTACTTCATTCCATTTCATGACATTCACTCCTTAATAACTTGGATAAGGCAAATAGACGTCCGTCTCATTTTGCTGTTTTTCTTCGACTAGTTTTGCTAACTGTTGATTGTCCCAATTCAACTCAAACACTGCCGTTTCATCATCTGCATCAAGAAAATCTAAGAGATCACTTTGCCCTTGCGCTAATACTTCGTTCATATACTCAATCAATGCATCAATGACCGATTTGGCTATCCCTTTCTTCCCTTCATAAGGAATAACCGCTAGATAATCTTTTTCATCAAAATGGGATTTTTGTGGATTGAACAATAAAATACCATCTTCAAATTCAATGATTTCTTCTTCGGAAACTACACCTTGGGCATCATCGATTTCCAAATGCGCTTTATTTTCTGCAAATAGTCGGACAATGATTTCAATCGTATGGTTTTTCGTATCCCAGTCTAATGCCACATCATAATCAGTGATCGTTTTTTCGATTGTTTTGTCTAAGTAGTCAAGTAAGTTTGTTTTTTTCATTTTCTCTTCCTCCAACCCCAGTCTTCCTCCACCAGGTTCTTTCTTTGTAATGATAGATATGGATTTCCAGCCACCACAAAACGTAATGGTTTGTCCGTCCATTCTCCTTTGTTAGGAATACCGATCCTTGGCAAAGCCATGATTTTCTTAGGTATTTTTGTTTTTTCAAAAACAAAATGCAACGGACTGTCTAAAATCGATTGTCCATAAAGTTCTTGTGGTAATCCTAATGCCGCTACCAATTTTCCGGGACCGTTACTAATATCAGGACCAGTCTTCCCGCCTCTGTTAATGCTCATTTGAGCCACACCAGTTGCAGGATCGATCGCACGGATCATTACCCCTTGTGGAATCCCTTCAGGTTGCGTAATAATATTTAAAATACGGTGGGTGTGCATCGTATAAAGATAAATCGTTCCTGGCTTTTCATACATCGCTGCCACTCGTGGGGTTCTGCGCATCCCAAAACTATGAGCCGCTTCATCTTCTGGACCAAGATATGCCTCTGCATCAACGATGTAACCACCAACGGTACCAGTTGGCGTAACATATTCTAAATACATCCCTAAAAGATCTCTGGCAACTTCGGGTGTTGTTTTATTCAATAAAAGTTCATCTAATTGCTCTTTATTTGTCATTTTATTCACCACCCTTATCATACACAATATTGAAAGCATAAGCTATGGAAACCAAGAAAAACCTACAGTAATAGACAGGCAGATAAGAATAGCCGAAAAATCCCAAAAATAGGAAGAACTATCTTCGGATTCTCCGGCTTATTTTTCAGAACTAGACACTTCTGTCACAGCCTTTTATAGGATTTTACATAGACCGTTCAAACCAGAACAAGGTTTAGCATTCATTATTTACCGATCACCAGTCGGCGAGTATAGATCCCCTGACCAGAATGCATCACTGCATCATCAATGATCGACACGAGACGATCTTCACGTGTGACAGGAGGTGTCCAGTTGGAATCAATGACTTCATCAAGTGTTCCTTCATCCACTTGTTCCAAGTACTCAATCGTCAATGAAACACTATTAGCTAAATAATCTGTAAGTAGTTTTTTGTCTGTTACGACGACTTTTTTTGCTTCCGCAGGTGTGTGTTGCCAATCTTGCGTATCATCAGGCAGATCTAATGCAAATTTTCCAGACCAGTCTTGACTAAACCACAGTGGTTCACTATTTTTCAAATCGGATATTTGAAGGTCTAATTCTCGAGCAGTATGCCAGATCAGCCAAGTTACTGATTTGATCAAAGGTGCCGGCATCGTATTTGCTTCTGCTACATCTAGCTGGTCTAACGTTTCTTCAAACCGTTCTTGTGCTCGTAACAATGTTTCACTCAATAATCGTGTCGCTTTCATTTTTCTCCTCCTCCAAGCCATCTATGTCTTCACTCCCTTTATTTTACCTCAAATCAGAATAAACGAGGAAGCTGGTGCTTTATTTTAAAAGTCCCCCAGTCCTTTCAATAAGGATCCTCCCTATTAAACTTAGCCTGAATATGAGTAAACTCGTTTCCTTTCACTTTACGGTTTACGGCGTTCTAAATTAGCGTTACCATAAAGTGGATTGTCCTAATGTATGGTATAATTAACGAACGAAAAATAAAAAAAGGAGGCCGTTTTATGCAGCAACCTTTAGCTTATCGGATGCGTCCACGAACGATCGATGAAGTCGTAGGACAAGAACATTTAGTTGGTGAAGGAAAAATTATTCGACGAATGGTTGATGCCAAAATGCTGTCTTCCATGATTTTATATGGTCCACCAGGAACTGGTAAAACCAGTATTGCTAGTGCGATTGCTGGCTCAACCAAATTTGCCTTTCGCATGCTCAATGCAGCAACTGATTCCAAGAAAGACTTACAAGTAGTTGCCGAAGAAGCCAAGATAAGTGGCACTGTCATTCTCTTACTTGATGAAATCCATCGTCTTGATAAAACGAAACAAGATTTTTTGCTCCCTCATCTGGAAAATGGACGGATCATCATGATTGGCGCAACAACTGAAAACCCCTATATCACGATTAATCCTGCTATTCGCAGTCGAACACAGATTTTTGAAGTAAAACCCTTAAACGAATTAGATATCCAGCAAGCGGTTCGATCAGCTCTAAGTGATAAAGAGCGTGGGCTTGGTAATCTAGCTATTGAATTAGACGAAAACGCTTTGCTTCATCTATCACGGGCAACGAACGGCGATCTTCGAAGCACACTCAACGGCTTGGAATTAGCGGCTCGTTCGACCGAGCCAAATGAACAGGGGATCATTCACTTAACGCTAACGATCGTTGAAGAATGTATCCAACGAAAAGCACTTACTCATGATAAAGATGGAGATGCTCACTATGACGTGATTTCAGCATTTCAAAAATCGATCCGAGGAAGCGATGTTGATGCAGCACTTCATTATCTAGCCCGCTTAGTTGAGGCTGGTGATCTGGCAAGTATCTGTCGGCGCTTGATGGTGATTGGTTATGAAGATATCGGTCTAGGAAATCCTGCTGCCGCAGCTAGAACTGTCAATGCTGTCTTAGCTGCTGAACGTCTAGGACTTCCCGAAGCAAGGATTCCTTTAGCAGATGCCGTAGTTGATCTTTGTCTCTCTCCTAAATCAAATTCTGCTTATGCCGCTTTAGATGAAGCGATTGCTGATATCCGCTCAGGCAACGCTGGCGAAGTGCCCGATCATTTACGAGACAGTCATTACCAAGGAGCCAAGGCATTGAATCGTGGGATTGGTTATCAATACCCTCACAATTTTGATCAAGCCTGGGTGAACCAACAATATTTACCCGACAAATTAAAACAAGCGTCTTATTATCATCCGAAGACTACAGGAAAATATGAACAAGCCCTTGGGCAACAATATCAGCGAATCAAAGAATGGAAAAAATCAGGAGGCAATAAGCCAACGACATAGACTTGATTTTCCATGAGCGCTCTCATTGCTCTTTTTATTTCCATATGCTACTATAGAGGTGGGAAATCTGTGATGTTCGAATTGTCCTCTTTGTGTGTTGACCGAACATTTTTATTGATATCTTGGGACCCGTCTTGTGTCACTGCTGGTAACATGCCTTATCATTTGGTAGTTCGAGGCTACGACCGTGGGACCCACCTGCTTGAATTCGCGGGATCAATACTACAGGACGAACAACGGCATTAACGGAGATTACCATTTTTTGAAGATTAAGGGGCTATGCCAATTACTTGGTACAGCTCCTTTTTTTTCGAGTAGATCCCTTGAAAAACATTATTTGACCAATCTTTAGACTTTTGGAGGAATTTCTATGATTCAACTTTTAATGGGCATTGCCGCATTATTATTATTATTTGTTAGCTATTATTTATTAAAAAAACAACCCATCTTTTTCGTATTAATAGAAGAAACAGAAAAAAATCGTGGCTATTTACAATTCTATGGTGCCATTTACGCTTTCCTAGGGGTATTAGGTATTTTTGTCGCCTTTTTCAATCAACGATTTATTGCTTTGGCTTACCTGCTCTTGGTCATTATTGTTGCTTCTGTCTTCAGTTTTACTTTCGCTCGGAAAATGGTCAAACCAAACAGTAAATAATTCTCTTTTTGTTCAACTTGTTTTACAATAGAATTATAAATGATTGATTTATCTGAAGGAGTGAATGCTTATGTTACAACAGTACAAAAAAATTATGGTTGCCGTAGATGGCTCTGATGAAGCTGAATTAGCTTTTAAAAAAGCCGTAAACGTTGCTATCAGAAATAATGGAGAACTTTTATTAGCACACGTGATTGATACTCGTTCTTTCCAAACCGTTTCATCATTTGATGGCATGTTGGCAGAGCAAGCAACTGAAATGGCGAAGCAAACGCTAGCTGATTATGAAGCAAATGCTAAAAAAGCGGGATTGAACAATGTTACTACCGTGATTGAATACGGCTCGCCGAAACAAATCATCGCTAAAGAAATTCCTGAGGATAACCATGTAGATTTAATCATGTTAGGTGCAACAGGATTGAATGCTGTTGAACGTCTATTTATTGGTTCTGTTTCAGAATATGTGATTCGTAACGCTACTTGTGATGTTCTAGTGGTACGTACTGATTTAGAGAATAAATTACCTGAAAAAGAATGATTAATTACTAAACAAGCGGTTGTGACAAAAGTATGTCACAACCGCTTTTATTTATTTTTACATATGCTAAAGAGCTTGGCACGTTCTTTTGTTCCAAGCTCTTTTTTAGATTATTTATCCAATCAATCATTTTTTCTAACCTAATCGATTTCATGATAAAAATATTTCTTTGCCATCAATTCGCCTATTTATTTCCTTTAGGAAGTACAATAATGTGCGCATCATTATAAGCTTTTTGTGCTTCTTGTACTTTCGCTAACAGTCTGTCTTTATAAGGTCCATCCACAAGACGGTGGACAAGATTCAATGCAGTATTAATATCATTTTGAGTATTGTTTGTACTTGGTTTACCATTAAAAAACAGACGATCCACCACTGGCGTTGCGTTTGATACAGCAATTAACTGATCGTATTTTTCATGCAATTCATTGGTCGTATAGCCTTCTAAAAATGGAATGTTTATATAAGGAAGTTCACCTAGTTTTTCTGCAAGATCGATCATTTCTTCTGTTGTAAAACTACCTTTAGGATTACCGATATCTCCATCAATAAAGTGTTTATCCATCGTCTCATTCGCAACTTGCCATTTTTGCATCAATGTATCGTATGCTTTTTGTGCTTGATTGACTTTTTCCAATAACGCTGTTTTTTGATCACTATCTGGTAAGCTTTCGACTTGTTGTTTCGCCGCATCAATTTGAGCTTTAGTATTGCCTACTTTTGCTCCATTTCCATCAAATAGATTATTGACTGCATCAGTAGCATGTTGAATCACTTCATCTGCAAGTGTATTCTTCTGTTCCGGTACTGGCACACTTGATGCGTTCTGTTCTTTTGTAGTGGAAGATGTTGTTGTTTCTTCTACTTTTTTATTTTCTTTTTCTTCTGAAGCGTGTGTTTGACTTGTTTCACTCGCCTGACTTGATTGATTTGATTGATTTGCTTCTTCTTTTTTCTCATTTTTTTCCGAAGTAGTAATAGTGATGCCTTCTCCCGCCCCATTTTGATCTGCATGGACCATTGGTGTCACTACTCCAGATAAACTAGATAATACTAATGCACTCGTAGTTGAAAACGACACTAAATTCTTTTTCAAGTTCCCCTTTTTCAATTAAAAACCACCCTTTTTTGTTTATTTGATTTAAGGAAATAATAACCTATTCGGGCTCGCTATTTTTTTTAATTATTTAAAAAAAAATGTCATTTTTTTAAATAGACTATTTTATAAAATAAAAAACAATGTTAAAGTTACTCACTTCGGTAAAAAAATTTTTGTTTGTGACACTGGCTGTTCTTCTATTTCTATTCAAGTAACTTTTTATACGAGTCGTTAATGCTTCAGCTATAAAAATAGTCAGTCTTTATTCGTTGAATCAATGAAAACCACTTGCTTACTAACGATTTCTTTTTCTTGTTCATCTAAACTAATCAAAGTAATAGATTTAGTTAGCGCCGATACCTTGTTTTTCGCGTAGACTTCAAATTGATTATCCTTTAACAATTTAAATCCTGGAAAATACTCTTTTCCATCCACTACTAACTTAAATTTCTTTACTGCCCCAGCATAGGTACCTGTAATATATTCATTTCCTAATTTATAGTCATTTATATCTAAGTAGGGAGATTGGACTCTAACTAAACCAGATTTTAACAAATCTCCTTCTGAATTCAGAGCAACCAAAACGACTCTTTTACTTCCACGTAATATTTTATCTTTCGCATAGACTTCAAATTGATTATTCGCTAATCGTCTAAAACCTGGAGTGTATTCTTTCGTGCTTCCTGTGGTCCCCACCCTCAATTTAAATTTAGCAACATCACCAATAAACTCACCTTTGTCATAGTTTTCTCCTAATGTGTAATTGTTAATGGTGAGTTTCGGTGCTTGAACTGAAACGTTTTGAGAACTTGTCTCTTTTCCTTTTTTATCAAAGATTTTTACTGTGACTGAAAAAATTGAAGGCGGAATTTTCTTTCCAATATAAAGTTTGAACTGATTATTTGGTAACAAAGTAAAACCTGGGGTATATTCTTTATCGCCAACAATCAATTTAAATTGATTGATTTCCCCTTCATAAGCACCAGTCATGTATACGTTCCCATAAATATAGGGGTCGATTGTACAGGAAGGAGTTTTTTCGTCAAATTCTTTTTGTCCATTTTTTTCTTTAGAATTTGTCATTTTAGTCTGTTTTGAATCATACATTTCTTGCGCTTGAACAATTTTTTCAAATAATTTTGTTTTTTGTACACTTTCTGTTAATTCCATTACTTGTAGCTTTACTTCATTAATTTTTGCTTGGGTATTACTTGTTTTTGCTCCTATTTCATCAAACAGAAGTTTCACTGCCTCAGTCGCTTTCTTAACGTTTTGATCATTAGGAATGTTCGTTTGTTTCACATCTGAATGTTCACCTGAAATATTTGCCTGGCTGATTTCACTTTTCATTGTTTTCTTTCCTGAGACTTCATTTTGTTCTGCGTATACAAATGGACTGGCAGTTATAGATGAATTAGCTAATATTAGTACACTCATAATCGTTATCGTTAATCGATTTGTTTTTCTCAATTCAATCTCCTCCCTTTTTTTCATAATACTTTATTTTATTTCTATATTTTTTATTGATTTAAAAAAGAACATTTCTTTTTTTCAATCAATCACTTTTTATAGACAAAACAAAAAAACGAAGTGAACAATGTTCACTTCGGAAAAAATTTATTCTTAAAATTATGATACGTTCGTTACACTATTTCATACCTAAAAAAGGCTAACAACTATTTCATTAGAATATTTATTTACGTAAACGTTCCACGTCACGAGCGATCATTAATTCTTCATCAGTTGGAATGACAAGTACTTTGACTTTTGAATCTTTTGTGGAGATATCTAATTCTTCCCCACGTTTTTTATTCATTTCAGGATCAATTTCACAACCAAACCATGTCATCCCTTTAATGATTTCACTACGGACGTGCCCATCATTTTCGCCAATTCCAGCAGTGAAAACAATTACGTCAACGCCGTTCATCGTTGTCACATATCCACCAATATATTTACGGATACGGTCTACAAAGATGTCATATGCCAAATGGATATGTTCTTGTTCATAGTTTTTCTCAAGATCACGCATGTCACTTGATAAACCTGTTAGACCTAACAAACCTGATTTTTTGTTTAAAATGTTGACCATTTCATCAATATCAATCTCTAATTTTTCCATTAGATAAGGTAAAACAGCTGGATCAATGTCCCCTGAGCGTGTTCCCATTGTTACACCTGCCAGTGGTGTGAATCCCATCGAAGTATCAACTGATTTTCCACCATCTACTGCCGTAATTGAAACACCATTCCCTAAGTGACAAGTGATCAATTTCAACTCTTCGATTGGTTTCTCTAACATCTTAGCCGCACGTTCTGCTACATAGCGATGACTTGTACCATGGAAGCCATATTTTCTTACTTTGAAATCTTCATAGTAAGAAACAGGTAAGCTATACAAATAACTGCTTTTTGGCATTGTTGCGTGGAATGACGTGTCAAACACAGCCACACTTTGGATATCAGGTAAGATTTTTTTAAATGCTTTGATACCCATTAGATTAGCAGGGTTATGCAATGGTGCAAACTCTGCCAATTCTTCAATGCGATCCATCACAGCTTCATCCACGATTACAGAATCAGCATAAGTTTCTCCACCATGAACCACACGATGTCCTACCCCAGTGATTTCATCGTAAGAACTTAAGATTTGTAATGCAATCAGTTGATCTAACAACATTTTTACTGCTACTTCATGGTCATCGATGTCCATGATTTTCTCGAATTTTTGATCTTCACCATATTTGATCGTAAAAATTGAATCTTCTAAACCGATTCTTTCGACAATTCCTTTAGCAATTACGGTTTCTTCTGGCATTTGATATAGCTGCCATTTTAAACTTGAACTTCCAGCGTTGATAGCAATTGTTTTAGACATATAATTCTCCTTCTTAGTGCGTGATTAAAGAGAAGACGATTTCCATGTTTCAAATTCTTTAAAAAATTCAGTCACCTTCTCTGGTTTCTTTAGTGAATCAAGTTTTACAAGTAATACTTCTTGTGCTTGTTTTGCCTTTGTTCCTTTTTTCTGCAAGATCAAAATACTTTTTTGTGATTGCTTGTTACGGAATAATTCATCTGGTAATTGGATCATTCCTTGAAGATATCCTTCTTCTTTAAACCATCTTTTGACTTCTTCACTTTGTTCTGTTTCTAAGAAGTTACTTGGCATCAAAAACAGACCGAATCCATCTGGTTTGACATACTTCATTGCCTGTTCTAATAGCAGATGATGGGCATAACTATGCCCTTGTGTGGTGCTTGTTAAAAACTCTTTTGCTTTTTGATCATTCGGATAATAACCAATCGGTAAATCGCTGATAGCTACATCCACTGGATCAATCAGTAATTCTTGTAAGCCATCTTGGTGAAAATATTGAACATTCGCCTGAGTCAGATCACTTGTTGAAGCAGCAACCGCTAATAACGTATCGTCAATATCTACACCCATCCCTTCCGCTTGGTATCCCGCACTTGATAGGTTTAAAAGAACTGTTAATAACAAGTTGCCCATTCCTGCTGCAATGTCCAAAATCTTGATTGGCTCTTCTTTATTTGTGAATAGCTGTTCAATTAAAAAGACAAATAAAAAACCAATACTATCTGGAGTAAGTTGATGGTTCGCTTGAAGATGTTCTGTCTGACTCCCCTTTAGTAACAGTAGTTGTGACAGACGGCGCCACTCTTCTGGTTCAAAGGAAAGTTGACTGAGTTCTTTATACAAAGCAGAAATCTGTTGCTTGATTTCTTCAGACGGTACTCCATCTACCACTCGTACTTGATAGTTGTCGATTAAGTTTTCAGCATTTTCGACATAGGCTTCTAAAAAGGAAGTTCCCAATGCATTTTGTAAAAGCTGAATCGCTTTTAGGTTTTGTTCAAACCCCTGTTCCATTTTTTCTGGTAACATGGTGCACCTCATTTCTAGATATATTATAACAATTATTTTACCTGTTTAATTTTAACGAACTATGAGCAAAATTTCAATCGTTTTCACACTTTTTTGTTTGTGAAATAAAAAACATAAACGTTATGTAAACAGCGGTAACACAGAAAAGAGTGCGTTTTCATGGATTCACTCACTTTCTGTGTTACTTTCTGTATCACTGTTAAGCATTTCTATGAACTGAAAATGCTGAGATTCGATCTGAATTTCGATCGTTAGCTGATTCGCTTTTCTTTTGTAATGAGCCTTTCCTAAATTATATTGATACATTCCCTGTTCTTTCAACTCGTTACTTTCAGATAAAACCATTTGTTTGATTATTTTTGCTACATAATAATTTTTGATGCGTTGGCTCAAATCTACTGTCGAGCGATAAGTTTGTACAATGATCGACAATAATGAACTACAAACTAAAAACAATAGTAAGGTTAAGAATAAGATATTACTACTGAACCCCTTGTTATGCTTTTTATGATAGTGGCTTGGTCCAAATCCCCTCATACTTCTCTCCGTTTATAAATTCGATTAAAAATGTGATAGCTGCAGTAGAATCTCTCACTTCCCAATGCTTGACTTGTGTTAACACAGGTTGGTGTCCCCCTGATACTTCTCGTTTACGTATCAACGCATGATATTGTTCAAATAAATAGGTTTTCTTTTCCATCTCATAATAAATACGGTTATCTTTAATGACGACATTTTTTCCTTTTTTTATTTCTTCTTCAAACTGAGCTAAAAAAATCAGCCACTCTTTTTGATCCTTTTGTTGTAAATATTGTTCCACTTTCGTTGTTTGCGTGATTAAAAGACTGATTGAAAGTAAAACAGCACTTAAAATGGCAAGCGAAATCAAACATTCAATCAGTGTAAAGGCAGCTTTATTCTGGTATTTTGGTAATCTCAATCACTTTGTCTCCTTGTGTGAGCTTCACTTTTTCGATCTTTTTCTTTTTAGCGGTTATGGTTGTCTGACTATCTGGTCCATTTAACGTTCGGTTCGGTATTTGTTCATACATTCGGTAGGTTTTTACATCTTCATATAGTCTGCGAAGTAATAAGATTTCCTGATTATTTTGCTTTTCTGCTGTTAATAAATACAAATTCCCGTGACTGACAAGAAAGATACATGATAAGGTAATGGATAAAGCCATTACTGTTTCTAATAGAATAAAAGCATGTCTATTCGATTTTTTTAATATATCGGCCACTCCCTAGCTGAAATTGATAAACGATTGTTTGTCTTTTATTTGTCCAATAGAACCGATAGGCTTGCAATGAACTTTCATTGCCGGTTCCCGAAGCGAATATGAGCTTTTCCATCTGTTGGACAGTAATTTCATCTGGCACCTCTAAAGTTGACCAACCGAGATTTGGATTAGGTACGTCAAAAACAATTTGATTCTTTGATTGATCGTAAAAGATTCTTGTAGCTTGTTGGCTGACAATGGCTATTTTCTGCGTGGCATATATCCGACTTTCAAATTGTGCAAAAAATTGCTCTATTGTCATCTGCTTTTGCCAAGCTGAGACTGAAAGTGAAGGGAATAGAAATAATCCTAAAGTGATCGCCAAAACAAATAAGGTTTCAATCAAAGTATAACCAGTAAGGCAAATTGGTTTATTTGCGGTTATAGGCATCTGCATGTTCTTGCTTTATATATCCCTCCTTTAAGAGTTCTGCGATCGTTGGGACTTTCCCATTATTTTGCAAAGAGTACAATTCTTTTTGAGCATCGACCAATTGCATCACTGCTTGTTTGCCTTCTCGATTGACATGATCTCGATAGCGGGAAATATTAGGGATGAACAAGAGAACTAATGCGCTGATTACTAATAAGACGATCAGCATTTCGATCAACGTAAAACTTTCAACATTCCTTAATTGTTTTCGTCTGAAATTGACTAGATATTTCATAATAAAACCTCCTCAATGTTGCCATAAACCGGCAGTAAAATTGCTGCATAAATCAATAGAATCAAGCTGGCAATTCCTAGAAAAAGGACTGGCTGTATCCATGAAAGTCCACGGTTTACCTTTTGGAAAAAATGCTGTCTTGCTAATTTACTGTAAAACAAAAGTTCTTTACCTAAGTTTCCTTTTGCTTCCCCTTGTAAAACGATTTGACTAAATTCAGCCGTTAAAAATGAATAAGTCTCAAACTGCTGTGCTAAAGAAATTCCTGATTCTAACCCTTTTGTCAGACGAAATGCTAATAGTTGGATCAAACTCCCTTGTTTTGTTTCTTTCAAACAAAAAATAATTTGGCGCAATTCTAATCCCTCGTAGAATAATTTTCCAAATTCTAAAGCGATATAAGAAGACTGGTAGAGGGAAAACAGCGAACCAATCAATGGTTTGTTGCTGAACCATTCCCCTCGTTGAATCATATCCATTTTTAGGAGCCTGATCTTGATAAACAGACATAATAAACCAACAGACAGTAAAACAAGAAGAACATACCAATGAAAGGACTGCAAAAATCGGATTCCCCAATGCGTATCCATGACCATTTCCGAAGTTAATAACTGTGGCAAAATAAATTGGCGTAATGCAACTAAGATCCCTAATAAAAACAAACACAGTAAACACGGATAACTGATCATCTTTTTTAATTCTTTTCGAAATTCTGCTACGAGACGAAATTGTTCTGCCATCCCATTCAATGTTTGGATCAAGTTCCCATGCGCACTGGCTAACTCGATTTGCACAAGCTTGTCTTGAGTAAAACCCAATGCTTGTAGAACCTCATAAAAAGAATGTCCTTCTTGCAATAAACGGTGTCCTTGCTGTAAATAAATATGGGGGACAGGTGTGATCTTCAACAATATTTCCGTTGCTTCTTGAATACTAAATCCATGGTCAAGTAACTCCCCCATCAGTCGAATATACTTTGCTTGATGGTTCAGTGACATTTTCTTAGAAGGCAAACGATCGCCAGCGACTATTTTTTGCTTCTTCATAGCTTTGGTCCCACCCTTTCCTCTCAAAATCATTGTAGGTAAAGTTGTAACCCCATAAAGCCGCTGCTGCTTGTGTTTGGTCTAAAAGGATTTCTTGGTAGATTACGCCAGATAAACATTCAAAAAACTCATCGCTTCTGCCAACTAATTCAAGAATTCTCGCTTCGGTTC
The DNA here is from genome assembly GCF_040887425.1 of Enterococcus sp. C53. Taxonomy (NCBI): domain Bacteria; kingdom Bacillati; phylum Bacillota; class Bacilli; order Lactobacillales; family Enterococcaceae; genus Enterococcus; species Enterococcus sp. C53. The sequence continues at coordinate 198,410 of NZ_JBFOFT010000005.1, forward strand.
CATCTAAATGGCGGGCATGAACCGTCGCAAATACACGGTGACCTGTCAACGCTGCTCGAATTGCTACATTCGCTGTCTTGCTATCTCTGATTTCTCCAATGATCAATAAATCTGGACGATGACGTAATGCAAGCTTCAGCAATTCCTCATACGTTTGTTCGATTTTGTCGTTTACTTGTAATTGTAAAAAGGCTGTTTCTTCAATTTCTACTGGGTCCTCTATTGTAATTACTTGTACCTCTTTGTCTTGTGCCAAATAGTACATCAAAGAAGTTTTTCCTGATCCAACTGGTCCGCTGAACAAATAGAGCCCACGCTTTTTACTCCGCTCATTGATCACCTTTAAATCCTCAGGACAAAAACAGCGGAACTGTTTTTCAGACAAATCATAAAGTAATCGAATCACCAAACTTTCTCTTTGTAAGTAATCACCTACAGAAGACAGTCTCAGTCTGACCTCTTTTTCTTTTAAGACGTAAGTCATTGCACCTAATTGCGCTTTTCTTCTCTCACCGATATCCATCTCTCCTAAATATTTAAAGCGTGAGATTAATTGTTGTCCAATATCTGATGCAATACTTTTTTGGAATGTTCGTTTTTTACTATAGCGGTAATAAATATTGAAATCAGTTTGATTAGGCATTATATAGATATCTTGAACACGTTTTTTATAACTTTCATTAATGAGATCATCTGATATCTCCTTTATATCCATCTTATCCCCTCCATAAAAAACATACGTCTTTTTTCTAATACTATTTTATTTTTGTATCATTAAATGCTAAAAGATGGGCAAAATCCGAATTTATGTTATACTATTAAAAATTTATTTTGGAGGGAACATGGTGGAATCATTACGAACAAAGCATATTTTAGTCGCTGGGAAAAAAGAACCAGCTGATCTGGTAATCAAACATGCACAAATCGTCAACGTTTTTACAAAAGAAATCCTAACCGGTGATGTTGCGATTTGTGACGGTAAAATCGTGGGGATCGGTCAATACGAAGGCAAAGAAATCTATGATGCAAAAAATCAATACCTCGTACCAGGACTTATTGATGGGCATGTGCATATCGAAAGTTCACTTTTATCTCCAAGCGAGTTTGCAAAAATTTCTTTATTACATGGCGTCACCTCGATAATTACTGATCCTCATGAAATAGGAAACGTAGCAGGAAGTATTGGGCTTGATTTTATGATTGAAGATGCCCAATCCGTACCAATGAATATTTTTATCATGCTGCCATCCTGCGTTCCTGTAACACCATTTGAAACAAGCGGCGCAGTGCTAGACGCCCAATCATTCATTCCTTTTCTTGATCGTCCTGAAGTGTTGGGACTTGCTGAAGTGATGAACTACCAAGCTGTTGCAAATAACGAAAAAACCATCATTGATAAATTACAATTGATGCATGAGAAAAATATGAAAATCGATGGTCATGCAGCTGGTATTCAAGGAGATGAGCTAAACGTCTATTTGACGGCTGGTATAAAAACCGACCATGAAGCGACTAACGCACAAGAAGCAAAAGAACGTCTAGCTTTAGGGATGTATTTAATGATTCGAGAAGGGACAGTTGCAAAAGACCTCGAAGCACTCCTTCCCGTTGTAACACCAGAAAATTCACGACGTTGTTTATTTGTCACGGATGATAAACTGATCGATGATCTGGTTGCAGAAGGCTCTATCGATCACATCATACGCCAAGCAATCCATTTAGGAATGGAACCATTACAAGCTATTCAAATGGCCACACTAAACGCTGCCGAATGTTTTGGCTTAAGTCAGCTAGGCGCCATCGCACCTGGCTATCAAGCTGATTTCTTCTTAACCAATGATTTAACGACTCTTCCAATCAATACTGTCTTTTCTAATGGAAAAATCGTGGTAGAGGATGCACAATTGAATCTGGAACAATTTCCGAGACAAAAAAATACTTATGCTCAAAAATTACCAAAAATGGATGTGAAACCATTAACGGTCGATTCTTTTGCTTTACCACTTTGTACTGAAAAAGCCCACATGATCGAAGTCATTCCTAATAGTTTATTGACCAATGATTGTCTCGTAGAAGTAGACACAAAAAACGGTGTCTTTGTTCCTTCAATTGCCAACGACCAACTAAAAATTGCTGTGATCGAACGTCACCATCGAACAGGAAATGTTGGCGTTGGGATCGTTAAGGGATTTCAACTAAAGAAAGGAGCTCTTGCAACAACTGTTGCGCATGATTCCCATAACATCGTCGTGGTGGGAACGAATGACGAAGATATGTTAATAGCAGCAAACCAATTAATCAAAAAAGGTGGCGGAATGATCGCTGTTGCAGATGGTCAAGAGTTAGCTTGTTTGCCATTACCAATCGGTGGTTTAATGTCACAAGAGCCTTTTTTAGCTGTGAATGAGCAGTTAGTTTCCTTAACTAAAGAAGCGCATGCGCTTGGTGCCAGTCAATCATTCGATCCATTTTTGACACTCTCATTTCTAACATTATCTGTCATTCCCGAGTTGAAGATCACGGATAAAGGATTATTTTCATTTTCTAAATTTAGCTTGATTGAACCTTCTATAAGATAAATACGAACATACTTTGTCCCAGCAATTTTTTCTTGCTCGAACAGCTGCATCTACAACCAAAAAAGCAACCGAAACAAAAATGTTTCGGTTGCTTTTGATTAAATGAAGTCATTATTTCTTCGTTTTATCTGGAAATTGAGCTTCAACACGATAGATTCTTTGACCTCTTGAAGAAAATTTTTCTTCGTATTCAGTCATGATATTTCCTTCATATTTACTTTGATGTAAATCTAACCATACTTGTTTGATGATCATGCCGTATTGAGAAAAACTAGCTAATGAATATTCAAATAGTCCTTGGTTATCTGTTTTAAAATGGATTTCTCCTTTAGGGCGTAGAATTTGTTCATCCACCGCTAAAAATGTATGATACGTTAACCGGCGTTTTTCATGTCTTTTTTTAGGCCACGGATCAGAAAAGTTCAAATAGATTTGATCAATCTCACTATCTGCAAAATATTCCGTCAACGCTGAACCATCAACATGCAATAGTTTTAAATTTGGTAATGGTTGTTCAATTAATTTATCTAAAGCAATTGATACAACGCTGACTTGCATTTCTACCCCGATATAATTGATTTCAGGATGAGCCTTAGCCATTCCTGTGATAAACTGACCTTTTCCCATACCAATTTCAATATGGATCGGCTGCTCATTGCCAAATAGTTCGTTCCACTTACCTCTCCACTTGGTTGGTTCACTTATTACTAGATCTGGATGCGCTGCTAGCATTTCAGCAGCACCTGGGCGATTACGTACACGCATGAAAACTCCATTCCTTTCTTTCCTAAAAAAATAAAGATCAGACAAGTGATGTTCTACTCTTCTGATCTTAACTCTGAATAAATAATCGACAATAAATGCTTTATTCGTACACCGTACTCATTCTTTTTGACTCTTTGCTCAACCACTAAAAATTCTTTTCAACTGTAAGATCTCTTCATTCATTCGTCGATGATCTTCACGCTGACAATATCGGGTAATCTCTTGTAAAAGATTCATCGCAGCATACCAATGTAATTTTTCTAATATCTCATCCGTTGGGCGAATCCCATAAGTAACGAGCCATTGATTCCAATTAGATAATGGAACATAATTCCCTAAAATCGTGGCAATATCCACCGCTGGATCAGCAAACATAATTGAATCCCAATCAACTAGATACAAATAATTTTTGCACACTAACCAGTTCCGATGATTGACATCTCCGTGTACAACTGCAAAGTTCTCTTTATCCATCTGTGGAATTTGTTGACGCAAAAACTGGTGAACGATTTGTAAAAATCGATTCTTTCTGAGTGTCTCAGGTAACTCCAGTTCATATTGCTGCAACATTTTTTCTGGTGTCATCACTCTACCACCGATCCGAGTCAACATCGTTTTAAGTGAAGCAGAATGATGCAAATGATACAAGACATCAATAACATCATTTCGCTGGCCGATCTCGGTCGGAGTTAATAAACGTCCTTCTAGCCATTCCTGTGCTGTTAAGGTATCGCCATTTCCTGTCCGTTTCGTCCATACCAGTTTTGGTGTAATTCCTTCTCGGGATAGTGCAGCAAGCATTGGAGTCGTATTGCGTTTAATAAAGACCTTATCTTCATCGCGCATGCCTATGTATGTTTTTCCCGTATCACCTTTGATTGGGCGTAAACGCCATTCTTGGTCTAACTGAAACTCCATCATGCATTCTCCCGTCCTCTAAACTCTATGATTTGCAGTACTTATTATTCTAGTCGCCTAAGCCCCGAACGTCAAGCACATATACGTTCTTTTTTCCTGTATTCCTCTCTAAAAAACCATCTTTTATCAAAAAAACGAGAGAAAAAGCAAATCTGCCTTATTCTCTCGTTTTTTCACCTCTTTTATTCGTTCATTTTCTTGATCCGAGTCGGTGTATAGATTTTAATAAACAAGCCGATGACAATCAAATAACTGATAATCGGTATGAGTTTGTCTAGACCATTTAATACGATCGCACCAATCAATCCAAAAAGACTAGCGGCAATCAGCAAAAGATTTAACAATAACTTTTGCAGTGCAACCTCTTTTTGCTTTTCCGTGATTGGATAAAGTTGGACAAGTGTCATGTAACGAAATTGATTGTATAAAGGAATCACTTGGAATCCGATCAAATAGATAAAAAGCGCCCCAATAGCAGTTATAAAATAAACATCTTCAATACCCGCAATCAAGATACTTCCAATCAACACTAAGCGTAAGAAAAGACCACTGAAATCAGAACCTCTAATAAATCTTCTGACATAAAGATAATAATAAGTATTATCTTTCGTTTTCTTCGTATGTTGAAGCAACGGGTCTAAATACCTTCTTCTTTTGACTTTAGAAGTGATTTCCGGCACGTCAGTAAAAAGATTGATTAATTGATAGATTTGATGTAAACGTTGCTCTTCTTTTTGTATCATTTTTTCCCAATCCAACCGATACGTCATATTTTTCCATAAAAACCAAAAGTAAATATTTAATTGAATCAACATAGCTAACAATCCAAGCCAGAGCCATCCATAGACCGTAAGCAACAAGATCAGCAATGTCGAAAGATACCAAGAAGCTTTCCATACCATCAATTTTTTCTCTTCAATTCGGAAAAGCTCCACTCGTTTGATTTGTAGTTGACTACTCTTCAATCCCCAGAGAATCAGTAAATAAACGAAATAAAAAGAAAAAGGCTTCCCGGTTGTCACAACCACGAGGGGCATTGAAAAGCCACAAGCTAGTCCTAAGAACAGAGAAGGAAATAGACTGGAATAAAGAAAAGCTCGTTGGAGATACTGATGCATCTCCTTTTCTTTCGGTAGTAGAAAAACCAGATCGGCCGCTTGCGTAAAAGTGGCAAATTTACCAAAAAACAAACAAATAAACCAAAAGATCGTAAGGATAATCCCACCCATTTGAAAAGGAGTCGTTAACGTTTTTAACCAGTTTGAATAGTAAAAGCCGACTCCGCCAAATAGAAATAAGCAAACCAATACAAAATGATCATTTAGTACATAACGCAAATACTTCATCATTTTTTTCTGGTGTTTTGCTAATCGCAATTGAAAGAAATTATTCATGATCCTGCTCCTTTGTCAAGGAGATATAAATTTCATCCAGTGAAGAATCAGGTAGTCGGAATTCCTCCTGTAAGTCTTTTAAGGTTCCATCTGCACGTATTTCTCCATTGTGCAGAACTACAAAACGATCACAATATTTTTCTGCCGTAGCTAAAATATGCGTAGACATCAAGATCCCTGAACCTTCATTTTTCATTTCTACCATTAGTTCTAAAAGAGCATTGATTGCTAATGGATCTAATCCTAAAAAAGGCTCATCAATAATGTACAAAGAAGGCTCGATCAAGAAAGCACACAAGATCATCACCTTTTGTTTCATCCCTTTTGAAAAATTGGCTGGCAACCATTCCAAGCGATTCTCCAAACGAAACGTATGTAACAATTTCTCAGCTCGTTGCATCGCTATATCGATTGGAATATCATAGGCCATCGCAGTCACTTCGATATGTTCTCTTAAAGTTAGTTCTTCATATAAAGAAGGCGTTTCAGGTATAAAACCGATTTGTTTTCGGTATTCTTCAGTATTCTTTTTCAAACTCAGATCATTAATCGTGATAGATCCTTTTTTTTGTTCTAAGAGGCCAATGATATGTTTGATCGTTGTACTTTTTCCAGCGCCATTTAAACCGATCAATCCTACCATTTCGCCAGGCTGTACACTAAAACTAATATCTTTTAAAACAGGTAGATGTCCATAGCCACCTGTTACATGTTCCACAATTAGACTCATAATTTTTCCTCCGTCGTTCGATTGTTTTTATTATACCATGAAGAAAACGAAGTCAATTTATTTTTTTTCATACAAATCTTTGAACATATGGTAAAGTTAACATAAATAATATTTTTGATGGAAAGGATGTTTCCTATGGAAAACTGTATCTTTTGTAAAATTATTAAGCAAGAAATCCCTAGTTATAAAATCTACGAAGACGAAAAAGTCTATGCATTTTTAGATATATCCCAAGCTACAAAAGGACACACACTAGTTATTCCAAAACAACACGTTTCTGATATTTTTGAATATGACGAAGTACTAGCAGCTGATGTCTTTTCACGTATCCCTAAAATCGCTCGTTCAATTGAAGAAGCTTTTCCTGAGATGCAAGGACTGAATATCTTGAATAATAACCGTGAATTGGCTTATCAATCTGTATTTCATTCACATGTCCATTTGGTCCCTCGCTATAGTAAAGAAGATGATTTTTCGATCCACTTTGGTAACCATCAGTCAGAATATAGTGCGGAAGAATTGCAACAAATTCAACATACCATTGTAAAGCAGGTGAAGAACATTGATTAAAAACTTTTTAAAAGGAATCGTTTTTGGAACGACCGTTGGAGCTATATCTGGATTGTTATTTGCTCCTAGAAGCGGGAACGAAACCAGAAAAAAATTGATCGCTGAACTAGACGAAGCAACGGAATTAACAAATGATTTAAATAACAGTCTTAATAATTTCAAACAAGCATTAGTTGACACAAAAGAAACAGCTAATACTTTGATCCCCGCTTTTCAAGAATCAATGAAAAAAGATATTGAAAATTTTAAATTTCAAGCAGAACCAAGAATTGCACAAATCCAAGAACAAGTTGAAAAATTAACAAATGATTTGCCACAAGACATGCAATAATGCGGAATTTTATAACACTTTTGATTTTAATTTTATTGTTTTTTTAATTTTTAGTTAGGAATGTGATCAAAATTTGAATTTTATTTGAAACTATCACGAGAACGTTTTTATTAATAAATAGATATGGTATAGTTATTATTGTAAGAATAATAATAAATCACAGGAGAGCAATTTTAATGAAAAAGAAAAAAATAATTTTAGCTGCAACTAGTGCGCTAGCTGTATTAGCATTAGCTGCTTGTTCAGGTAGTACAAATAAAGACATCGCCACAATGAAAGGCGGAACTATCACGGTTGAAGATTTTTATAATGAAGCAAAACATACGCAAAACAACCAACAATTAGTTCAAAATATGATTATTTACAAAGCCTTTGAAAATAAATATGGCGATAAAGTAACGGATAAAGATGTCAATGCTGAATACAAAAAGAATGAAGAAACTTACGGTGACACCTTTAAATCACAATTAGAAGCAGCTGGTTATACAGAAGACTCATATAAACAAGCACTTAGAAGCAGTTTAGTATTAAAAGCTGGTATAAGTGCTAACGTCAAAGTGACAGAAAAAGATTTAAAAGAAGCTTGGAAAACTTTCCATCCAGAAGTTGAAGCACAAATCATTAAAGTAAGCAGTGAAGATGAAGCAAAAGAAGTGAAAAAATCAGCAGATGATGGAACTGATTTTGCGAAATTGGCAAAAGAAAAATCAACCGATGAAGCAACTAAAAAAGATGGCGGAAAAATCAAATTTGATTCTCAAACGACAGATGTTCCAACTGAAGTGAAAGAAGCAGCCTTCAAATTAAAAGACGGTCAAGTATCTGACGTTATCTCAGCGACAAATACAACTTCATACTCAACAGATTATTATGTTGTAAAAATGGTCAAAAACCAAAATAAAGGCGATGACATGAATAAATACAAGAAACAATTAGAATCAATCGCCCGAGATACAAAAGAAAGTGATCAAGACCTACAAAAAGAAATTATCGCTAAAGTATTAAAAGAAGAAAATGTAAAAGTCACAGATGATGCCTTTAAAAATGTATTAACGCCATTTACTATGGAAACAGCTAATACCAATACATCTGAGTCTAAAACAAAATCAACAAAATCTTCTGAATCTAAAACAACTGAATCAACAAAAACTTCTGAATCATCAACAACTGAATCATCAAGCAAATAAGATGAAAAAAACAGACCTATCCTGGTCTGTTTTTTTGTTGACGCTATAATTTCTAAGAAGGATCGTAATTTCCACCTTATTTTTTATAAAAGATAAGCATAGATTAAAACACCAAAGTAAATGATTGACTTTGATGTTTTTTCGCTACCTATTCACTTTGACAAAGAGCTGTTTTTTAGTAATTGATTCTGGTCATCAGTGTAACGATCGTTGCAAACATAGCAAAAATACAAATAAAGACGCCCGTAGTCGTTAAAGTAATCAAAGCAATCTTGGATTTGTTTCTCAATTTATAAGCCATATACAACAAACATACTGAGAAGAAAATTCCCAATACCCAGAAAAATAGCGGATCTCTTTGAACGCCAAGAGATTGGATATAATGATTCATTAACTATTTTCCCCCTATTAGTAAAACGGTTTCTCATCTGACTACAATCTTACACTATTGTAGATTTTTATCAATAACAAAATAAATTTTCCAATAATAAAGACACGTAGGCTCACAAGTAGTTCGTGTTAGGCTACGTGCCTTTAGTTATCTATAGTTCTTTGGGAACATAGAAACTACGATTTTCCATTCCAAAAATCCGTTCAGTGTATTTTCCAGGTTCTGTTTGACGAATCGACGTCAACATCATTTGCATTGAAGCATCGAGATTATCGATCTGGTGTAAGATTTCTGCTTCCATGATACGTGGTCGAACCGGCGATCCGTATTCTAATAAGCCGTGATGTGCTAAGACCATATGTCTTAATACCAAAACATCTTCATCTGCTTCATTTATTTTCAATGCGATACATGCTCTCGTGATCTCTTCATCTACTAGTACCAAATGCCCCACTAGATTACCCGCTAAAGTATATTCCGTACTCATCGGTCCAGATAATTCAATCACTTTTCCGAGATCGTGTAAAATGATTCCTGCGTATAACAACGATCGATTCAATTCTGGATATTCATCAGCAATCGCTTTACCTAAATGCAACATAGTCAATGTGTGGTAAGCTAATCCACTCGCAAAAGCATGATGATTCCGTTTTGCTGCGGGAAATTCAAAAAATTGCTTTTGATATTTATTTAGTAAATGACGGACAATCCGATTCCAATGAGCATTTGTTATATCAAATAATAATTGATTGATTTCTTCTTCCATTTCTTCTTTTTTCAAAGGAGCCCTTTCCATATAAAAACTAGGATCACTTGGCTCTTCAAGTTTAGTCAATCGCATATGCAAAATCTTTACTTGTGGGTTTCCTTGATAGATTTCCCGCTTCCCACTTAAGAAAACAACTGTCCCAGCAGTAAACTTGTTGATTTCTTCTTCAGAAGCATCCCAATATTTGCCATCAATCGTTCCAGACGTATCTTGAAAAGTAAATGCAATAAATTTTTTTCCGTTTTTCGCAACTCTGACATCAGCATTTTTAATTAAAACAAACAATTCAAATTGTTCATCGACAACTAATTCACGAATTTTTTTCATTCTTTATACATCCTTTAATATATTCACAGATTGTTGAAGCTCCTGATAATAGCTTACCATTTCTTGGTCAGAAGAAAAACAAATAACTTGATAATTTTGACCGAAATCAGCTAACAATTTAGCTAATTGATATTTTCTTTGATGGTCATAATGCAACCAACCGTCATCTATGATGATTGGACAGATCGAACGTTTTGATTCTAACGATAGGTAGGCAAAACGCATGGCCATAATTAGTTGATCTTTCGTTCCTGTAGATAATTCATAAATGGGAAAATCAGTTACACCGTCTGTTAGTGTCAAAGTATCATTTCTCAATAAAATCTCTTGGTAATGATTTTGTGTTAAGACTCCTAAATAGTGACCAGCAGCTTTTAACAATTGTGGTAATTGACGTTCACTCATTTCTGTAGACAGATCCCCTAAAAAAGTCCCAGCGACCATTAGACCGCCCCAATGTTCCATCAGTTGTTGCAGTTGTGCTCTCAATAAACTTTCTTCTTGGTACATCTCATCCAACGTACCATCTTTTTGTAATTCCTCGATTTGGATCTTTAACCGCTGACGTTGTTCGATCAATTGTTTTTCTTCAAACTGATACTGCCGTTGTTTCTCTTGATTATGATACAGTTCAGTACTTAATTGCTCCCGTGTCCGTTTTTTTGGAAAAAGTGGCGCGAGAATCTCATCCAACTCTTTTAGTCGTTGAAGTTGTGTTTTTGTTTGTTGCGCTTTTTGCAAATAAGCAGCTACTTCGGATGGATAAGCAAGTCCGACCTGTTCCATCTGTCCGCTATAGTGTTCGATCAAACTTTTTTGTTTCTTTTTCAATTGGTTGATTTCTTGTTTCAATAGTGTATTTTGTTGATAACTTCTAGCGAATTTCAATTGTTCCATTTCTTGGATGAAGTTCGTTAAAAGCACCATTTTTTCAGCGATTCCTTTATCTTGTAACGGTAACCATTCCTTAATCAATTCAAACTGACGATCAATCTGTATCAACTTTTGTTGAATCTCATTTGCTCGTTCTTGTTTCTTGATCAAGCGGCTATACAAGTCTTGATAATCGGATACTTCATGCCCATATTCCTTCATCGCTTCTAAGGTATTCATCGTTCCTAAGTGATGGACCTTTGTAAAATCGAAGGCTTTTTGTTGGATTTTTTGTTGTTCAATCACTAGCTTGTTTTTACTTTGATTAATCTCTTCGATTTGGGCTAACGTATTGTCTAATTGTCCTAGTTTTTCTTGCCACTTACCTTTGATTTCTGATAAATCACTTTTCTGACCATTCAGTGATTTCCTTTCATAAAATGAATACCCCAATGTACCTAAGGCTAATAAAAAGACTCCTAGTTTCCAAGGCATTGGTAGGAAGATCCCCACTACAAAAAAGAATCCGCCGATAATAGCAAACGGTGTTTTGTTCTTTGAACGAACTTCTGAAGGTGCCGACTGTAATAATTCTGGATGTGTGGCTTCTAATTGGTTGATCTCCGCTTCAATCGTCCGCTGCTGCTCTAAGACGATTTCTGATCTGATTGATAATTGATTGACTTGTTCTTTCAACAAACGATTTTCAGAAAACAGTTGCTGCCATTCTTCGGTATGCAAAAATTCTTGTGGCTCTTGTGTCCGTTGCCATTGCCAGCTTTGTTCTAAAATTTTTAATTCTGAATCAATTTCTCGTTCTTCCACTTGGAGTCTTTGCCATTCATTCAGCCAATGTTCGATTTGTGTTTGCTGTTGTTGCAATTCTTTTAGTACTTGCTCTTGTTCCAAATAGAAATAATATCGTGCCGACTGTTGATCCATTCCGCTATGTTTTTCTAAAGTAGCTTCGAGCTCATCTAGGCGTTCCGTCATCTGCTGATAGCGTTTAGTGAATTCCTCTAAGTCTAAAAGCAACTGTTCTTCAGGAACTTGTGGTAAGATATTGGCTTTAAGTGTTTGCCACTCTTCGTATAAAGAATAATTCAGCTCTTGCTGCTTGATCTGAGAAATTTTTTCGTTTATCTCTTGGAGTTTTTTTTGTAGCTCTCTTTGATCTTGACTGTAGGCTTGTTCTTGTCGAACGAGTTCACCGAAAAAAGATTCCTGCTCTTGTTTTTGATGGACTCTTTCTTGAAGGTTCTTCCACTCATTCAATTTCTGATTGATAAGCAGTTTCTGCCCTTTTTTCTTAAAAAGCTGTTGGGCTTGCTGATAATATTCTTGTCTTTTTTGAAAAACATACGAACTACCCGTAATCCCTAATGAGATCAGTGCATCATGTAATTCTTTTTCTCGTAGATGATCTAGTTCAGTTAACTGTTCTTGTTGAAAAGTAAAAACCTGCTGAAATAAATCCTTTGTTAGTGGAGATAGTAATTTCTCTAATAATTCATCACTTCCCTGTTGCTCATTAAAAAGGACTTTAGATTTCCCACGATTTTGCTGTTTGTAACGTTCAACTAGTATTTCTCCATGAACTGGATGTTCTAACCAAATTTTCCCACCATAGGCAGCCCCATCTTTCGGCGTATAGTCTTTTTTCTTCTTTCCTTTTGAAGGGAAGCCAAATAATACAGCCTGAATAAATTGGTAAATCGTTGACTTGCCTGCTTCATTTTCACCGTAGATCAATTGATTTCCAGAAATAAAATCAAATGTTTTTTGTCTCCACTTACCAAATGCAGCTATTTCGATTCGAAGGATTCTCATATACTTTCCTCCTCAAACACAAAATCTTGCTCCAGTATTGCCTTGGCTTTAGTCAAGGTACCTTCCTGATATTCAGGTAAATCATTCATCAAGCGAACCGCATCAGGATGACTGTACATCTCACCTAAAATCTGATGGAAATCTTCACTTACCCGATAAGTTTCAAAGAGTTGGTCAACTAATGTCTGTGAGACCTTCAACGATACTCGATTCATTCTTTCATCTTCCTTAATAGATATACGCCAAATAAGTAAATTTGTAGATAGGTTGGCTATTTTTTCCATTAAATACTCAAGTAATTCGCCAGAATAGATTCGATCAATCACTTCTTGGTTCAAGTGATGATACTCTGTTACCTTTAAATCTAACAACGTCAGTTTTGGATTTCCCATAGTTAACTGCTCTTGAATCACTTGTAACACGTCTTGCGTAGTCAGAGCAGTTTTTAAAGACACGGTCTTACTCTCCCAGTATACTTCTGCGACCTCTAGCGGAATCGTCTGGCATTCACTGGAGGTCAATTCAACCAATAAAACATTTCTAGCTGTCTGCTCTTTTTGGGTATGGCCTTGAGGTGACCCTGGATAATTCATTGTTTCTTTTTCGTTTAAAGACATTGGCACATGGATATGTCCTAATGCCCAATAATCATAGCCTTTTTCCTGCATTTTAGACGGCTGAAAAGGTGCATAGTTTCCCCGCTGATTGCTCCCTATTTCGCCATGATACAGACCGATATGATAATCCACTGAGTGTCGTAAAGGAAATTCAGTAACTTTATCTCCCTGTATCCACTGGTGTAAATAACTAAACCCGCTGATGGCGACCTTTTCCCCTTTTTTAGATAAAAATGTCTTTGTTTCTACCTCTTCCGAAGTAAATAAATGGACATTTTCGGGAAAAGTAAACCAGTAGCGCTCTGATTGATAATAATCATGATTTCCAAATGTCAAATAGACAGCAATCTCTTTTTCATTCAATCGTTCGATTTGATCAAAAAAATGTTTTTGGATTTTTAATGAAGGACGATTTTGATGGAAGGTGTCTCCCGCAAGTAAAACAAAATCAACTTCATTTATTATAGCCTTGTCTACAATATTTGCTAAAACTTTTAAATTAACCTCTAATAATTTTTCCTGTACCGATTTATCTAAATTTACTAGTCCTTCAAAAGAGCGATCGATATGTAAATCAGCTGCATGGATGAATTTAACCATCGAGTGTCCTCCTTTTTACTCAAGATGAATTTATGCCTTATCCGGCTTTATTTGAATAATTTTTATAAAATAGGTACTGCTTTATAAAATTATATGCCCTTTTATCATACCATTTTCATTGCTTTTTTTCATCAAAAACCGAAAATTTGTTCGCATTCACTCGAATAGATTACTCCGACCAATTCTCCCCTTGCTTTATGCCTAACTTTTTTGTATTTTATGGTAAAAGTAGAAGCATGAGGATTATTTACTCCTTTTTCTCTAAAAGTATAGAAAAAGAAAATGGGGAATTAACACACTGTCTTTTGATATGTAGCGTAACTTGTATTTCCAGCTGTCTATCTTTAATCTGTTTGCAAATTTCAGTGCAATTTTTTTACTTGGCAGCCTCACTTCGTCAAACAACCTGTTAACTATATTTAATTTTGTCACCTTTTATCTTTTACTAAAAACCAGCTAAATAGGAGGAATGCCTCGCTTTTCTATCTTCATTGTTTTAATATACCTTTGTTTGTAAAAAAGCTAGGAACAATCCCAAATACGATTATTCCTAACTTTTTATTTTTTCTTAATTTAAGCAAACAAAAAAGCAGATGAAC